>JAIRYT010000084.1 GCA_031267675.1 Treponema sp. | reverse complement strand
CTTGCCACTTGCCACTTGCCACTTGCCACTTGCCACTTGCCACTTGCCACTTGCCACTTGCCACTTGCCACTTGCCACTTGCCACTTGCCACTTGCCACTTGCCACTCTTTGGGTAGCGCGCTCTAATCGGAGGCCGCTGTATGACTGAGCGGTTTTTTAACGGCATTGATTTAACGATAACCGGTATACTCGTCTGTAGTGTAACATCGCTTGCCGCGGGTGTATTAACCGCGCTAACGTATACCTTTCGCCAGACTGCCAATAAAAATTTTGTAATTACCCTGGCCGTGCTGCCGGTAATTACCCAGTCAATAATCATGCTGGTGAACGGCAGCATGGGAACCGGTATCGCGGTAATGGGAGCCTTTAGCCTGGTCAGGTTCAGGTCGGTACCGGGAACGGCCAAAGAGATTGCCTGTATTTTTTTGGCTATGGCTCTGGGGCTTGCCACCGGAACCGGTCATATTTGGTACGCCGTAATTTTTGCCTTTTTTATAAACGGCATGCTGGTTTTGTATACCCTGGCGGCGGGGTTCGGCGAAGAAAAAAATCCGGTCAGGCATCTTAAAATTGTGATTGCCGAAAATCTGGATTATACGGCCGTTTTTAGCGACGTGTTTAGCGAATACGCAAAAGCGGCGCATCAGGAACGGGTGCGGACCGTGAATTTTGGAAGCCTGTATGAAATCGACTATACGGTTATTTTAAAAGATCCAAAAAACGAAAAGGAATTCCTGGATAAAATTCGTCAAAGAAACAGTAACCTCGAAATAAGCCTTGGCCGTCCAGGCATGCGCGGGGAGTACTTATGAAGATTAAATTATCCGCCTTGTTTTTTATCGCGCTTATTATCTGCGGATTAGCTTCCTGCGACGCGGTTAAATCCGCAGGAAAGGCCATGCTAAGGCGCGGTCATGTTAAGGCGGCAAAAGTTGACACGGGGCTGCCGGTTATCAAAATAACGACAAAAAGCGGCGCGGCCGTTACCAGCAAGGACGATTATATCACCGCCGGGATCGAAATTATTGATCCCCTTGACAGCGGCAGCGATATAAAAACCGAGGTCGATATCAGGGGCCGCGGGAACACCAGCTGGAATTCCCCCAAAAAGTCGTACCGGATCAAGTTTCCCCAAAAAACCGCGCTCTTTGGCTATACGCCGGCCAAAAGCTGGGTATTGCTGGCGAATTATCAGGATACGACGCTGATTCTTAATTCATCGGCCTTTGAGCTGGGAAGCAGATTTAACGTTCCCTTTACTCCCCATTACACCCATGTCGAATTATTTCTAAACGGCGTATACGACGGAAGTTACGTGCTGACCGAGCAGATACAGACAGGAAAAGGCCGGGTGGATATAGACAAAGACGGATTCCTTGTAGAAATAGACAGCCACTATGACGAGGAACCCAAATTTCAGACGCCGATCCTTGAAATGCCCGTGATGATAAAACATCCCGAAGATTTGCCCGGCGATTCCGGCTACGATTTTGTCAAAAACGCGGTAAACGAACTGGAAACGGCATTGTTTTCCGATCCGTTCCCGAATACCCATTATCTTGATTTAATCAACATAGATGTTTTTGTTGATTATATTATGATTAACGAAATAACAAGAAACGCCGACATTCAACTGCCGCACAGCGTTTATTTATATAAAGACGGCAAAAAAGATTCCAGGATATGTTTGGGGCCTTTATGGGATTTTGATTACGGGTTTGACTACAGTAATACCGGCGGGCGTTTTTGGAGTAAAAGATACTTTAACGACGCGACCGGAATGTATTATACAACCACATTCCGCAACGGACAGGGGCAGCGGTTTTTTGCCCGGTTTTTTGAAGACCCTGTTTTTAGGGAAAAATACAAAAAACGCTGGAACGAAAAATACGGCGATATTGCCGGCATGGAGGAATTTTTTGATCAAACGGCGGCAATGCTGGAAGCGTCGCAAAAACTAAATTCCAGGGTATGGTGGTGGAAGCGGGTTAACTATAAAAAAGAAATAGAACGTATGAAGGCCTGGTGGAAGAAGCGGGTAGAGTATCTAAATGATGAAATAAACCGCTTCTAACGCCATTTACCGCTATTCCGGCCGCAGTACAGCGCCGATTCCGGCGCTTATAGCCGGTATAACCCGCCGTCAAACCGGCGCTGTTTGTTATTTCCGGACAACTTTGTCCACTTCGATCTTGATCCGGCCAAAGTTTTTATCGACTTCCCCGTAGATAACCACAACATCGGCGGCTCCAATTGAAAGTCCGCGCCATACGCCATTATCAATTTCGACAACAATGGTGTCATTCCCGCCGGTAAACACGTATTTTTCATCGCCGGCAAAACATTCAATTTTACCCTCCAGGGCCACAGGGGACTCATCCGGCATTTTTTTTGCTTCCTGTATCGTGCTAATGCCGATGGACGGACCGGTATAGCCGCCCCCCGGCCGGGCTCCAATGATACCGGTAAAAACGAGTGTCGCAAGTATAGCGAAAAACGGAATATTTCTTTTCATGGCAGCGTCCTTTGCGGGTTTCCCCGTCCTTGATTTGTGTATGCTCTTCGCAATGGTCAAATTATAGGCGCGGCGTATAAGAACAGCGTTAAGAAAAAATAAATTTTTTCTTATTTTTGAAGGTTAAAAGCCGCATCGTTCAGAATTTTTTAGCCGTGGTAATTCCCTGGCTTTTCAAGAGTTGTTCCAGTTCTTTATGGGCATTTGTTATAGCCGTAGTAATTTTTATTTTATCTTCCAATACTTCATAAAACCATTTGCATATAATATACTCCAATTCACTTTGCGGCACGGCTGCTTTAGATCCTAAAACCGGCGGAATAATGGGTTTTGTATATTTATAAGCGGAGAGACAAAGGGGCAGCCATGGATAAAGCTGAATCAGTTCATCGTTGGTATAAACATTTTGGATTGCAGGATACCCTCCCAGCAGCGGTAAATAATTGCCAATCTGTTTTGTACAGGCCCATTGAACGAAAGAAAACGCGTCCTTTTTTTGTTTTGATCGTCCGCTTACACCCATGCTCCAGCCGCCCAAACAGGGTGTCTTGCCGGGTATATGTTCATAGCTGATATTACCTTTCATGCCGCTGGCACGCAGATCAATAATATCCGCTAAAAATGAAGGAAAACTAATAAGCATGGCGGTATCCCCGCGCAGAAAAGCTTCTACAATGCTGATATCATTTGCCTGCATATAATCAGGTTTGGCATATTTGAAGGTGTTTTTTAAATTAGTAAACGCCTTTAAAGTTTTTGGGGAGTCAAAAACAACTTTGTTATCACTTATAATGTTTCCTCCATAAGACCATAAACGCATATATATTTCAGGCATCAAATATTCGCTATAAGATGCCGGAATTGATGTGCCGTACTCAATTGCGCTGCAATATACCGTAAAGTACTCTGCTATGGCGTTAAATTCTGTCCATGTCTGGGGATTACGTAATTTTAAATGATATAATTTTTCATATTCCGCGCTGATTTTTGGGTTGGTAAAGAGATCTTTGCGGTAATATAATATCTGCGGCGCATACATAAACGGAAGCCCATAATAATTTCCGTTATATTCACTAAAGTATTTTAAACAATTATCAAAATAAATGCTTTTATCAAAATTTGGGTTTTGTATAAATCTGGAAATATCCGCCAGGACTCCCGAACTTGCAAGATGGTATAACCACGGTATATCGAACATATAGACATCGGGCCTGTTTTGTTCGTCGTCGGCATGTTCCTCAAGAATATGGTTGATGTAATACTGATTCGGCAGCATTTTATATTCAACGCGGACACCTGTTTCGTTTTCAAAGTTGGGAAGCAATCCAAGAAGAGCGCTGCTTTGCGCTGTTTCCAGCAGCAGTACCCGGATTTTTGTCCGGCCAATTTTCGTTTTTATATTTTTATTGGCAGTCCGCGTTACCTGTATTGCCCGGTTATTGTCGCTTCCTTCCATAACTACCGATTTTGATTCATATGTTTTGGGGGATTTTATTTGTTCCATCATAATTCGTGCAGCCTGTGAACCAATATTTATGGCCGGGCGCGTAACAGAATGGGAGGCGCAGGAATGGGTAAATCTATTCCAGTGGTCCTCGCCGAGCGTGATAATGGGAATATCCTGCAGGGTTTTACCAAGAAGTATCAGCCCTTCTATGACGCCTTTTGAACAGGATTCGCTTGTGGTTACAATAATTTCCGGTGTATGCTTTTTAAGCAAAACAAGGGTATTCCGAAAAGCATCTTCCTTGTTTAGCAGGGTTTGAATAATATGCGAATTGTCCACAGACAGGGAAAGGTCAGCAAAGGCCTGTGTAAATCCGTTCACACACTCACTTTCACAATGAAAGATGGCAGGTCCGGTAAAAAGATAAATATCTCTATAACTTTGTTGCAGTAAATGCAAAGTTATGTTTTTTACAGCGGTATAATAATCAAAGGATACAAAATTTACATCCAGGTTATTGATTTGCCTGTCTATCAAAACTATGCTTTTATTAACGGAATAAAATTGTTTGTAGTAATATTCCCATTTATCCGGCTGGCAGGTGATCATAATCAGCCCTCGTATCTGTTTCTTTACAAAACCGTCCACTATTTTTATCTCCAATTCCGGTATATCATAGGTAAAAGCCAGATTAAGGTAATAATCGGTGTTTTGAAAGGCAAGATCGATTCCCTGAAATATTTGAACATAATAGGAATCGTCAAAATTGGGCAATATGACCCCGATATCATTATATTGATTGGACTTTAAGCTTTTTGCCGAAAGATTGGGGATATAGTTCAGTTCTTCTATGGCTTTGCGAATATTCTGGGTCCTCTTTTTGCCAACAGGTTTTGTTTTGTTCAGATAATTCGAGACCGTTGCAATTGAAGTACCTGCCTTTTTTGCCACATCTTTAATGGTCGCCATATTACGCCTCCGATTGCCAGTATAAAAGAAAAAACAGTTCTTGTAAAGTTAAACGTTTCAATTAAATTTTAATAAAATGTTTACCGCGTTTTAATTATCCTGTATAATGTTCAATCATACTTGGAACAAGCCTGCAAGGAGGTAATCATGCGCTTGACACCGGAAGATATTCAGAGGGTGGATCTTATTATTGGGCAATATTCGGAAAAATTGGACCTTGGTTTTAAAATCCCTGATTCAGAGTACCAGCAGCGATATGAAAAGGTCTGGAAGGAAATGGAGAAACAGGGGATAGATCTGGGTTTCTACTATTGGTACCGGGAATATCCGGGAGACGGACTGTATTTGACCGGGTATAACCCTACTCTGGAACGGGCCAGCGGGGTAATAGCGGCAGGAAAAAAACCCATGCTGTTAGTGGGACCGGAATCCGGATTGTTAAACAAGGAGACCGGGCTCAATTTGGAAACACGCTTTGTTGAAGAATTCACCCTGCCGGGCGAATACTATGAGGGTGTAAAGATTGAAAAATTGGTAGACGTTGTCCGGGAATATATGGGCAAGCCTATTGCTTCAATAGGCTATATGACCGCCTATGACTATATTCCCTGCGAATATTTTGAAGTCTTTACAAAACGTCTTGCCCCTGATGCCGGGGTTGTTGATGCTACCGCTATTTTGGCCGACTTGCGTTATGAAAAATCAGAGAATGAATTCAGATGCATGAAACAGGCTGATACCATAGCGAATGCCGGGGTACGGGCCATGCTGGCCGTAGCCAGGGCAGGGCTCAGGGAACTACAAATCGCCTCGGTAGCTGATTTTGTTATTAAGGCTCTTGGGGGCGAGGGATATGGTTTGGAGACGATAGTAAATTCCGGACAAAGATGCGCGACGGTAATCGGCCCTGCCACCAACAAGATAGTTCAAGAGGGAGAAATTATGCAGATTGGCTGCAGTCCAAGTTACAGGGGTTATAAAGGGGTGTGCAGAAGGGCCTTTGTAGCGGGGGAGCGAAGCGAGGTCCAAAAAAAATACTTTGTCCTAATGAACGAAGCGTATGAAAAGGCTGTGCTGGAATTGAAAAATGTCGCAAAGAACAATTTATCTTCCAGCCGTATCGATTTGGCTGCCCGGGAGTTTTTTGCCACAAAAGAAATCAATGGAAAAAATATGGGCGCGTATCATTTTTTTAGCTCTGCTCATGGTACCGGGTTAACAGAATGTATGGAGAAACAGCTGATCCATCCTTACAAAGAAATTTACTACGGTAACAATATTGGAATTATGATAGACTTGGGGGTTTATCTTTATCCCGATACAAGTATTTGCGGCGGTACGGTGGAAAGCGCTTTTTTTAAACGCGGCGCCGAAATTGAGTGTGTTACTGATTTGCCAACAGATGTTCAGGCGCTGGTAGGAAAAGGTCTATAATCGGGTGGAAAAACTGTGGCGGTAAAACATTCACTTTTGAAAAATAACCGTGTCATAACGCTGGTGATGATTAATATCACAATCGTTGTGCTTATGAGTACTATAAAACCGGTCACATTTTTTACCGTCTCCAATTTTTCCGGTATTTTTACCTCGCTGGCTTTTGACATGCTCTTGTCCGTAGGCATGACCCTGGTACTCATGCTGGGCGGGGTTGACCTTAGTATTGGGGCGGTAGTTGCCATGAGTAGCATAATCTCCGCAACAATCGCCCGTACATATCCGGCTCCTATTGCAGTTGCCGCTGGTCTTGCAATGGGAGCCCTCATTGGATTTATCAATGGCTTCCTGGTTTCAAAAGCAAAATTGGCTCCCTTTATCGCCACCCTTGGTATACAGACCTTTGTCAGGGGAGTCTGCTATGTAAAAACGGCAGGTTATCTCATCAGTGGTCTGCCTCCTTCTTTTCTGAACATAAGCCGCGGTAAATTGTTTGGGATTCCGATTCTGGTTATTATCTCGTTGTCTATAATGTTTGTAATGGGATTTTTGCTGTCAAGACTAAAAGTTTTCCGGCAAATGTACTTGACAGGAACTTCTTTTAAAGCTGCCTATATATCGGGTATTCCGGCAGACAGAGTTAAAATTACCGGGTACATAATCTGCAGTACCCTGGCGGGATTAACCGGCGTGCTGATGGCCAGCCGTTATGGCATGGGAAATGCCCAATACGGCGGCGGCTTTGAAATGCGCGCTATAGCGGCGGCGGTAATAGGCGGCGCGGTAATGGCCGGCGGCGAAGGCAATATATTCGGCACTGCCCTTGGCGTATTTATCGTAGCCGTTGTGAACAATGTCTTTATTATGTTCAATGGATCTCCCGAATGGCAGTATGCGATTAGCGGGATTATGCTTGTAATTGCATTATATATAGACACCCTGCGAAGTAAACGGGCAATGCAAAAAGGGCTGCTATAATGGATAATATACTCAGGTTGGAACATATCTCAAAATCGTTTGGGGGCGTTGAAGTACTGCATGATGTTTCCCTTGCCATAAAAAGGGGAGAAATTCATTCCATCATAGGCGAAAACGGCGCGGGTAAATCAACATTGATGAAAATTATCGGAGGTGTTTATACCGCGAATCGCGGAACAGTTTTCAAAAATAACGATGCTATTAATCCAAAAAACCCCCTGGAGGCTATTGCCAATGGTATTGGCACGGTACATCAGGAGCTTAGCATAGCAGATAATTTGACCGTAGCGCAAAATATGCTGGCGGGATATGAGCCGGTCAACAGACTTGGTTTTATCAACAACAAAAAACTTATTCAGCAAACCGGAAAAATACTGCAGGGGCTGGGTCTGGATATAGACCCTGCGGAGAAAGCCTGCAATTTGAGTATTGGTATGCAGCAGGTAATCGAGATTGCCAAAGTAATTTCCCGCGATATTGATGTTTTGATTTTAGACGAACCCACAAGTTCCCTTTCCGAAAAAGAAATACGGCATCTTTTTAAACTGCTATACTCATTGAAGCAGGAAAAAAACATAACTATATTATTTATAAGCCACAAGCTTTCTGAAGTAACTGAAATTTCCGACAGGGTTACCGTTCTTAGGGACGGATGCCTGATAGGAACCCTGGACCGTGAAGATATGACGATTCCCGTGATCATCAATATGATGATAGGGCGGGATCTGGACATTTCTAAATCCATGCAGTCTCAAACCGGCAGGACAAAAAATATTTTAGAAGTCCGCAATCTTACAAGCCGCGCAAAGAAATTTAAAAACATCAGCTTCTCTGTAATGGATTATGAAATTCTTGGATTATTTGGACTTATTGGTTCAGGGCGTACCGAGATTGCCCATACAATAATTGGCGCCGATAAATCGGATGGCGGCGAAATTCTGTATCTTGGCAAACAAAGCGTTTTTAAATCTCCCCGGCAGGCTGTTCAAAAGGGAATCTGCTATTTAACGGAAGACCGTAAAGGAATGGGTTTGTTTTTAACAAAACCCCTGACAGACAACATTGTCGCATCTGTTTTGGATACGTTTACCAAAAAGACCGGTACTATTGATAAAACTGCGGTAGAGCAGGTTAGCCGCGAATATATTGACAAGCTCAATATACAGCCGCCGGAATTGTACAAGCATTTATTGAATTTCTCCGGCGGGAATCAGCAAAAGGTGCTGTTGGCAAAGGCTCTTATGACAAAACCAAAAGTATTAATCGTTGATGAACCCACAAGAGGCGTAGATGTGGGGGCAAAGGACACAATTCACCAGATACTGCGCAATCTGGCCGAAACCGGTATTGCCATTATCATGATTTCCAGCGAACTTCCCGAGATTTTGCAGCTGTCCGACAGGGTTGCCGTTATGCACGAAGGATCGCTAAAGGGAATACTGGTAAACAAAAACCTGACAGAAAGTAAAATACTGTCTGTTGCTTTTGAAGAAGGAGAAGTTCTGCATGTGGAATAACACGGGCCATTTCTTTCGAAAGCAACTCGGGAAGGTTGACATCCAAATCTATGTTTTGATTGGAATGACGCTTGCCCTGTACATAACCATGTCTTTGACGGTACGTCATTTCAGCGATTTGGCAAACCTCCGTATCATGATCAGTAATTTTATACTTGAAGGAATTATGGCTTTGGGTATGACACTGGTTATTATTTCAGGGGGTATTGATCTTTCGATTGCCGGCATCATGCCTTTTTCCGCCATTATCTTCGCCCTTATGATGGTCAGGGGCGTTCCCGCAATACCGGCGGCATTGGTTGTCCTTGCGGTCTCCGGTGTTTTTGGGTTTATCAATAATTATCTTCGCAAACTGTTGAATGTTCACTCCTTTGTGGTAACCATGGCAATGATGCTGACTTTACGGGGAATTAACCTGGTAATTACCGGCGGCAAAGTAGTATCTTCACTGCCCCGTTTATTTGTTGATTTTTCCAGATCCACCCCTTTGGGGTTAAAACCGGCGCTGTGGATTTTTTTTGGGTTTGTAGTTTTTTATTGTCTTATGATGACAAAAAACCGTTATTTTCGGCAGGTTTATTTTGTCGGGGGCAATCCTTTGGCGGCACAACTTTCGGGTATTAATACGGAATCTTTTTTACGGTTCGTTTACATACAATCAGCGGTACTGGCCGGGGTGGCGGGAATTTTAGCCTGCATGACTTACAACAGTGCCAATGCCAGCTTTGGCATCAATGTGGAAGTTCGGGTAATCACGGCCGTTGCCATTGGCGGAACCAGCATGGTACGGGGCGGAATTGGTACTATTGGAGGCACCCTATTGGGCATCTTGTTTGTGGCTATTATTTTTGGCGCTTTTATTATGAGCGGCATTTCCACATATTATCAGGATGTCGTTACCGGTACATTGCTCATTTTTGCTGTGGTATTCAGCGAAAGATTAAAATCACTACATTTAGGAGGAAAGTTATGAAAACGAAGGCTCTTTTTCCGATCCTTTGTCTCGTTCTGGCGGCTGTTATGGGTTTTACGGCCTGTAATCAAGGTGGTACTGTCTCGAATGAAACCCGGCAGGAAGAACTGTATTCCATGGTTGTGTTCTCCAAGGGGTCGGAGTATTTTAACTGGTGTTATGCCGGTTTCATAGCGGCGGCGGAGGCAATTGGACCGCATATCAGGACGGAACTTGTAGGGGCGGCAGAAGTAGATGCCGCCATGGAAGTTAAAGCTCTGGAGCAGCTTATCGCAAAAAAACCAAACGGTGTCGTGGTAACTTCTGCCGACTCTGCTACCCTTGTACCCTCAATAAACGAAGCTGTCCGGGCCGGGATTCCGGTTGTAGGGTTTGATGTGGATTCTCCGGACAGCGATCGCCTTGGTTTTGTAGGCACCGACAATACCGATTTCGGCCGTGTTGCCGCCGATATTGCCGCTAAATTGGCAAACGGTTCCGGCGAGGTTGCCATTCTTTATGTACCGGGCAATGTCGATTTAGAGAAACGATTGAACGGGTTTAAGGCACGATGCGCCGAAAGATATCCCAATCTGAAAGTTGTACTGGAATTAAATCATGAAGGTGAAGTTGTAAAAGCGGAGAGCGTCACAACATCCCTGCTTCAGGCTAATCCCGGGATCGATGTAATTTTTGTTTCCGAAGGTTTGGGATGTTCGGGCGTTGCGGCGGCGATACGTTCACTGGGTATGGGCGACAGGGTAAAAGTTATCGCCAGCGATTTCAATACTGCCACTAATGACTTAATGAAAGCCGGTGAAGTAGCCGCTACTGTTGTGGATGATCCCTACTTTATTGGATGGGATGCGTTTCTGCAGATATGGTCCGCCGCTCATCCTACAAACAGGGCTTCTTTAAGCCCGCCTTTTGGTTATGTGGCGCCTGGAATTTATTGCGAAGTAGCTCCCCTATACCCCGAAAATTTGGCGGATGCAAGTATTTTAGCAAAATACCTAAACCCGCCGAATTTCTAAACTATACACCTTGGCTTTGTCTTTGCCGGGCAAAAAATTACATAATTTTCCGCCTGGCAAAGATATACAACCGGCAATTCCTGCAATTCCCAAAAGCGGCAGGAATAAACATTGTTCCGGTAAAACATTTGCTTTTCAACATGAAAAATA
Organism: Treponema sp.; assembly: GCA_031267675.1. GTDB lineage: Bacteria > Spirochaetota > Spirochaetia > Treponematales > Breznakiellaceae > JAIRYT01. The sequence continues at coordinate 11,458 of JAIRYT010000084.1, read as the reverse complement.
AACACCCGCAATTGCTTCCTCTTACTGTTTACGGCCTGGTCTTTTTTCTTGGAATCGAAGCTGGCGGTTTTCAATTAGTTCTCCTCAATGTTGCCTCTGATTTTGCGGCAGGCGCTGCCGTGATGGGGCTGCTGGTTTCTGTTCAATTTTCCGCGATCACTATAGCCCCATTGTGTTTTGGCTGGTTATCCGACAGAGTTGGAAAAAAACGGGTCCTGCTGTTTTTTATGCCGGTTTTTACCGGAGGATGTTTTCTGGCAGCATGTTCAAATTCCCCGGGATTTTTTATAAGCGGCGTTTTCCTGCTTGGTATTGGTTATAGTGTATGTGAGTGTGTCGGTACTTCCGCCCTCTCCGATTCCTTTCCTGGCAGCGAGAAAAAATATTTGAACATCATGCAGTGTGCTTTCAGCCTGGGAGCGGTGATTAGTCCGCAGCTTTTTAGCAGATTGATTTTTACAGGTGTCTTTACATGGAGGCTGGTGTTCCTGGTATCAGGATGCGGATACGTCCTCTTGTATCCTTTTATGCTGACAGCAGAATGCCGGAGGCCGGTATTGCCGGGGGGTTCGCCCAAAAAACCGGCTGTTATGCGGCTATTCGGCTCCCGGTTTTTTATCGCCCTGCTGGTTTCCATGCTGGCCTATGTGGCCATGGAAACAGGGGCTGCCTATTTTGCGGATTCTCTTTTTGTGTGGGAATATGACAACGCAAAATTGGGAGCTTATGCCATATCAAGCTACTGGCTGGCTATGGCTGTTTCCCGTTTTTTGTTTGCATGGATCAAGATGAGGCCCCGTATCCAGATACTTTTGGGATTTGCCTCCTCCGGTCTGCTTTTTATTATGCTCCTGCTTTTCAAAAACCAATGGGTACAGTTGGGAATATTTGCAGCGCTCGGCGCCATGATGGGTTCTGTTTGGCCCATGATCGTTGGTATAGGAACCTCCACATATCGGGAGATGAGCGGAACAGTTGCCAGTATACTGATGGCGGCAGGCGGCTTTGGCGGCGCTCTAATACCCGTATTGATTGGGTCCATGGCGGAACACGCGGAATTATATCATGGCTTTGGGTTGCTGGCTGTTATAGCGATGACCGGGTATGGTTTCATGAAATTTTTAGGAAAACCATAGCATTAGATCCTTCCCGCCGGGGTTGCGGGACCGCGCCTGAGCCTTTCCCCCGCTCTCCTTTCTCCTCTTCTCTCCCCTCCCTTCCCCTACTTGACATAAATGTTAGTTATTACTAATATATTTAGGTAAAGATAACTAATCCCCGGCGTGCGGTCGTCCGCCGCCGGGGGCTGGTCAAACAGGAGACTGTAATGCGTAAAATTTTCGCACTGCTTGTGTGCATGATTGTGCCATTTTTGCTTTTTGCCGATGAAGCGCTTCGTTTTGATACCCATCTTGAGGCAGAGGCGGAAATGCGGCTTCTTCTTAACGAATCCTTCTATTCTTACGTTTCTTCCGATGTCGAGGGGGCGTGTGGACAACTTGACAGGGTTTTTAACGAATATTACCAAAATACCGGTTTTGAGCGGCGGGTGCTGGAAACCATATCGGCGGAACGCGCCCAAAATATTACCGACTGGTTTGAGTACATAAAAATTTCCATGCGTTCCGGCGCGTCCCAAAAAGATGTCCGGGGCAGTTACAATCAGTTGACCTACCTTTTGCGGCTCACAGCCGGGCGGCTTGACGGAAAGGAAGAACCGGTGTCAGAAGAGCGAAACTGGACCAAAACCGCCCAGGAAATGGCCGGTATTTTGGCCGGCGCGTATGACAAATATACGGCGGGAGACCCCAAAGGAGCGCGGGACGAGGTAGATGTAGTTTATTTTCAATACTACGAAAAGCTGGGTTTTGAAAGAATCGTCATGACAAAGATATCCGGCGAGCGGGCCAGCGTAGTGGAGTACCAGTTTAGCGCCGCAAAGAAAAACATCGCCAAAGGAGACGATGAGGAGGTTAAAAAAAGTCTTGACATGCTTTCGCAGTACCTTGTCGAAGATGCCGCGCAGCTTGACAGTACGGTAGAAAGCGCGCTGGGGGTTTTTATCGGCTCGCTGCTTATCATACTGCGGGAAGGCTTTGAAGCCATCATTATTGTAGGCGCCATCATCGCGTATCTTATTAAAAGCGGGAACAAAAAAAACACGACATCGGTATATATAGGGTCTCTTGTCGCGCTGGGTTTTAGCGTCGTAATGGCGTTCATACTTAACGCCCTTACCAGTACGGCAAGCGGCAGGAACCAGGAAATTATCGAAGGCGCAACAATGCTTCTTGCGGTCGTTGTTCTGTTTTATGTCAGTAACTGGATGGTGTCAAAAGCGGAAGCGGAAGCATGGAGCCAGTACATAGAAGGAAAGGTACAAAGTTCCATTACAAAAGGCTCCATGTTTTCGCTCGCGTTTGCCGCGTTCCTTGCCGTATTCCGCGAAGGCGCGGAGACAATTCTGTTCTACCAGGCTTTGCTTGCGGGAAACCAGACCTATGTCAACATGATATGGCTTGGATTTGGTATTGGCGCGGCGGCGCTGGTGGTTGTATACATTTTGATCAGGGTTTTAAGCCTTAGACTTCCGCTTAAACCGTTCTTTCTGGGAACCAGCATACTTCTTTTTGTCATGTCCGTTTCCTTTGCCGGATCGGGCGTCAAGGAACTGCAGGAAGGGAATGTCGTCCCCGTTACCATGCTGCCCTTTAATTTTACCGTTGATATCCTGGGGATTTATCCTACCTTTCAAACGCTCATTCCCCAGATAGCCCTGCTTGTTGTAGTGGTGGCGTTGTTTGTGTTTCAGCTTAAAAAAAACAGCCGAATGCTGCAAAAAAAAGGCTGTTAAAAACAGGTTACAACTCAAGGTCGTTGACCATTTGAGAAAAATCAAATAGGAGAAGGTACATGAAAAAGGTTTTAGTACTTCTTTTGGCTGTGTTGTGCGGCGCTCTGCTTGTTGCGGGCTGCTCACAGGGACAGGAACAGGCTGCCGGTTCGTCAGATTCGGTGCAGGCGCCCGCCGGCATTACAGAAGACGAGGCGGGATTCGAGGAATTCCCCCTTGGGGATGAGATTGAACTCTTTCCGCTGAATGTGGCGGGGGTTTATTTCCAGCCGGTAGACATGCTGCCCGCAGGCAACAGTCTTCCCGCGGCTCAGTCGGACATGCACATAGAAGCCGATATTGCCGCCCTGGAAGAGAACGGCCTTGGATACGGCGCGGGAGACTTTGTTCCCAATTTGACGGTCCGCTATGAAGTCGCCAAAAGCGGTTCGGACTGGAAAATCGACGGAGTCTTTATGCCGATGAGCGCGAGCGACGGACCCCACTATGGTACCAATATCAAGCTTGACGGTGCGGGAACCTACAATGTAAAATTCATCATTCTGAGTCCTGAAACCAATGGATACCTTCTTCATGTGGATCAGGAAACCGGCGTTCCCGGCAGATTCTGGAACCAGCCGCTGGTTGCCGAATGGGATTTTGACTGGGTTCCCCGGGTTTGGTAGTTTTTGGGTTTATAAGGGTATTTTAAAGAGATATGGTAAAATATCTTATACAGGTGGTGCAGAATGCGCTGCCTGGGGCAATTCTGGTTTCCCTGCTCTATGCCGTCCTGTGCGGCAGGCGCGGGGAAACCCGAAACCTGTCCGCAAATGATAAAGTTTCAGGATCGTGCTTTGGCCTTGATCTTTCGGTAAGCGCCGCTGGAGGCGCCGTATCCGCGCTTGTGCTTGCTGTTCTGCGCAGTTTTACCCGCCTGGTAAACCGCGAATATGTAAACACGGTCGTTTTGTCGCTGGCAATTCCGGCGGCAATTTTGTTTATGCTGCTTTTGCCGGCGGCAGCGAAAAAAGCGTCTTTAGAAAAACTGCTCGCATGGACAGGCGCTTTTCTGGCGGTGCTTTTTTTGTTTTACACCCTGCCGACGGTTTTTTTGTATATAAGGGAATTTGTTCCCCCCGGAGAAAGCGTTTTTAGCACCGATGTTCTTTTTAAGCTTGCCGGGTTCCTGGCGGGAATTCTTTTGGTGTTTCTTTCCGGTCTGGCGCTTTTTACTGCCGCCAGGAACCTGGGCTCGCGGCGGCGTTTTTTGGAAATCATCTTTTCCGCCGTTCTTGCGGTTAATATGGTAAGTCAGCTTTCGGTTATTATTCAGTTTCTTTTGGGGCGGCGTATTATTAAAGTACCCCGCTGGCTGTTTCGAATCATTATCGAAGTTATCAACAATAATATAGTGTTTCTCTATATTCTTATGGGGCTTTCGTTCATCATTCCCATTGCTCTTTTTTTGCAAAGCCGTACCGTTTCCGGAACCTGGCGGAATCCGGCGGAATACCGTAAACTAAAGGCGTTAAAGCGATCCTTGTGCCGCTGGAGCGCGGTTGCCGCCGCCGGATACCTTGCCGCGGTGTTTACCCTGACCGCGGTAAAGGCGTATTCCGTGCAGGCGGTGGCCCTTAGCCCCGCGGAACCCATGACCATTGCCGGAGACGAAATTATTATTCCAATCGAAAAAATAGACGACCGGCGGCTTCACCGCTATAATTATACTGCGGACGAACATATCGAAATGCGCTTTATCGTCATACGAAAAAGCGACGCCGCTTACGGAGTCGGCCTTGACGCCTGCGATATCTGCGGCCCCACCGGGTACTATGAGCGAAAAGACGGCGTTGTCTGCCGCCTGTGCGATGTGGTAATGAATACCGCGACCATAGGCTTTAAGGGCGGTTGTAATCCCGTACCCCTGGCCTATACCATGCGCGAAGGCAGTATGGTAATCAAGACAGCGGATCTGGAAGCCGAACGGCTCAGGTTTAAATAGGAACGGCAATGTTTTGGAGAATGGTACGGGGCGCTCTTTTTAGGCAGCGCGGAAAAATGATAATGGTGGCTTTTACCATCGCTCTGGGATCGTCCCTGGCTACGGCGATGTTGAACGTCATGTTTGATGTCGGCGACAAGGTAAACCAGGAATTAAAAACCTATGGGGCCAATATCAATATTATGCCGCGCGGCGCGTCTCTTTTGGACGATTTATACGGGGTCGACGAAGGCGCCGGGGTTCAGGATAAATATCTTTCCGAGGCGGAATTGGGAAATATAAAAACAATTTTTTGGGCCTTTAACATTGTTGACTTTACCCCCTATCTTTCCGCCCGCGTTACGCTGGGCGCGGACGGGGCCCCGGATGCAAAACCAATCCGCCTTATGGGAACATGGTTTGACCACCGGGTGGAGCTTCCCACCGGGGAAACCCTTAACACCGGCATAAAACCCCTTAAAAACTGGTGGGATGTAGAAGGCATCTGGATTTCCGATGACGACGACGGAATTATGATTGGGCGCGAAGCGGCCAACCGTTACGGAGTTTCGGTAGGCGACATGCTGACGCTCAAACTGGACAATGAAGACCGCGAAGAAAAACTGGCCGTTAAGGGAATTTTCCACGCGGGCGGGGATGAGGACGAATATATTTACGCGCCCCTGGGTATTGTTCAGGAGCTAAGTTCCCGGCAGGGACTGGTAAGCCGTGTGGAAGTAAGCGCCCTTACCACGCCCGACAACGAACTTTCGCGCCGCGCCGCGCAGGATCCCACAAGCCTTTCCGTAAAGGACTGGGAAACCTGGTATTGTACCGCCTATGTCAGCGCAATTTGTTATCAGATTGACGAGGTGCTTACCGATTCTGTTTCAAAACCCATACGGCAGGTGGCCGAATCGGAAGGGGCGATTCTGGAAAAAACCCAGCTCCTTATGCTGCTTATTACCATTTTAAGTCTTGCCGGTTCCGCCCTGGGCATTTCCAATCTGGTTACCGCCGATGTAATGGAACGCTCCGCGGAAATCGGCCTTCTTAAAGCGGTGGGCGCCTGGGACGGGCCGGTCTCGCGCCTGGTGCTTACCGAGGTGCTTATTACCGGAATCGCCGGCGGGACAGCCGGATACTTTGCAGGTTTGGGATTTGCGCAAATTATCGGCGAAACGGTATTTTCTTCCGCCATTACCATAAAACCGGTCGTCATACCGCTGGTGGCGATTTTGGTATTTTTGGTAACAATGGCGGGGAGTATCCCCTCCATACGCCTGCTGCTCTCTCTGCGTCCGGCAGAAGTACTACACGGACGTTAAGGTATGAATAAACAGCGCTTTTACCTAAAAATGACCGCAAGTTCCCTTGTCAGGCGAAAGTCCCGAATGCTTGTAGCTCTTTTGGCGGTAACGATAGGGGCGACGATACTTTCGGGGCTTGTCACGATCTATTACGACATTCCCCGGCAGATGGGCCGGGAATTCCGTTCGTACGGAGCAAATTTTATCATCCTGCCTTCGGGGAATACCGCGTCCATGAGCAGTCAGCTTGTAGAAAAGGCCGTCTCCCTTTTGCCGCAGGAAATGGTTACCGGCGTCGCGCCGTACCGCTACCATCTTGTAAAAATTAACGAACAGCCTTTTATGGCGGCGGGGACAGACCTGGCCGGCGCAAAAAAAACAAGCCCCTACTGGTTTGTACAGGGCCGCTGGCCCGAAACCAAAGGCGAAGCCCTTATTGGTCAGGAAACAGCGAACGTGATACGGCTTCTTCCGGGGAACACCTTTACGCTTACTGGAACCGGCGCCAAAGGGCCTTTTAGCGTTGACGTTACCGTATCGGGAATACTCCAGACCGGAGGCGCCGAAGAAGCGTTTGTTTTTATGGATCTTTCTGATTTTGAAGCGATGGTCGGCGAAGGCGGCAAAATTGACGTGATTGAGTGCAGCGTTTCCGCAAGCACCGCCGTGCTGGAAAACCTTGCGCAGGAAATCGGCAAAACCATGCCCGAGCTTAGCCCGCGGCTGGTAAAACGCCTTACCGATTCCGAAGGCGCCGTGTTGACAAAACTCCAGGCCCTTGTCGCCCTGGTAACGATTATTGTGCTCTTGCTTATTATGATATGCGTGGCAACGACCATGATGGCGGTGGTGGCGGAACGGCGGCGGGAAATCGGACTGCGAAAAGCGCTGGGAGCTTCCAACAAAAGCCTTGTAATGGAATTTATGGGCGAGGGAATTTTTCTTGGCGGATTTGGCGGAATTCTTGGCGCGGCGGCGGGATACGGTTTTGCCCAGGCGGTAGGCCTTAATGTGTTTAACCGTTCCATTGCCTTTAACCCCCTGTTCGTTCTGCTTACGCTGGCCGCCTCGATCATTATTACGGTTTTAGCCTGTGTTATTCCGGTGCGAAACGCCGCGGATGTTGATCCGGCGATAGTCCTGCGGGGCGAATGAAGGAGATAAATGGTGGATTTACTGGAATTAAAAGACATTAGCAAAGTATACGGAAGCCTTAACGCGTTAAAGCACATTGACCTTAATGTACGGCAGGGTGAGTGGCTCGCCATTATGGGGCCGTCCGGATCGGGAAAAACGACGATGATGAATATTATCGGCTGTATGGACAAGCCTTCGTCAGGTTCTGTTTTTTTGGAGGGAATTGATATTTCGCGTGAAAGCGCAAAAAATTTGACCACTACGCGCCGCGATAAAATCGGCCTTATCTTTCAACAATTTCATTTGGTAAATTATCTTACCGCCCTTGAAAACGTTATGGTAGCCCAGTATTACCACAGCATGCCCGATGAAAAAGAAGCGCTTGCGGCGCTGGACCGGGTGGGTCTTTCTTCGCGGGCAAAACATCTGCCCAGCCAGCTTTCCGGCGGCGAACAACAGCGGGTTTGTATCGCGCGGGCGCTGATCAATTACCCCATGCTGATTCTGGCCGACGAACCAACCGGAAACCTTGACGAAACAAACGAAAACATCGTTATCAATATTTTTAAAAAACTCCACGCGGAAGGCAGCACCATTATCGTGGTTACCCACGATCCGGAAGTCGCCGAAGTTGCGGAACGGACCGTAGTGCTGGAACACGGAAAAATCGCGCGGATAGAAAACAGAAAAGAGGAGAAACCATGCGAAAAATAACAGTTTTACTGCTGGCGGGATTGTTCCTGACCGGATGCGGAAACGCCGCCCTGCGCGACGGCGTGTACGAGGGACGCAGCGGCGCAGACGACGCCGGCGCCTGGGCGGAGGTGAGCATTACCATCGCCCAGGGGCAGATACAGGCCTGTGAATTTATTACCCGGCAAAAAGACGGAACCATCAAGGGCGAAGACTACGGAAAAATCAACGGAGAGATTTCCAACCGCGACTATTATGACAAGGCCCAGCTTGCGGTAGCGGCAATGAAAAAATACAACGACGAATACCTCAAAGCGGGGAACCTTGACGATGTAGAAGCGGTCTCGGGCGCGACCAATTCATACAACCAGTTTCTTGAAGCGGTAGACGAGGCGCTGGAAGCGGCGCGTAAATAAGCGCTTACCGTACCACAATATTGACAAGCTTGTCCGGTACGACAATAACCTTTACCACTGTTTTGCCCTCAAGCCACTTTTGCACATCGGGAAGGGCGCGGGCTTTTGCCTCAAGCGCCGCTTTGTCACCGGGCGCGGCGCTGAACTTGCCGCGTATCTTGCCCTGCACCTGAACGACAATAACTACTTCGCTTTCCACACAGAGCGCCTCATCATAGGCAGGCCAAGGCTCCTTTGATATGCTCCGCGTATACCCCAGTTTTTCCCATAATTCTTCGCCTATATGGGGCGCGTAACAGGAAAGCATTTTTACCAGCGGTTCCCAGAGCGCGCGCGGAATCTCGTTTAGTTTTACCAGCTCGTTTGAATAAATCATCATGGCGCTGATGGCGGTATTAAAGTTGAGCGCGGCGGTATCGGCGCTTATTTTTTTAATTGTCTTGTTAAGAAGGCGCACCAGGTCCGCGGGCGCGGATTGTACAGGCGCGCCGGTAATGGGTTTTTCTCCAATGGCCCAGATCCGTTCCAGAAAACGCGAAACACCGACAAGCCCCGCGGTCAGCCAGGGTTTTGTTACTTCCAGCGGACCCATGAACATTTCGTACATGCGCATTGAATCCGCCCCGTAATTTTTAACAATGTCATCGGGATTGATCACATTGCCCCGGCTCTTGCTCATTTTTTGGTTGTCTTCGCCCAAAATCATTCCCTGATTTACCAGGCGCTGAAACGGTTCTTTTGTGTTGACAAGGCCCAAGTCAAAAAGAACCTTGTGCCAGAACCGCGCGTAGAGCAGATGAAGAACAGCGTGTTCTACGCCGCCGACATACAGATCAACCGGCGCCCAATAGGAAACTTTTTCTTTGCCGGCAAACGCTTTGGTGTTTTGCGGATCAAGATAACGCAGATAGTACCAGCATGATCCCGCCCATTGGGGCATGGTGTTGGTTTCGCGCATTGCGTGTCCGCCGCACCGGGGGCAGCTGGTGTGCACCCAGTCGTCAATTTTTGCAAGCGGCGATTCCCCGGTGCCGGTGGGAGCGTAGCTTTCAACCCGGGGAAGCCCGAGCGGCAGGACGCTTTCATCAAGCGGAACAATGCCGCATTTATCGCAGTGCACAAGGGGAATCGGCTCCCCCCAATAACGCTGGCGGCTAAAAATCCAGTCGCGCAGTTTATAATTTACCGCCTTTTTTCCAATTTGCTTTTTATCAAGCCATTCGGTAATCAGGCGAATAACATCCCGTGTCGCACGGCCCGAAAATTCCCCCGAGTTTACCGCATAGCCGCCGGCTATGGTGCACTCCGCCGGTTCCGCGGAAAAGTCCGCATTGGGCGCGGGTTTTTCCTTGGTAACAACCTGGACAATCGGCAGCTTAAACACTTTGGCAAAATCCCAGTCGCGTTCATCATGAGCGGGAACAGCCATAATCGCGCCGGTACCATAACTGATTAACACATAATCGGCAATCCAAACGGGGATTTTTTTTTCGTTGACCGGATTTACCGCGTACGCGCCGGAAAAAACACCAGTCTTTTCTTTTGCCAAATCGGTACGCTCAAGGTCGCTTTTTTTTGCCGCCGCCTCACGGTACGCGTCAACGGCGGCTTTTTGGGCGGCTGTCGTGATCTGTTCAATCAACGGATGCTCCGGCGCAAGCACCATGTATGTCGCCCCAAAAAGCGTGTCAGGCCGCGTCGTGTAAATTTCCAGCGCCCCGTCATGACCGTCAATACGAAAGGTAACATTGGCGCCCTCGGAACGGCCAATCCAGTTTCGCTGCATAAGCTTTACCGGCTCGGGCCAGTCAAGACCGTCAAGATCGCTAAGGAGCCGTTCGGCATACGCGGTAATTTTTAAAATCCACTGGCGTATACGTTTACGGCTTACTTTTGTACCGCAGCGTTCGCAAAGCCCGTCTTTTACTTCTTCGTTGGCAAGACCTGTCTTGCATGAAGGGCACCAGTTAATGGGGCTTTCCGCTTCGTAGGCAAGCCCCTTTTTGTAAAGCTGCAAAAAAATCCACTGCGTCCAGCGGTAATACTCGCTGGCAGAAGTATCTACCTCGCGGTCCCAGTCGTAGGAAAACCCAAGCGATTTAATTTGACTGCGGAATTTGTCAATGTTCGCGGCGGTTGTTGCCGCCGGATGCGTGCCCGTTTTGATTGCGTAATTTTCTGCGGGAAGCCCGAACGCGTCAAAGCCCATGGGATGCAGCACGTTAAAACCGTTCATGCGCAGATAGCGGCAATAAATATCCGTAGCGGTATAACCTTCGGGATGTCCCACATGGAGCCCCTGGGCGGACGGATAGGGAAACATGTCCAGCACATAGCGCCGTTTTTCTTTGGGAAAAGCCGGGTCCTCGGACGCCTTAAATGTTTTGTGCGCTTCCCAGTATTTTTGCCACTTTGGTTCAATGATGTCGAAAGGGTACTTTGCCATGAGATATTGTAACTGTGCGGAACGCTTTTTTCAATATGTAGAAACCCTTAGTCGGACGACCCCAAGTCCCCCAGACTTGTACACTAAACCAACTGCGCTATTGCCCGTCAAAGGAATCCTGCGATCTCCAATCTAGCCGCTATCGGAGGCTCCTGCCAACCCATAGATTTTCGCGCTCTTTTCAAGAAAGGCCAGGGCAGGATAGGCCTTTTCCTGCTCAATCTGGGTCTGTTTACACCCAATCTTTCCGATTTCGACACCATTTACCGAAAGGAGTAACCTTTTCATTCGTGAAAACGGTATGCCAAGTCACGGATATCAATATATTAATGTTATATCGACTTTTGTCTTTAATTTTCAGCCATTCTTTAGTTCTTCTCGGTATCTAACTGATGATGGAATGTGGAATCTGACTGTTCAAGTGCGACCAGATTTTGTACTTCGGTTTAACCTTCTGGAAGAAAGTTTCTTCCAAATAGTATCTGCTAATTTAATCTCCTTTACAGAAAGCCCAAAATTCTCGTGTAAAATAATCCGATTGGTCGTTTTCAATATAATATCAATATCAGTTTTGTTTCTCATCATTTTATCAATTTCCGTCATTAGCTCCTGATTTTCTTTTTTATATGGGAGAAAAAT
>JAIRYT010000017.1 GCA_031267675.1 Treponema sp. | reverse complement strand
ATACAACCCGGCTTGTTATTTTTTCTCCTTTGGATATAACATCATAATAATCCCCAAAAACCCATGTAAGACCTTGTATTTCAGAAGATTTATTAACAATATTTTGCAATTCATTCCTATAATCCCTTCCAATTCCGAAAAATGATTTTATGGGTTCGGGTGTAATATTATTTGCCAATACAACCTTTAATATTGATAAAATTATAACAATAAAAGCAATAACAATTATTATAAATATTTTGTATTCATTCAAAAACTCTTTTATAAATTTTAACATCTCTTCGTTATTCATTAGAAACCCCTTTATGTTTATATATCATACTGTATTAATAATTTAATGTCAAGCCGTTGTATATTTTTTATTTTTCACACAAATTTTAGGGTACATTGCGCATAACGTTCCGGCTGTATATGCCTTTTTTCTGCTTTATATATTTACTTTTTTATATATTTTTCTATTACAAACGCATCATTGGATATATTGTAAATTGCAAATAAATATACATCACCGCTTAAACAAGAACCTGATTTTTCAATCTCATTAATAAAACCATCTTTATATTCATCATAATTTTCTTGTGATACTTGATATACAAGCATATGAACTTTAGAACGGGCAAATAGTAATTTCTGAAAATCATACCTAATATCATCAAAATTAAAAGACCATTCAGATTCACAAACCAAATATACTTCATCAAAATATCCTTTATTTGATGAATATATTATCAGATCATACAACCATTCTACACCTTCATTATGTTTATATTCTTCACCATATATATTACAATTAACTGATAAACTATATTTTTCGGCAATATCAATTAATTTTTTCTTAATTGCTATAGTCCATTCCTTATTACCACTATGGGTGCCATCATTGACAGCCTCAAGGCTTACAATAATATCATTTATAAAGTCGCTAATCATTTGTATGCCTCCATGCTTAAAATTCACAAGACCGGTATATATTATGGTTTTTTTAATATTTTGTCAAGTAGTTTTTTGCAAAAAATTCAGAAAAATTTCGCATAAGATTTGTCAGCGCCAGGTTGAACCGCCGCAGCCTCCACAAGCTCCCTGGAGCCAAGCCCTTCTCATCCATCATCACGTTCTGTGCCAGGGTACACGGCGGAAACAGCGGGATTTGTTCCTGCCCGATCCCGTTTGCGGGAGATCTCCGCTTGCGCGTGCGGTTTTCCCTCCTGTTTGCGGGAGTTCAGGTTCATTCGTGATGTCGTGTCGTTCGCGGTATCAAGATCTTCCGGCGCGGGCTTCATGAATGGGGGTTTCACGCATAAATCCCCATATTCCAGCCTCCCGCTTGACATTTTCCTCATTATAGCCTATAAATTCCTATAAAACATATAGATTTTATATGAATTTGGAGTTTTTATGAAGCTTGCGTCTTCGCTTACTGACCTTATCGGGAATACGCCCCTTTTGGAACTTACGCGTTACAGCGCCGGTTTGGGCCTTAAGGCCCGGCTGGCGGCAAAACTGGAATATTTTAACCCCCTGGGGAGCGTCAAGGATCGTATCGCCCTGGCAATGATCGAAGATGCCGAAAAAACGGGCCTGCTGCGCGCGGGCGGCGTTATTATCGAACCCACCAGCGGGAATACCGGCATAGGCCTGGCGTTTGTGGCCGCCGCAAGGGGGTACCGCATCATCCTTGTCATGCCCGATACCATGAGCGTCGAACGGCGAAAGCTTCTTGCGGCGCTGAACGCCGAACTGGTCCTTTCGCCGGGAAAAGACGGAATGAAGGGAGCAATCAGAAAGGCGGAGGAACTCCAGGCCCAGATAAAAGATTCCTTTATTCCCCAGCAGTTTACTAATCCCTCCAATCCCGCAGTACACAAAAGAACCACTGCGGAAGAAATTTGGCGGGATACCGAAGGCCAGACGGCGGCCTTTGTCGCGGGTGTCGGCACCGGCGGAACCATTACCGGCGTGGGGGAATTTCTTAAAGAAAAGAATCCGGCAATAAAAGTTATCGCCGTGGAACCCTTTGATTCGGCGGTGCTTTCCGGAGCGGCGCCGGGGTTCCACAAGATACAGGGCATAGGCGCGGGTTTTGTACCCGGCGTGCTCAACACCGCTCTTTACGACGAGGTTTACCAGGTCCGTACCGAAGAAGCCTTTGCCGCGGCCCAGCGCATGGCCGCAAAAGAAGGGCTTTTAACGGGCATTTCTTCCGGAGCGGCGGCTTTTGCGGCAACCCAGGTCGCGCGGCGTCCGGAATTTGAAAACAAACTCGTGGTGGTTTTGCTGCCCGATACCGGGGAGCGTTACCTTTCAACGGCGCTTTTTGACCCGCTGGAACAGAATCGTATTTAGCAAAAAAATTCGCCGCCATGCGGCGTGATTGACAGGAGAAAATATGGGAAAGGCAAAACAGATAGCGATCTACGGCAAGGGCGGCATAGGAAAGTCCACCACCACCTCAAATTTAAGCGCCGCCCTGTCGCGTCTTGGCTACCGGGTTATGCAGTTTGGCTGTGATCCCAAAAGCGATTCCACCAATACGCTGCGGGACGGAACCTATATTCCCACCGTCCTTGACACCCTGCGCGAAAAAAACGCCGTCAACGCCCACGAGGTTATCTTTAACGGCTACAACGGCGTGTACTGTGTCGAAGCCGGCGGGCCTTCTCCGGGGGTCGGCTGCGCGGGGCGGGGAATTATTACCGCAGTGGAACTTTTTAAGCAGCAAAAGATCTTTGAGGAACTGGACCTGGACTTTGTAATTTACGATGTTCTGGGCGACGTGGTCTGCGGCGGTTTTGCCGTACCCATACGCGAAGGAATCGCCGAGCATGTGTTTACCGTTTCGTCTGCGGATTTTATGGCGCTCTATGCGGCAAACAATCTGTTTAGGGGAATACAGAAATATTCCAATTCCGGCGGAGCCCTTTTGGGCGGCGTTATCGCCAATTCGATAAACCAGCCCTACGCGAAAGAAATAATCGACGACTTTGTTAAAAAAACCAGCACCCGCGTGGTTGAATACATTCCCCGGTCGGTAACGGTAACCCAGTGCGAACTGCAGGGAAAGACCACCGTCGAGGCTGCCCCGGATTCGGCCCAGGCCAAAGTGTACCTTGCCCTGGCGGAAAAGATCGCCGTTCACACCGATTCAAAAACCCCCTCGCCCCTGGGAGTACAGGATCTGCGGGACTGGGCCGGAAAGTGGGGCCAGTACCTTCTTTCGCTGGAAACCGGCGAAATACGCCAGGAACTCAGCGCCAATATATAAAGGAAGAACAATGAACGCGCCGGAAATCATTCAAAACGCTTTTGCCCTCAAACCCACAGACAGGCAGCCGGTTTCGGTTTTTTCCGGCGGCGCCTGGGTGTTGACTTCCAACGGCTTTTCCCTGGAAAGCGCCCTGGCCTCGCCGCCTGAAACAACGGCCGAAATTCTGTACCGCGTGTACAGCGAGGTCGAGTCGGATATTTTTTGGACCGCGTCGGGCTTCAACAATATCGTCATTGGGGCGATAGGGGGACGAATTAAATTCCGTTCCAAAGGAACCCCGGACGTTATCGAAACGCTGCTTAAAAAACCCTCCGATGTAGACCGGATCGATTTAACTAAAATAAGGGATGATGAACGAATACGTACCCTGTATGAAGTAAGCCGCCTCCTGGTCAAAAAGGCCGCAGGCAGCCACCCTGTGGCGCTTACCCGCTGGGGGCCCTTTACCCTGGCGGGGCTCCTTTACGGCGCGGAAAACCTGATGAGGGATATTTACCGCGACAGCGAAGCGGTACGGCATATTCTGGATTTTACCTCGGAACTGTATCTTGCGTACACCGAACCCTATATCGAAAACGGTGTAGAAATCATGCTTGTCGCCGAGCCTACCGCTTCGGGCGACATGATCTCGCGGGAACATTTTGAAAACTTTGCCCTGCCCGCCTTTAAAAAGGTTTTTGACGCGTTAAAAAAGAAAAACAGCACCGCCGCCATTCACATCTGCGGAAATATAGAAAACCGCCTGGATCTTTTGGCCGATGCGGGGGCCAAATTTGTTTCGGTGGATTACAAGGTAAGCCTTAAAAAAGCCAGGGCCGCTTTTGACGGCAAAGTTGCCTTTGGGGGCAACATGAATCCTGTCAAGGTTATGCAGCAGTCAAGCCCGGAAGAAGTGGCCCTGGCCTGCGCGCAATGTATTAATGACGCGGGGGACGGCGCGGGTTTTATTTTAATGCCCGGCTGCGACCTGCCCCCGTCAACGCCTGTCGAAAATGTCCGGGCAATGATCCGCACAGGACGGGCCCACGTATATCACCAAAGGAAGGCAGAAGCATGAGTTATTTATCCGGCAGCGAAGCGCCAAAACGGGAAGACCGTCTTAAATCCTGTATTGCCTGGGGCGGCACCTTGCATTCCGCCTGTAACACGTTTTGCGGTAACGGCGGCGGCTGCGCGGCGGGAGGCGACCGGGAATTTTCCCAGGGGTCCATCTGTCTTATGCTGCCGGGTATTTCCATGATCAACACCCTCAAGGACAATGTGAACCTGCTCCACGGCGCGGTCGGCTGCGGGGTCTGTTCCCATTCCCAAAATGCCAACGCCCGCTCCGGCGGTCTGGCCCATTACGGCAGGGTAAAGGACGCGCTTTGGGTGTCAACCGCGCTGAACGAGTCAGAGGTGATCAACGGCGGCGAAGGCAAACTCCGCGCCGCCATTATCGAAGTTGACCGGCTTTACCGGCCCCGGACCATCACCGTGGTAAGCGGCTGCGTTCCCGGGCTTATTGGCGACGATGTGGACGGCATCGTAAACCAGGTGCAGGGAGAGGTAAGCGCGCGACTTATTCCCGTACACTGCGAAGGCTTTAAAACAAAAATATGGGCCACCGCCTACGACGCCGTGTACCACGGCCTGGGCCGTACCCTGCTTGACGATCCGGAAATCCGGGAACCGGTGATCCCCGATGATGAAGAACGCTTTCGCTTCGAGGAGCAAAAAAAACGAACGGTCAATCTGCTCAACGTCTCTTCCATGGGAAAGCTTGACGAGGATGAACTTACCCGCCTTCTTGCCATGCTGGGGCTGGAGGTAAATATCTTTCCGGTATTTGCGGATACCCAGGCGATGTACAAGGTAAAATACGCGGGCTTTTCCATCAGCACCTGCCCCACCCACGACGATTATTTTTGCAAATTCCTTGAACAGGAATACGGCATTCCCTACATACTCAAACACATGCCCATTGGCATCGAAAACACCAACCAGTGGATTAGGGACGCCGCCCGCTTTCCGGGCAAAGAAGAGGCCGCGGAGCGTATCATCAAAAACGAAAACGCCCGCCTTGACAAAGCCCTTAAACCGTACCGTGAATTTTTTAGGGGCAAACGGGTTTTTGTCAGCGCCGGCGAATTCCGGGCGCTGGCTACGGCAAATCTGCTTCACGAATTGGGCTTTGAAATAGCGGGACTGCGTTCGTTTCATCATGATGAATTTGCCGCCGGAGAATACGAAAAGCTTAAAAAGACCGCCGGGGATTTTCCGTTTAATATTGCCAATGTCCAGCCCTTTGAAGAAGCAAACCTGCTAAAGCGCAGTAAACCTGATCTGTTTTTGGGTCACTGGAACGGTAATTCCACTTCGGCAAAGCTGGGCATTCCCTCTCATGTGATCTACAACACGGGGCTTTCCTACATAGGATACCGGGGAGCTTTTGAGATTGCGCGCCGGCTTTACCGGCAGCTTCGCAATCCCGCCTTTAACGAACACTTGCGCCGCTATGTAAATCTTCCCTATCGCGAAGAGTGGTACCGGGAAGATCCCTTTAAATACATCAAGGGAGGAGCCGATGTCTGACAATAACGGTTATCACCACTATATTGAACGTCCCCGTTATTTCTGTTCCTTTGGCGGCGCGCTTTCCACCCTGGAAGCCCTGCCCGAAACCATCCCCATACTGCACGCCGCCGCAGGCTGCGCGGGGAGTATAGCCTGGGGGCAGAACGGCGGATCCGGATTACAGGTCGGCGGCTACTGCGGCGGCCTTGCCGCGCCCAGTTCCAATGTAGGGGAACGCGAAGTAATCTTTGGCGGCGGAGATCGTTTGACCGAACAGATTAAATCTTCTATAGAGATTATGGAAGGCCGCCTCTTTGTGGTGCTTACCAGCTGCGTTACCGAGATCATCGGTGACGACGTTCAGGCCGTGGTGGCGGATCTTGCCGGGCAGGCGGGCGAAAAAGGCGTGTCCCTTGTTTTTGCCCGGACCGGCGGTTTTAAGGGTAATTCCTATTACGGCTATGATCTCGTGCTTTCCGCGATAATCAGACAGTACGTAGCGCCGCCCCAAAAAACACGAAAAAAGGCGGTCAACGTGCTGGGCATTGTTCCCTACATGGACAGTTTTTGGCGGGGCAACCTTGAAGGCGTACGGCGGCTTCTGGAACTTTTGGGGCTCCAGGTAAATACCTATTTTACCGAAGACGATACCCTTGAAGGATTAACGCGTTCCTCCGAGGCGGCCCTCAATATTGTGGTGTCGGACCTTTATGGGCTTGAAGCCGCCGAAACCTATAAGGAACTTTACGGCATTCCTTCAATTTCCGTGTCGCTGCCGGTGGGCCCTACCGCCTCGGCAAATCTGCTCCGTATGACCGCCGCCGCCCTGGACCTTGATACCGATGCCAATATCGAGGCGATTATCGAAGAACAGAACCGGCGCTACTTTCGCCAGATTGAACCGCTTACCGACTGCTACCACGACGCGGACCTTCAACGCTATGCGGTTATTATCGCCGATGTAAATTACGCCGTCGGCATTACCCGCTTTCTTCTGGACGATCTTGGCTGGATTCCCGAACTGGTGCAATTTACCGAAATCCTTTCGCCCGAACAGCAAAAGGGACTTGTGGATAAACTGGACGCCGGGGATCTGCGTCCCCATATTATATTTGACACCAACGCGAGCGAGGCGGGCCGTTATCTTGGCGCCCGGTATCCCCGGCGCGAAGATCTGTACGCGGAAAGCCTTGCCCCGGCCTTTGTAATCGGCAGTTCCCTGGAGCGGGAACTCGCCCTGAGCCTGGGCGCCCCTCATCTTTCGGTAAGCTTTCCCGTGTCAAACCGCGCGGTGATAAACCGGGGTTATACCGGGTACGGCGGCGGCCTTACCCTGACCGAAGACATCCTGAGCGCCGCGGTGGCGGGGAGGTGAGCCTATTGACATTTTTGCGATAATATCATATTAAACATATATGATTAGTATGAATTGAATTTGACAATATTGGATTGGATCGAATCGAATCGAAATTAAGCGGCGCCGCAGCTAACCTCGCAGAGGGCTTTTGCGGCGGATAAAAAGAGGTTGACCGGAAATCCGGAGGCCCAAAACCGAAAGGTCGTACCGTGCGGTTTTGGGTTTTTTTATGAAGGGTGTTAAAGGACATGGTAAAAAAACAAAAAAAGGCGGGAAAGATTCTTTTCTATTACCGGAAAAGCATCGCCGTTTTGGCATTTTTTGCCTTTTGGCAGGCGGCGCCAATCCTGGGAATCGCGGACAGGCAGTTTATTCCCGCCCTAAGCGACGTGCTGGCAACCATGTGGAATATGCTTACCACGGGGAATCTGCATATTCATATACTGGTTAGTTTTCAACGGGCCCTTCTTGGCTTTTTTATCGCTTCGGTGATTGCGCTGCCGCTGGGTTTTGCCCTGGGCGGCTGGTTTAAACGCTTTGAGGAATACCTTGATCCGCTGCTTACCGTTCTTTCCCAGGTAAATCCCTTTTCGGTCTTTCCCGTATTTATACTTCTTTTTGGCATAGGCGAAGTCGCCAAAATCGCCATCATCCTTTGGGTCTGCGTATGGCCCATCCTTTTTGGCACGATTAACGGCGTCAAAAACATTGATCCCCTGCTGGTAAAAGCGGCGCTGGCCATGGGTACCCCGAAATTCGCCCTTTTTTGGAAGATTGTGCTTCCCGGGGCCGCGCCGGAAATTTTTGCGGGCCTTAAACAGGGGGCGGGAATTTCGTTCTTTATGCTTATTGCCGCGGAAATGATAGGCGCCACCGCCGGCCTGGGCTGGCTGGTGCTTAATTCCCAGATTAATTTTCAAATCAAACGGCTTTTTGTGGCGGTGGTAACCATCGCGATTCTGGGCCTCGCGATAAGCTATGTTATCAAACTGGTAGAAAAAAGGGTCCTTAACTGGAAGGAAGAAAGCGTCGTGAAATAAAGCCCCCATGCATGCGCGCAAATGGATGCTTTATGAAGCGCTTTACATATTTTGCACAAGGAGAATTGTATGAAACAAACGCTTAAATGCGCGGTTCTCGCCCTGGCTCTTGGCATACTTGCCGGAACCCTGTCCGGCTGCCAAAAAAAGAGCATTGTTCTGAAACCGGTGGTCAAGGACGGCCGCGAGGTGTATCAGATAAAAACCTGGTCCCGGTCGGATTGTACCGACGCGCCCTTTATTGTGGCGGAGCAGATGGGATTCTTTGATGAGGAAGGAATAGAGATCGTCTACACCGGAGAAACCCAGCCGCCCCAGCGGATCGCCTCAATTCTAAACGGCGATAACAATGTAGGAACGGCTCATCCAAATACGCTGGCGATAGCCCGCGAAGGCGGCGCTCCCATACGGGGTGTCGCGCGGTCAATCATTGAACCGCCTGACGAGATTGATGATATTCACCTTCAACATATGTGGTGGGTCAGCGACAAAAACGGTCCCATTCAAAAGCTGGAGGATATCAACACCCTGGGCCGAAAGGTAAAGGTTCAGCTTCTTTTACGGAATGCCTGCATTGATTTTCTTACCGATATTGTTTTGGAACGTTACCAAATTCCCAAAGACGCTATTGAGTACATCACCATGCCCGACATTGAGGGTGTGCTGGCGCTCAAGAACGGCCTTGTCGATATCGCGACTCCTCACCCGACCTTTTACCAGGCCATAGAGGATACCGGAATAGCCAATATTCTAATCACCAGCCGCGAAATCGCCGGAGAAAACGCCGGGACCTATCTTTACTACTTTGAGGATGAGTTTATCAGGAATAACCCGGAACCGATTAGGCGCTTTGTCCGCGCAATCAAAAAAGCCGAACGCTGGGCCAATGAAAACCCGGAGCAGACGGCAAAGTGGACCGAGGAAGCCATCGGGGTTCCGGTACAGGCAAACCACTGGTACGCCCGGAACGCGGTGATCGACGAGGCCCAGATACAGGTCTGGATCGACGGCTCCATCGCGTCGGGGGCCCTTCCCGCAGATACCAAAGTAAAAGTGGGCGATATCATCACCCATGACTTTGACCAGGAGGGTTCGGAATAACCTAAAGGTTAATCCGCGACAACCCGCTGCGCGGCTTGCGAATTTATTCGCTGGGCAGCCTGGCTGCTGACCTAAAGGTTAATCCGGGAGTGACCAATCCTTTGGTCGCGGGGATTATTTAAAAACGAAAGCTTTTGGGGCCGGAAACAGTTTGACTGTTCCGGCCTTCAAAAGCCGCCAGCCAAAAGGAGGCAATGATGGCCGGATTATCAGGACTTGTCGAACAGCAGGATGTTGTAGCCGATGAAGCAGTCAAGGAATACAAAATTGTGGCCCGGAATATAGGCCAGATTTTTCATATTAAGCGCGCCGGAGAAGGCAGGCGTGAATTCACGGCTGTTGAAAACATGAACCTTACTGTAAAAAAAGGGGAATTTGTTACCATCGTGGGTCCTTCCGGCTGCGGCAAATCAACGTTTCTGGATATACTGGCCGGGCTTTCCGTTCCCAGTTCGGGCGAAATTTTTATTGACGACCGCAAGGTTTCAGGACCCGCTTTGGACCGGGGCATTGTGCTTCAGGGGTACGCCCTGTTTCCCTGGCGGACGGTACGGCAAAATATTGAATATGGCCTGGAAATAAAAAAAATAAAACGGCACGAACGCCGCGCAATCAGTGATCGCTTTATCAATCTGGTTGATCTGCAGGGTTTCGAGGATAGTTTTCCGTATGAACTTTCCGGCGGAATGAAACAGCGGGTCGCCATTGCCCGGGCCCTTGCCTACGACCCCCAGGTGCTTTTAATGGACGAACCCTTTGCCGCGGTGGATGCCCAAACCAGGGAAATCCTGCAGGACGAGCTTTTAAGCATTTGGGAAAAAACCGGCAAGACAATTATTTTTATTACCCACAGTATCGAAGAGGCGGTGTTTCTTGCCGACAGGGTGGCGGTAATGTCGGCCAATCCGGGAACAATTAAATCGGTAGTACGGGTTGATCTTTCCAGGCCCCGGCGCATGGGCAATGTCCGCAATTCCATTGACTTTAGCCGCATTACCGGCGCGGTATGGAATCTGCTCCACGACCATGAGACAGCCGAAAAGCGGCAGACGCGGCCTGCCGCAGTATACAGCGAAGCGGAAAAGCGGAACATTGATTCCGCCGCCCTGTAATGTCATGAAGCAAAAATTACCGGCTGGTTCAAGGCTGCTTACACGCGCGGCGGAATACAGCGGCGTCGCGGCCCTTGTACTTCTGTGGGAAATCCTGCCCCGGACAAACAGGCTTGATCCGTTTTTGCCGCGCTTTTCCCAGGCGCTGGCGGGCCTGGGCAGGCTGCTCCTTGAAGGGGTCCTTTTTACCAGCGTAATGGTAAGCCTGTGGCGCGCGCTGCTGGGACTGCTTATCGCGGCGGCGGCGGCCATTCCCCTGGGATTTCTTCTGGGCCGGCTGTCCGTTACCCGGCAGTGCGTTAATCCGCTTTTTCGCATGCTGGCCCAGGTAAATCCCTTTTCCCTTATGCCGGTGTTTATTTTATTTTTTGGCATAGGCGAACGGGTAAAAATCGCCGTAGTCGCCTGGGTAAGCCTGTGGCCGCTTTTGTTCAACACCATTGAGGGCGCGCGGAATATTGATCCGGTAATTATTAAAACGGCCCGCGCGATGGCAAGTTCCGGCCTGGCCCTGGTGTTCCGCGTTATGGTCCCCGGCGCGGCCGCCTCGATGGTCGCCGGAATCAGGCTGGCCCTGGAAATGTCTTTTTTTATGCTGATTGTAGCCGAAATGACAGGCGCTTCGTCCGGCCTGGGCTGGCTGCTTCATAATTCGGCCATGAACATTCAATTTGTACGCATGTACGCTTCGATTCTTGCAATCGTTGTACTGGGTTTTGGAATAAGCAAATTCCTCAAGGCGGTTCAAAAAAACCGGGTTGGCTTTCCCGCTGCGGCGGGACTGCTGATTCTGGTCCTTGTTTTGGGAACCTGGCAGATAGGAGTATCGCAGCGGCAACAGGAAAACTTTAACCATACGCCTACCGGCCACATGCCGGCCGGCGGCGGAATGGAGTAAACGAGGTGGATCAAGCATGAACAGAACAACGCGCTTTTTGGTAAGCCTGTCAATCATTATTATTTTCTTTGCCCTTTGGGAAGTCGCCAGCCGCTTTTATCTGGTAAATCCGGCCTTTGTTCCGCCCTTTAGCGCTGTCGCCGCAAACGCGGTAGAAATGATTCGCCGCGGCGGCTTGATCGTCCATATTCGCGCAAGCCTTTTTCGGGCGTGTATGGGTACGGCGGCGGCGGTAATTTTGGGTATACCCCTGGGTTTTGCCCTGTCGCATCTTGCCGGAAAATTCCGCCTTGTTCTGGGACATCCGGCGGATCTGCTTGCCCACCTAAGCCCCTTTCTCCTCTTTCACATTGTTATCCTTTTTTTGGGAATAGGCGAGGCGGCAAAAATTACTATTGCCGCCTGGGCCTGTCTGTGGCCCGTCGCCTTTAACACCGCCGCGGGCGTGGACAGTATAGACCCGCTCATCCTCAAGGCGGGAAGGGCCTTTAGCGGAAACCCGCTCACGCTGTTTTTTAAGGTAATCCTTGCCGCGGCGTCGCCCAAAATTTTTTCAGGTATAAGGATTAGCGCGGGGTATTCGCTGCTCATGCTTGTCGCTGCGGAAATGATGGGGGGAAGATCGGGTCTTGGCTGGCTGATACTGAACAATCAGGTGAACTTTCAACTGGAAAATGTTTTTTCGATTGCCCTGGTCATTGCCCTTACCGGCATAGCGCTGGACGCGGTAATGGTGTTCATACAGCAAAGATGTTTCGGCAGCCAAGGGTGGGAGATCGAGGAATATATAAACAGTTCCGGGGCATAGACAGTGAATGCGTCGCATTCCTTTTAGTACAGATAAACATAAACGATACGGCACATTGCCGCGACAGGAGTAGAAAGATGAAATCATACCTATTTAAATTCGGATCAAACAGATCAAATGAAACAAAAAGAATACTTTTGGTACTTGTTCTGGCGGGAATAATTCTGGGCGGATGCGCGCGGCAGACCGTTGTTCTTGGAGGGCTTGCCTCTTCTGACGCGGTAACCGTAAGCGAGATATACGCCCAGGCGCTGGAAAAGGCCGGGTACAAGGTGGTACGCCAATACGGACAGGAAAGCGCCGGTCTGCACAGGGCGCTGTTGTCAGGTGAAATCGACATATACGCCGAATATTCAGGCGCGGCCTTGACCCGTATTCTGGGCGGCGAAAAAACGCCGGATCAATATTCGGCCTATGACGCGGCGTCGGCAAAATACCGCGAACTGGGGCTGGTTCTGCTGGAACCCCTTCCGGCCAATAACGCGCTGGGGCTTGCCGTGTTACAGGAACGCGCCGACGCCCTGGGGATCAAAACCTTTACGGATTTACAGGAAAAGGCCGCGGATCTCTCTTTGGCGTATACCGGAAACTTCTTTGACGATCCGGAAGGATTCACCCTGCTCGAAGCCGTCTACGGGACCTTTCCCTTTAAAGAGATCACGGCGGTCAGCGGCGGCGACGAACTTCATCATCTTTTGCACAGCAAAAGCGTTGACGTAATTCCCCTTGGTTCCAACGACGGTCATCTTGCCGATCCGCTGCATAAAATTCTTAGGGATAACTTTCATGCTTTTGTTCCGCAAACCCTGGTTCCGGTCGCCAGGCGGGAATACATCGAGCAAAATAAAAAGATACGGGATATATTGAATCCGCTGTCCGCCTCGCTTAACGACAAGGCGGTAATTAACCTCAACAACCAGACAGAGATTCAAAAGATTCCCTATCCCCAGGCGGCAAAGACCTATCTAAAAACCAGCGGCTTTTTTTAGTTACAGGAGAACGATATGGCGGACGGTGAAAATTCCCGCGAGACAGCGTTAAGCGAAGAAGATTTATGGAAGCTTAGGGAAATCCTTGGCTCGCTAAAATTCGGTTCCATTACCCTGGTCGTTCAGGACGGCAGGGTAGTTCAAATCGAAAAGAACGAAAAAATTAGACTTGTATAGGGGAATACCATGGCAAAGATAGCAAAACATTTAACGGATCTGGTGGGGAACACGCCCCTTCTGGAACTTGGAAACTTTAGCGCGTCAAAAAAACTGGGGGCGCAGCTTGTCGCAAAACTTGAGTCGTTTAATCCGCTGTCGTCGGTAAAGGACCGCGTCGGGTACGCCCTGATCAAAGATGCGGAAGAGCGGGGGCTTATCAACAAAGATACGGTGATTATAGAACCTACCAGCGGCAATACCGGAATTGCCCTGGCCTTTGCCGCCGCCGCAAAAAAATACCGCATCATCCTTACCATGCCCGAAACCATGAGCTGCGAGCGGCGTAATCTGCTTACCGCGCTGGGCGCCAAACTGGTGCTAACCCCCGGCGGCGAAGGCATGAAGGGAGCCATAGCCGCCGCAAAAAAAATCGCCGGCGAAACAGCCAACTCGTATATACCCGGTCAGTTTGACAACCCGGCAAATCCGGAGATTCACCGCGTTACCACCGCCCTGGAAATATGGCACGACACAGACGGCGCGGTTGACATTTTTGTCGCCGGCGTCGGCACCGGCGGAACAATAACCGGCGTGGGCGAAGTATTAAAAGAAAAAAAGCCGGCGGCGGAAATTGTGGCGGTAGAGCCCTTTGATTCGCCGGTCCTTTCGGGCGGCGCGGCGGGCCCGCACAAGATTCAGGGCATAGGCCCGGGGTTTATTCCCCGCGTTCTTAACACCGCGGTCATCGACGAGATTTTTACGGTAAAAAACAGCGAAGCCCTTGAAACCGGGCGGGAGCTTGCTTGCGAAGAGGGCCTGCTCGTGGGCATTTCTTCGGGAGCGGCTGTCTACGCGGCGAGCGAGATCGCCCGGCGGCCCAAAAACCGGGGAAAACTTATCGTGGTCCTGCTGCCCGACACGGGAGAACGGTATCTTTCAACGACGCTTTTTGCGGAGGGCTGAACAATAACCCGCCCGCCGGGGGGCGGATTGACTACACCCAAAACATCTTGCAAAACGGCGCGGCTTATGACTACAATGGCACAGGAGCCGCCCGCCGCAAAAATTGCCGAATAGTTTAAGGGGGACAGGAAATTGATTTGCAGGCGGGTCCATACCCAAGAACCCGCTTGCGCGGGGGAGCTTCAGGGCGCTTGAACCCGGAACAGTATAGAGGAGCTTCTTAAAAGTGCATAAATTGCCCGATTTTTTACACCCTTTTCGCTTTACGTCGCTATTGGTATATATAATTCTTGGCGCTGCGATTTGTTTATATGTTTATTTGTTTTATATATATCGTGATTATGAAATCTTTGGAATAATGGAGCGTTCAAAAGAGTCGAAAATATTTTTCTGTTTTTTACATTTACCATCTTTTTTTCCTCTTTTGTTCTTCCCGTTTTGTACAACGGATTGAACCAATTTGGCTGAGTATCAACTTATTCAAAAGGCAGGAAAAAAACCGAAGGAAGAGAAATTTTTAACAAAGGCTGCAGGAACGACTTATGGAAACAAATAAAATTCTATTGACAGGTATTATATTTATAATTTTTTTCTCATTTTTTGGGTTAATAATTTTTCTTTGTTATAAATTATTTAAAAAAAAAGAGAGCAAAATCAAAAAATTATTAAACGATCCGGTAAATAAAGAAAAAGCGGTAAAAATATTGGAAAAACGTAATATCAGGTCTAAAAAAGCATTAGCGTTTTTAACTTATTATTTTCCATTGTTAGGTTTAATTTGTATAGTATTGGGTTTATTTGTACTACTATATCAGTTTGAGGAAGAAACAACGGGCGCCGCGCATAGCGGCTCGGGATGCGCTCCGCCGCCAGCAGGCGGCTCGGGGTTCATTCCTAAACTTATCCCAAAATGCGCCGCGTCCATGCGGCGCATAAAGTACTTGACGAGATAATAATTTAGTTTTAAAATCAAAAAATGAACAAGGTTATAAGTTTCCTGATGTTATTATGTGTTACGTTTACATTATTTGCTGAATGGCCAAGTGTTGCAGAAGATATAATCACCGGAAAAGCAGATTTTCCGCCAGAATTGATCTGGTGGATAGTTGAGGCGCAAAAGCTTAACCCGGAGATAAAAATAGAAGATTTTAAATTTTATAAAGACTATAGAATAAGCGGCGATGCTGTGGAAACGCCTGAAAAAATACTAATATATGAGGAACCGGAAATAATCTGGGATATTAACCCGTTAGACCGCCATTCTTTTATTTTGGAATATAAAAAACACACATTGTTTAACAAGTGGAATTTTGGGGGAGATACGGTGGCGTATTATGATTTTGGTGCTACGGTAAAACATGGTGTACCTAAAGATGTTTTGTCATTTGACGGCAATCGTATTTCAGTCTTATTGATACAGGACCTCAGAAACATGAGGATATATAAAATTTATTATATGCCAAAAAGCGGAATTTGCGGGATGGCTTGGCTCTATTCAAATGCGCTGATCACGGTCGAGGCAGAGATTAAATACATCACGCCGAATATTTACCGATCGCGGCCCTATATGGTTAATTTAATCTTATCAAGTATGTACATAGATGAAGGTTATGAGGAAAAGGATTCATATAATATCAGAGTAACTAAATATGTTTATGAAAACGCCTTTACAACGGATGAATATAAAACGATAAAATTAAAAGAATTTGAGCAGAAAGCAAAAGAATTTGAAGAAATTATCGGAGATATTTCTTTTTAAAGAGGAATGAAAGTATAAATAATAGTATAATGAAAAATTGTAAAACCGTAGTATAT
>JAIRYT010000099.1 GCA_031267675.1 Treponema sp. | reverse complement strand
AATATGGTTTTAACCATTGAAACATATCGAGAAATATATAAAGATGTTAAATTTAATATTATTTAAAGAGATAAATATAAAATCATGGAGTACGGGCACACTTCGCATAACAGGTCTGTATATGCTTCGGGCGCAGTAGCGCCCTCGGCCTACGCCGGAACGTTATTCGAATAAACGGGGTCACTTTCTGCCCCAGACTTACGCACAACCGGTAGTTGCCCTTTCGAACACCTACATCATACCGCGTAACCGCATGCCTTTATCATAGCTTCGAATAAAAAATCCCCGCCGCAAGCAGCGGGGTATTGAAGATTTCTCCTTGAAATCTTTGTGCACGCGGGGGAACAAATCCCCCGCACCCCCAGTTTTAACCGTCCCAAGGGGCGGGGTATTAAACCCCATTTTTTAAAATAAGGAAGAGGAAGGAATTACTTTTATCTTTTTCTTCGACTTCTTTGACTTGTTCGACTTGGCGGTAAAAAATTCGTTCTGATTACCGGGAGCCGGCCGGAGGCTGGCGCCGTTATTCATCGTTAAAAAGCGCACGCTGTAATTCGGATTGGAGCCGTTTTGACAATTTTAACGGCATATTCTTTTTGTGAGGATTCGGTATAACCCTGTATGCGCCCTTTTCAAGCGCGGCATAAACATCCGCAACCAGTTTATCAGCTGCTTCGTCAGTTATAATACCGCCGTCGTCAAATGCGCCATTTTGCAACTCCTTAAGAATATCTATAACTTTTTGCGTAGCTTTCATCGCATGGATGACAATCTCCTCGCCGTTCACTTTTATCACGGTAATCACTTCCAGCACACGCAAAGATCTGTCAAAGCCGATATATAGCAGTTTTTGCGGTTCATCATCTATCGCAATGACTTCAATTGCGTGAGATATGACGTACATGATGTCCTCATCGCTTATACCATGTTTCCTCGCCGAATCAATGATTCTAAGAGTCATATATGAATCATAGTACCGGAGGCGCAATTTGACAAGTTCCACTTCTTAAACTTGTTCGCGCGGTAAAAAATTCTTTCTGATTACCGGACGCTTGCTTTGGAGTTCCTCCCGGATGAAGAGGAATTTACCACAAAGTCGCGGAAGTCGAATAAGGAAGAATAAGGAATTACTTTTATCTTCTTCTTCGACTTGTTCGACCTGGCGGTAAAAAATTCTTTCTGACTTAAGGCTGTGCCGCCGGTGCGGACTCTCAGCCTTTTCTGATGTAGAGCGGCACCGAGGAGATTTCGCGGTCATCCACATACAATACAAAATTAACCACGCCGCTGGACGCAAAGCGAAGATTTGAAATGCTGAACACCAGATGAGAAACCGCAGTCGCGTTGCCCGCGCCGCGTACATCGACCGTGCCGGTTACTGGCTCTACCGTTACCTCGCCGTCAAGGTCGCGGGCTTCAACACGAAAACTGTGGCTTGAAAATTCCCAAATGTCAAACCGTATCCGTATCACCACCGAAAGCTGCGGATGTATGCAGGGAAAACTGCGCGATATAATGGTATCGAAGGTTCCCACCACCGTTAGTTTTCCGGAATGTTCCTGGGCAAAATCGCAAAAGGTAAATATTTCTGTTTTCACGAGTCCGCCGTTGACGGTTTTGTACAGCCGTCATACTGTTCCCCATAGAGCAGAACGCGGTTGCGGCCTGCGCGTTTGGCGGCATACATGGCGCTGTCCGCCTTGTTGACAAGACTCTGCATATAATTTTCGGTATCCGGATCATCATCTTCTTTGGTCTGTACCACGCCAAAACTCCCCGTTACCAGGACATTTCCGTTTTCAAGCGGAACCTGATTTTTTTCCAGCGCGGCGCGAAGCCGTTCGGCGATCATCATCCCGGTAGTTACTTCGGCGTTATAAAAAAAGAGTACGAATTCTTCGCCGCCATAACGGCCCATAAAGTCCGTTTTTCGCAGACCTTCGGCGATTACGCGGACTACATGGCGCAGTGTTTCATCACCCGCGCCGTGCCCGTAGGTATCGTTAAAGACCTTAAAATGATCAATGTCCATCATTACCACACAGCACGGTATACCGCGATCGGCGGCGTGTTTTAGATCGGCGTCGGCCCGCTCAAAAAACGAAACCCGGTTTAACGCGCCGGTAAGCACATCGTGGCTTGCCAGATATTTAAAGCGGGCCTCGCTTTCCTGCAGCGCCTCTACTACTGTTTCCCGGCGGTCGACTTCGCTGCGTAAATTCTCGGTAAGGGCGGTAAGCGTTTCTTCTTTTTTTTTGAGCATGGAAAGGGTTCTGTTCAACTGGCTTGTCATATTATTGAACGCCGTTGAAAATTCCCCCATAAAGCGCACCTCCTGCGAAAAATCCCCCTTCTCTACAAGCTGTACCTGCCAAATAAGATGCCGCAAGTGGGCCTGTAACGCTTTAAGGCAGCCGGGAATTATCCCCCGCACCCTGATCGGCGGCGAAAAATCACCGGCAGAGAAGGAAAGAACCGCTTCCCGTATGCCCTTAATATCTTCGTGGATCTCTTTCAAAATTTGATTTTCCGCAAGATCACCTTCGAGCGAGGGGATCACATTCTCGCGCAGGAGTTTTCTAACATGGTTAAGAACCCCGTCATCCACTATGCTGTCTTTGCCTCAAAGCGGCAGGTGCGGGATCCGGTACACCAACAGTCAATTTCGCGCACGTCAAAACCCTTGCCACTGAATGATTCCAGTATTCCCTGAATAAAACCTTCGTCGTATACACAGACCACATCAGAGGTATCGGGAAGTCCCGAACAGTCAAGGTCTTCGTCAACGGTAAAAATAAAATGTGAATTATCGTTTTTTGCCGACTCGACGCGAAAAATGCCTATTCCCAGCTTGTTAAAGGAATCCTGGACCTTTCCGGCCAGATCCGCCACATCTTTGGAGCCGGCAAGGAATTTTTCAAAAAAGGATTTTCCCGCGATAACGCCGGCTTCACGAAAAAGAGTGTCGGCTGTTTCGGTTCCATAGTGCTGCTCCAGCACGTCCCGCAGGGTAAACTGGAAAAGCCGGTATACCTCCACGCGGGTACTGGGCCCCAGGCTGGGACGGGCAACCTGCATATCGGCCCCCACTGTATTATTCCAGTCAAATTCATATTTTCGCTTTTTATCGCTCATATACCTGCATTCCTCCTTATTTTGGGCTCGTTTCACAGTATAAGCCGTTTTACGAAAATTGACAATGGCTAAAATTGCCGGATCGGGCCAAAAGTCCGGTCGCCGGCCGGAACATCCCGGAACATTGTTGAAAAAAGCGGCGTTTTGGGCTACCATGCTCTTATGGCTGGTTTTGCCCACCTTCATGTTCATTCCGATTATTCCCTTTTGGACGGCGCCGCTTCGATTCACGAGCTGGCCGGAGCGGCCCGCAGGGCGGGAATGGGCCATCTTGCCCTTACCGATCACGGGAATATGTTTGGCGCGATCAAATTTATGGAGGCCTGCCTTGGTTCAAAAGAACATCCGCTAAAAAAGGACGAAGCGCCGGTTCACCCGCTTATTGGCTGTGAATTCTACATGGCGCCGGCTTCGCGTTTTGAACACAGGGGCCCGGAAAAAAACGAAAAATATTACCACCTTATTCTTTTGGCCGCCTCAAAAACCGGCTATCAAAATATGATGTGCCTTTCTTCCTATTCGTACATGGAGGGTTTTTACTATAAGCCCCGGATCGACCGCGAACTGCTTAAAAAATACCACGAAGGAATTATCGCGCTTTCCGCCTGTATCGCCGGCGAAGTACCCGCGCACATAATCGACGGCGACATGAAAGCGGCGGAAGAGGCGGCGCTCTGGTTTCGCGACTGTCTGGGCGAAGACAATTATTATCTTGAACTGCAAAATCACGGCATAAAAGCCCAGGAAACCGCCAATAAGGGGCTCATTGAAATCGCGGCGCGCACCGGCATTCCGCTGGTAATTACCAACGATGTTCATTATCTTTCGCGGGAAGACGCCGTCGCGCACGATACGTTAATCTGCATAGGAAGGCAGGAAAAACGCTCCGATCCCGGACACAAGCCCTATGAAGGCGATCAATTTTATTTTAAAAGCGGCGAAGAAATGGCGGCGCTTTTTCGCGGGAGCGAATATTCGGAAGCGCTGGCAAATACCCTGCGTATCGCCAGCCGGATTAAAACCGAGGTCTGGCATCCGGGGCCCATGCTGCCGGAATTTCAAATACCGGCGGGCTTTGCGCTTTCGCCCAGCCCCAGCAAAAACAGGGTAAGCGAGATCCTTGCCGCGCGCCGCCCCGCACAGTCAGAAAGCGTGTATGACGGGGAAAACCCGGTGATCGAAAAACCTGAAACCGCCGCTTCGGTTGCCGGGGAAAGCCCGTCCGGGCCGCAGGGTTCCGCGTACACGCCGGAGGAACTTGCCGCCGGGGAATATTTGTGGTATCAGACGATGAAGGGCCTTGAACGCCGGTACCCGGACGCGAAGGAACAAAACGCCGCCGAATGGCGGCAGCTGCAGGAACGCGCCGCCTATGAATTGTCCGTTGTTATCGGCATGGATTTTACCGGCTACTTTTTAATTGTAAGCGATTTTATCGCCTGGGCGCGGGGACAAAATATTCCCATCGGCCCCGGGCGCGGTTCGGGAGCGGGTTCCCTTGTCGCCTATTCGCTGCGTATTACCGGCCTTGATCCGATACGCTTTGGACTGGTGTTTGAACGCTTTCTTAATCCGGAACGTATTTCGATGCCTGACTTTGACATTGATTTTTGCAATGAACGCCGCGAAGAAGTAATTCATTATGTTACCGAACGCTACGGCAAGGAACATGTCGCGCAGATTATTACCTTTGGAACGCTTAAAGCGCGCGCGGTCATAAAAGATGTCGCGCGCGCGCTTGACATTAGCCTTGACGAGGCAAATATGATAGCAAAACTTATTCCCGAAGATCCCAAAATTACCCTAACCACAGCCATGGCCGAAAACGACCGCCTTGCCGAACTTGCGCAAAAAGGCGAATATACGGAGCTTTTCGCCATCGCGAAAAAACTTGAAGGAAAAAACCGCCACGCAAGCATTCACGCGTCGGGGGTGGTAATCGGCAGAACAAATCTTATGGATTATGTCCCCCTTTACCGCGACTCAAAAACCGGCTCTGTCGCCGTGCAGTATACCATGGATATTATCGAAAACCGCGGCCTTGTTAAAATGGATTTTTTGGGCTTAAAGACGCTTGATCTTATTTCGCATACCGAAGATTTAATCCGCATCCGGGGCGCGGCATATTCAGATTTTTCCGGCGCGTCAATTCCCGAAGGCGACAAGGCGGTTTTTGACATGCTGGGCGAGGGAAAAAGCGCCGGCATTTTTCAGTTTGAATCCGAAGGCATGCAGAAAGTTTTACGCGACGCGAAACCAACCTGTGTCGAAGATTTAATCGCCCTTAACGCGCTGTACCGTCCGGGGCCCATGCAGAATATTTCGCTTTTTATTGATTCAAAACACGGTAAAATTCCAATCAGCTATCCCGATCCCTGCCTTGAGGAAATATTAAAAGAAACCTACGGGGTCATTGTATACCAGGAACAGGTAATGAAGGTAGCCCAGACCATTGCCGGCTTTACGCCCGGCCATGCGGACGAGCTGCGGCGCGCCATGGGTAAAAAGAAAATGGCCGTTATGGCCAGTGAAAGAAAGTTGTTCATTGCCGGGGCGCAAAAACAGGGTCACAGCGCCACAGACGCGGAGCGTATTTTTGAGCTTCTTATACCGTTTGCCGGGTACGGTTTTAACAAAAGCCACTCGGCGGCATACGCGGTTATCGCCTATCAAACCGCCTACCTAAAGGCGCACTTTCCCGCCGAATTTATGGCGTCCAACCTGAGCAACGAAATTAACAGCGTGGACAAGCTCCCCTGGTATATCGATGAAACGCGCAAAATGGGAATCGCGATTGATCCGCCCGATATTAACCGTTCGGGCAAACTTTTTACCGTGGTCGAGGGCAGAATTGTTTACGGCTTTTTGGGGATTAAGGGAGTAGGAGACGGACCGTCGACCGAAATTATTGAACAGCGAAAAAGCGGACCCTACAAAGGCTTTATGGATTTTCTTGACCGGGTAACCCTGCAGACCAACCAGACAAACACCCATATTGTAAGCCGCAAGGTAATTGAGCTGCTTATTAAAACAGGCGCCTTTGACCAATTTGGAATTAACCGGCCTACCCTGCTTGCCAATATGGAAATGGCCGCCGAATATTCGCAAAATAAAAAAGACGAAAGCAAATTTGGCCAGGTAAGCCTTTTTGGAAATACCGATGAAAAGGTGTTTCCCGATTTTAAATTTACCCCTCTTCCCGATATGGAGCGTCTGGAACAGTTAAAAATAGAAAAGGAATTAATCGGGTTTTATTTTTCCGGACATCCGCTTGACGAATACAAGGAACTTTGGCGGCAAAACGTCGCCGTAAATCTGGGCGACAGCGATCATTTGCCGCAGGGCGAAGCGTTCCTGGTAGGCACAATCAAGGCTGTCAGGCCCATTACCGACAAAAACGGAAAACACATGGCGTTTGGGGTTCTTGAAGATTACAACGGCGCCATTGATCTTGTCTTTTTTAGCCGTACCTGGGAAAAAGTCCAAAGCGAAATAAACATTGAATCAGAAGCCGCGCTCAAGGGAAAAATCGACAAAAAGAATGACAAGGCAAGTTTTACCGTAAGCGCCGTTCTGGACATAAAAAAACTGCAGAAAGCGGCCAAAGAAAAAAGCGCCGCCTATGGAACCGGCGCGGCCCAAACTAACGGAATGGAACCGGACAACGGTAAAAATCCCGGTAAGGACAAACAGGTGTTTAAGGAGGTGCATGTGCGCCTGGAAGAAACGGCGGCGCGGACAGAAGCGCGGCTTGCCCCGCTCCTCCATTACCTGATTGACAACCAGGGCAGTTCGGCCGTCTTTATTCATGTACCGTCTTCTACCGGAAACGAAGTGGTAATCCGCGGCAGCGTCCAGCTTAGCACCGCCGGCGATACGGAACACCTTAGAAAAATTAAAGAAAATCCCGCGGTAGCGGAGGCATGGGGCGCATAATGTTTCATTTGTTAAACGCGCTGGCGGGAATTGCAAGCATTTACCAAATCCTTATATTTATCCGCATTATTCTTACCTGGTTTCCCGGTTTTGGTTTTGGCAGCTTTTATTTTTTTCTGTGCGCGATCTGCGATCCCTACCTTAACTGGTTTCGCCGTTTTCGCTTTACCCGCAGGGGAGTTTTTGATTTTTCGGCAATTATTGCGGTTGTAGTCCTTTCGCTTGTAAACCGCGTGCTCAAGACCTGGGCGCGGATGGGCGGCATGCGGGCGGGAATCGTACTTGCCCTTGTTTTAAATTCGGTCTGGAATATTTTTTTATGGTTTGGCGGATTTTTTATCATTGTGCTGGTAATCCGCCTTGTCGCCTATCTGGTAAATGCCAATATTTATTCGCCGTTCTGGCATTTTGTCGATCTGATTGCCCAGCCGGTTATGTACCGAATCTGCCGGATATTTTTTCCCACCCGGTTTTTGCATTATCTTGCCCGTATTATTATTTCCATTTTTGTGCTTGCCGTTCTTGTGGTAACTGTCGGGGCGCTCGTCAGCATGGGGACGTTCTTTCTGGCAAATCTTCCGGTGTAATTAATGTTTTTGCGTGAACTGCTTGCTCCGGTTTCCGGCATAAAGGGCGCGGGACCCGCCTCGGAGGCCCTGCTTGCCGCCGCGGGAATCGGCAGCATCGGGGCGCTGCTTTCGTATTATCCGCGCGACTACGAAGATCGCAGCGTTATCGTTCCCCTGTCCGGCTGGCGCAGGGGCCCGGTTTGTACCACGGCAACGGTTACCGCCCATGACTGGATAGGTTTTGGCGCCATGAGAACCCTAAAAGCGCATATCGAGGATTCGGGCGAGCGCGCGTGCCTGCTTTGCTTTAACCGTCCTTTTTTAAAAAACGTCCTTCCTGTGGGCGGGCGGGTGCGTATATGGGGCCGCTTTTTTTATAAATACGGAGAACTGCAGGCAAGCGTTTTTGAAACCGACACCGAGGGCGGAAAAAAATTCGGCGGAATTTTGCCGGTATATCCGCTGTCCGCCGGACTTAGCCAGGGGCTTCTGCGCAAACTTTGTAAAAACGCGCTGGCCCAATACGGACAGTGCATCGAAGACGAAGTGCCCGCGCCCGTCGCGCGGAGCGAGGCGCTGCTCCACAAGGCGCAGGCGCTCGGCATTCTTCACTTTCCGCCTTCAATGGACGATCTGGAAAAGGCGCGAAATACCCTGATCTTTGAGGAATTGTTTTATCTTGAAACCGTAGTCGGCAAGCGGGCCATGGAACGTAAAAATCACGGCAATTCCACACCGTCAAAAACCGGGGCGCAAAATACCGGTCTGCAAAAGCGTTTGATCGAACGCCTGCCGTTTGAACTTACCGGCGGCCAGCTGCGGACCCTTGCGGAAATCAACGGCGATTTTGACAGCCCGTATCCCATGGCGCGGCTGCTCCAGGGCGATGTAGGATCCGGAAAAACCCTGGTGGCGTTTCTTGCCGCCCTGGCGGTGATCGAAGGCGGCGGGCAGGCCGCGCTCATGGCGCCTACGGAGCTGCTTGCCCGCCAGCATGCGGAAAACGCGGCCCGGCTCCTTGAGCCGCTGGGAATAAAACCGGCGTACCTTGCCGGAAACATAAAGGCGGCGGGAAGACGCGAACTGCTCAAAGCGCTTGCGTCCGGCGAAATTAACCTTGTACTGGGAACGCACGCGCTCTTTTCCGCCGATGTCCAGTATCACAATCTGCGTTTGGCGGTTATTGATGAACAGCACCGCTTTGGGGTAATACAGCGTCAAAAAATTCTTGACAAAGGAAAGACCGGCGTAAACAAAAACCAGATTCCCCATCTGTTAATGATGAGCGCCACGCCAATTCCGCGCACCCTGGCCCTTACGGTTTTTGGCGACCTTGATGTTTCGGTAATTCCCGATATGCCCAAAGGCAGAAAGCCGGTGGAAACACATCTGGCAAAAGAATCAAACGCGCAAAAGGTTTACGATTTTGTAAAAAAGGAACTTGACGCGGGCCGCCAGGCCTACTTTGTATATCCGTTAATCGGCGACGATGAAGAAAGCGAACCGGCAGGCGACGAAGGCAAAAAGATAACAGGCGCGGTACAAATGGCGGAAAAACTTGAGCGCGAAATTTTCCCCTCATATCAATCGGCCCTGCTTCATTCCCGCATACCTGACGAAGAAAAGCGCCGCGTTATGGCCCAGTTCCAGTCGGGCGCAACACACATACTTGCCGCCACCAGTGTTGTAGAAGTCGGCGTGGATGTTCCCAACGCTTCCTGCATGGTAATTCATCATGCCGAGCGCTTTGGCCTTTCCGCCCTGCACCAGCTGCGCGGCAGAGTCGGCCGGGGCGGCAGCCAGGCATACTGCTTTCTTGTATATTCCGAAAACGGATTAAGCGAAAGCGCGCTGGAACGCTTAAAAGCAATCAAACAAAATTCAAGCGGATTTGTTATTGCCGAAGAAGACCTTAAAATCCGCGGCCCCGGTCTTATCGCCGGTATAGAACAATCGGGCTACCTTAAACTGGGCATTGCCGATCCGATCCGCGACAGCGACGCGCTCCTTCGCGCCCGGGAGGCCGCCTTTGCCATGCTGGAAAACGACCCCGCGCTTTTACGCGCCGAACACCGCTGTGTCGCCGCCGTGCTTGAACGCGCCCCGCCCTTTGTGTATTAACGCATGGCGGCGATATATTTTAGCCGTTCGATAATGGGAATATGCTGGGTACACGCCGCTTCGCAGGCGCCGCATTCAACACATTCACCCGCACCGGCGGCGTTTATTGACCAGTGCATGGTAAGCCGCTGTTGAAGTTCCACATCGCCGTTTTGTTTAAGCAGTTTTTGATTATACGAATCCATGTACCGGGGAATGGGAATCCCCTGGGGACAGTCGTCACAGTACGTACAGCCGGTACAAATACCCTCAAAGCCCGCGCCCCGGGATTTAACCGCTTCCAGTTCCGCGCCGCTGCGCGGTACATAGCCGTTCATCGCCTCTAGCGCGGCGGCAACTTCATCCTCGCCGCCAAAACCAACCAGCGTAACGGAAATATCCTGGTGGTCCCACAGAAACCGCAGCCCCGCGCTTACGGCGCTTTCGCCCTCCCTCATAATGAATTTAAACAATGCGGGATTTTGGGGAATAATACCGCCGCCCAGCGGATTCATTACCACCGCGCCCAGATGCTTTTGCCGTATCGCGTTAAACGCCTTTTCGCGGGTGCGGTAATTGTACGCGGAATAGCCGAACAACACCCCTTCAAAAACGCCTTCCATAAGCAGTGTTTCAATTTCGCCGCCAATAAGATGGCTTGATACACAGATATGCTTAATTAATCCTTCTTCTTTTAATTTTCTAAACGCGTCAAGGATTCCGTCTTTTTTTCGCGCCGTCCAATTGTCCAGCGTGGTAACACACCAGATGTGATAAAAATCTATCGAATCCTTTTTAAGGCGCGTAAGCTGGCCTTCGACTTCCCTGCGTATATCGTCTTCTTTTGTTTTAAATGTCTTTGTCGCCGTATAATAGGGAAGCTTGAGCCGGTCAAGTTCCTTAAACGCAAGCCCGTACACGGTTTCGCTCTTTGTTTCAAAATAACCGGGGGCCGTGTCAAAATAGTTGATTCCCCCCTCTGCCGCTTTTATTACCATGCGTACGCATTCATCATGATCATCAACATGAGCAAAACGCATGCCGCCGAATCCCAATAGTGAAACTTTTTTACCGGTCTGACCGTAATTGCGATATATCATTCCCCGAGTATACCATGAAAAACATTTTTGAAACAATTGACAGGCCGGTTCGGACCATGCCGCCAAAGGTATTGACACCGCCCCGTAAAACATATAGAATCACTCGGGATAGTATAATTTAGGAGAAGCGAATGATTGTCCTTAAAAAAGTAACAAAACAGTATGCGGCGGTGACCGCGGTGCGGAATGTGGACCTTTCCATTCCCCCGGGGAGCATCTTTGGCATTATTGGAAAAAGCGGCGCGGGAAAATCGACCCTTTTGCGGGTCATGAGCCTTCTGGAACCCCATAATGGGGGGGAAGTATTCTACGGTCAGGACCGGGTCGACCACCTCAAGGGAAAGGAACTCCTGTCCCGGCGGCGAAAAATGGGAATGATTTTCCAGAATTTTAACCTTCTTGGTTCCCGTAATGTGGCGGCCAATATATCGTTTCCCCTGGAAATAGCGGGGAGCCATAAAAAAGATATCCATGCCAGGGTAGAGGAGCTTCTGGAACTGGTTGATATCCAGGATAAACACAAGGCCCGGCTCCACGAGCTTTCCGGCGGGCAAAAACAGCGGGTTGCCATCGCGCGGGCGCTGGCGGCAAACCCGGAAGTCCTTTTTTGCGACGAGGCCACCAGTTCCCTGGATCCCCAGACTACCCGGTCCATTTTGGCGCTCATACGGGATCTTCATAAAAAACTAAAGCTTACCGTGGTGCTGGTAACCCACCAAATGGAGGTTATTCAGGAAATCTGCGAAGAAGTGGCGGTCCTGGAAAACGGCGAGCTTGCCGAACAGGGCCCGGTAAAATCGGTATTCAATAATCCCCGAACCGAAGCGGCGCGGAGGCTCCTGTATGCCTGACAGACTTGTTGAAATTCTTTTAATGCTCCCCCAGGCAACCTGGGAAACCGTGTTTATGACCTTTCTTTCTACCTTTTTTGCCTGCGTGATGGGGTTTCCCCTGGGGGTATACCTTTATGTCAGTTCCCCCGCCGGGCTTATTCCGCGGCCCGTGGTGTACAATGTACTGGCCCGGGTCGTGAACCTTTTTCGTTCGTTTCCCTTTATTATCCTGATGATCCTTCTTATTCCCTTTTCGCGCCTGATTGTCAGAACCAGTATCGGCCCGGTGGCGGTGATTATTCCCCTTTCCATCGCCGCCGCGCCCTTTGTGTCCCGGATTGTCGAAGCGGCCCTTTCCGAGGTGGATGAAGGCGTTATTACCGCCGCCCGCGCCATGGGGGCTTCCCAGCTTCAGATAATCGGAAAGGTTTTGGTTCCCGAATCCCTGCCGGCGTTAATTTCCGGGCTGGCCCTGACCATTATCAACCTGATCGGTTATTCCGCCATGGCCGGGGCCATAGGCGGCGGCGGTCTGGGCGACCTTGCCATCCGTTACGGCTATTACCGCTTTGAGACCGATGTAACCGTGGCGGCGGTGATTGTGATTCTTGCCCTGGTTGAAGGCGTCCAGATTATCGGGAGCGCCGTGAGCCGGGGCCTTTTGTCCAGGCGATAATTTTTAATTTTTTTTTAGCTTTTTGGCAAAAGGGCTTGACAAACTTTTTTCAAATAGATACTATTCCTATATAAATACTAGGAATAAGGAGTATTCCATGAAAAAGACAATTTTTGGTTTGTTCGTCGCGGCCGCCCTGATTTTTACCGTCACCCATCCGGCGGAAGCCCAGCGCGGGCAAAGAGGCAGAACCCAGACGCTCCGGGTCGGGGTAAACCCGGTGCCCCATGGGGAATTGCTGGAACTGGTAAAAGAGGATCTGGCAAAGGAAGGGATTGATCTGCAAATCGTAACCTTTACCGATTACATTCAGCCCAATTCCGCCCTTCTTTCGGGGGATCTGGACGCGAATTACTTTCAGCACGTTCCCTATCTGGAATCCAATGAACAGTGGAAACGGGATCTGTCCTACCTTTGGGGAGTCCATGTAGAACCCTACGGGCTGTACTCCGCCAAATACAAAAAGCTTTCGGATATTCCCAACGGGGCGACCATCGCCATCAATAACGACCCGTCCAACCAGGGCCGGGCGCTGCTTCTGCTCCAGGCCAACGGCCTTATCAGGCTTAACCCGGCCTCGGGAATACGGGCGACCCCCCGGGACATTATTTCCAACCCCCGGAATTTAAAATTCCGGGAACTTGAAGCCGCCCAGCTTCCCCGGGTGCTGCAGGATGTGGATGCCGCCACCATCAACGGCAATTATGCGCTGGAAGCGGGCCTTAACCCCCTTAAGGATTCCCTTGCCATTGAAGGGGCCGAATCGCTCTATGTAAACGGTCTGGTAGTACGCCGGGGAAATGAAAACGATCCCCGCCTGGCAGCGTTAAAAAAAGTTCTGCAAAGCAGAAAGATACGAAACTACATCAACAGCCACTACAACGGCGGAGTGGTAGCGGCCTTCTAACCCCGCATTTGGAACAGGCTGCCAGGATTATCCCGGCAGCCTGTTTTTCCCTGTCCGCTTTGGCACAGCAGCGCACTGTCCGGAAACGCCGTAACCCATGCATTACTTGACAAAAAACCGCCTGTTTTGTAAGATTTGGCGATAGTCAGGCTTCGATAGACGCTCCCCGGTTGTGTAATGGTAGCACGGCAGACTCTGGATCTGCTTGTGGGGGTTCAAATCCTCCCTGGGGAAAATGCTAAGTCCTTATAATATAAGGACTTGGCAAACGGCTTCTTTCTAACTTCTCTTAGATTGTCTGACATCGTGCCATCCGTGCACGTATCGTGCATTTATTTTTCCGTCGTATCGGAGGAAGATGTCATGTCCAGGCCGCGAAATCCGTTTTCCCCCAGCGTCCCAGGCGGAGGGATTCCAAGACCTTCCAGTTGACCATAACTCCGGCCTCCGGCCTTCCGGACAAGATATGCCGGGGGTGGCAGCGGAAGAGTTTGTTTTTTGGATACTCATTTAGAGATACCGCCGCATCCTTCAAAGCGCAAGGCATAGTGGAATAGGGTAAATCCGGGAAGGCCGCCAAGCCTCATGCAACTTTTATAGTCATAAGTTTTCCTTTGCGTTAAGTGAATGATACACATCCCCAATAAAAACATGCATCACAGTCTTTTTAAGCTCGTCATTGTTCAGAAGCAAGGAATAAAAATCTTCATTCTGATCATACCCGTCTACCAGGGCGGCATCAACACTGTCATCATAGGTAAAATGAAAATCTTTGAGTGTATTTGTTCTGGCGCTTGCTTTGAGCCTTTCGTCTTTCATTAAAATATCTTTTACCTGTAAAGCGGCTTTTATCGCAACATCAGTGATAAGGTTTTTATTATACCTGGCGTTTATTTCTTCGATGATTTTTGAAAGCCTTTTGCGTTCATCAGGCCCAA
>JAIRYT010000060.1 GCA_031267675.1 Treponema sp. | reverse complement strand
CTCCTTCCACCCACATTTTTGTTGCCCTGGTCTTTGCTGCGCAAAGCCCTTATCTGGGCCGCCAAAACGTCGTAAACAGCCGGAACGTTATGTGCAATAGCCCCTAAACGGTTTTTGAATACATTGAAATCTATTACAACAAAAAGCGTAGACACTCTACGCTCGGATATGCTACACCGGTAGCATTAACAAAAGCGGCTTAATCACCTGTCCGCCAAACCGGGGGAACTCCAAACCGTCACGGACCACGAACCGTCACGAACCACGAATCATTACGAACACGAACCGTCACGAACAAGAATTCTGACAAAAGTTCGTGGCGGTTAGCGTGGTTTGTGGTTTGTGGTTTGTGGTTTGTGGTTTGGGGTTTGTGGTTTGTGGTTAGCGGTTAGCGGTTAGCGGGGTTTGTGGCTGGTTTGTGGTTTGCGGTTTTCCCGGTATGCTCAATAATTTCTTTGGCGCGAAGAAGAACTGATATCGTCAATGGTTTTGGTTTCTTCGCGCAGATAGAACGCACGGTATTCGGCGGCGCGCCTGTCTTTTAGTTTGTCAATAATTTTTCGCTCGCGCGACGCTTCCAGGAAAACAGCGCGGGCTTCTTCTACAAGCAGTTCCTGTTTTGCCGCCGCCTGCAAAAGGTTTTCTTTTGTCTGCTCAAGGCGGAGCATATAATTATCAATGGTAATTATGTCGCGCGCTCCGTTGTTTTTCGCGAACCGCTCCGCCGCCGCGGCCTTTTTTTCGCCCGCGATTAATTTAATCCGCGCCTCGATCGCGGAAAGCCTGCCCGTTTCCCTGCCAAGGGAGATTTCGGTTTCCTGTTCGCGGTAGCGCCGCAGTTTTAGGAGTTTTTCAAGTTTAAAAGCAAACGCCTTCATGCGCTGTCTGCGGAGGAACCGCTTTCTTCCCGGACGCCTTCGCCGACCTTGACCGGCTCCTTTGCCGGGGTTTCCCCGTCCGTAATAATCCGGCCTTTCTGGCGGACCTGCATTTCTTCAACCGGAATGCTTATGCCCGAAATCTCGCTCATAACCTGGAGCGTTTCCACCATGGAAGATTTTTCGTCAACTTCCTGGATTAAGAAGGAATCGATGGCTTCTTTTTTGGCGATTGCCTCGTCAATGACCGGATTTGTCCCCGAATGATAGGCGCCCACATTGATAAGATCTTCCGATTCGCCGTACACCGCCATAAGCCTGCGTATATAACCCTGCGCCTTTTGCGCGGCGGGTCCCGTTACCTGGGGCGAAAGACGCGATATGCTTCCCAGCACGTCAATGGCGGGATAATGGTTCGCGCCGGCTAAACGCCTGGACAGCACTATATGTCCGTCCAGTATTCCGCGCACTGTATCGGAAACCGGTTCGTCAAGATCGTCGCCGTCTACCAGAATGGTATAAAACGCGGTAATGGTTCCCCTGTCGTTTGATCCCGAACGTTCCAGCAGTTTCGGCATATTGTCAAACATGCTGGGCGTATAGCCCCGCGTCGCCGGAGGCTCGCCCGAAGCCAGGCCGACCTCCCGCAGCGCCCTGGCAAAACGGGTAACTGAATCAAAAAGAAGCATAACGTCAAGACCCTGATCGCGAAAATATTCGGCGACCGCGGTCGCGGTATACGCGCCGCGCATTCTGGCCAAAGGCGAAGAATCCATCGGGGTAACAACAATAACAGAACGGGAAAGGCCTTCGCTCCCCAAATCGCGGGCGATAAAATCATTTACTTCGCGGCCGCGTTCCCCGATAAGGGCGACGACGTTTACATCGGCGCTGGTATTGCGCGCAATCATTCCCATAAGCGTGCTTTTTCCAACGCCCGAACCGGCAAAAATGCCAAGGCGCTGACCGCGTCCCACCGTCAAAAGTCCGTCAATGGCGCGTACGCCGGTTACAATGCGTTCCTGAATGCGCTTTCGTTTTAACGGCTCGGGCGGGGCGGCAACCGCCGGGTAGTGAACCTTTGAAGCGATATCGCCCTTGTTGTCAATGGGACGGCCCGCATAATCAAGCACCCGCCCAAGAAGTTTTTTGGATACGGCGACTTCCAGCCTTTTGCCCGAAGCGATAATACGGTTTCCTATTTCAATGCCGGAAGTATCGCTGTAACTCATAAGCTGTACGGTTTCTTCCCGCAGTCCTACGACTTCCGCCTGAACAATACCCTCGCCTTTGGGAATTTCTATGCGGCACATTTCACCGATAATCGCCTGCGGCCCCCTGCTTTCTATTAAAAGCCCCTGAACCTTGACCACATGGCCCACGCATTTAATCGGATCAATTTCTTCGGTGGTTTCAAGATATTTGTCGATAATTCCCGCCAATCCTGACATGCTATATCCTTTCCATTTCTAAATACGGTCTCCCGCGGCTTCGGTTCTGGACCTGCTTCTGATTGGTTTCATTTCCAGAATTTTTTGTTCAAGTTCCGCAAGCTGGCTGGAAACGCGCGCGTCAATTTCGCCAAAATCGGTTTCGATAACGCATCCGCCCGGATCAACCGTAGAATCCTCGATTATTTGAACCGATTTTGCGCCTTCAACCAAATCGATAAATTCTTTTTTATGCTCGGTGGTAAGTTTTACATCGAGCATATTTACCTTGATAATTATATTTCCCCTGCCCTTTACCTTGCGCAGCGCCTGTACCACATTCGAGATTACCACGTTGCGCTGGTTTTCTGATATGATTTTTATAACCTTGCGCGAAATTAAAAGAACCAGGTCGATAAGCTGTTGTTCTGTCTCGGCAAGGATTTCGGCGCGTTTATCCTGAGCGCGTTCCAGTATGGTCTGGGTACGCTCAATAAGCCGCTTTACTTCGTCGCGGCCTTCGGCAAAACCAACCTCGTGCCCGGCGATGCGTCCTTCTTCTTCGGAGGCCTTGCGTTCGCTTTCAAAAGCCGCCCGCGAATCCTGCTCGATACGGCCGGCCTTTGCTTTTGCCTCGCCTATAATTTTTTCCGCTTTGTCTTCC
This sequence comes from Treponema sp., assembly GCA_031267675.1. Lineage (GTDB taxonomy): Bacteria > Spirochaetota > Spirochaetia > Treponematales > Breznakiellaceae > JAIRYT01. The sequence goes on along the minus strand of JAIRYT010000060.1, from coordinate 22,265 downwards.
GCTTCCCGCTTAAGCGACTGCGCCTGATCCGTTTTTCGTTTTACTTCGCTAAACGCCGCCTGCTCCGCATCCTTTATGATGATGTCGGCTTCGGAGCGCGCGGAACGGATCATCGCTTCTTTTTCCTGTTCCCACTGCGCCTTAAACCCCTCGACCTCGCGCCGGATATCCTCGACGGTCGGCCCCTGGTATTCTTCTTCGACTTCTTCTATTTCTTCAAGCGGTTCTTCCGTGGGCGCAAGATGGGACATTCCCGGAAACGCGTGAGGCGGATCAAGAATTACCCGCGAATTGACAAGGGTGACTTCGCCCGGTCTAAAAACAGCTTTTGCCATAACTATCTCCTACACGACAAGTTCGTCTTCTCCGCTTCGGGCAACGACAATTTCGCCGGTATCTTCCAGGTGGCGGATAATCGAGACGATCTTTTGCTGGGCTTCTTCCACGTCTTTAAGGCGTATCGGACCCATATATTCCATATCTTCTTTTAACATGCTGGCGGCGCGTTTACTCATATTACGGAATATTTTATCCTGCACTTCGGTATCGACGCTCTTTAACGCCTTTGCCAATTCCTGCGAATCCACTTCGCGCATGACTTTTTGTATGGCGCGGTCGTCGAGCATGACAATATCTTCGAACACAAACATGCGCTTTTTAATCTCTTCGGCCAATTCCGGGTCTTCGTCTTCAAGCGCTTCAATAATTTGTTTTTCAGAAGAACGGTCTACAAGATTTAGTATTTCTACAATGCTTTCTACGCCGCCGGCGGCCGTATAGTCTTCGCTTGACAGGGTAGAAAGTTTTTTTTCAAGAACCCGTTCAACCTCGCGCAGTACTTCGGGGCTTGTGCGGTCCATGGTCGCGATACGGCGGGCCACGTCGCTCTGTACTTCGTGGGGCAGATTCTGCAAAATCATCGAAGCCTTGTTCGCCTCCAGATACGCCAGAATCAGCGCGATGGTCTGCGGATGTTCCTGCTGGATAAAGTTTAACAAATGCGCCGGATCGGTACGCCTGATAAAATCAAACGGTCTAACCTGCAGACTCGAAGTAAGGCGGTTGATAATGTCTATCGCCTTTTGACTTCCCAGCGATTTTTCCAAAAGCTCGCGGGCATAGTCAATACCGCCGGTCGTAATAAACTGGTTCGCCATCATGAGTTCCTGGAACTCCATAAGGATGGCGTCTTTTTGATCCGGCTCTATGGTTTCAAGACGGGCTATTTCAAAGGTAAGCGTTTCAATTTCGTCTTCGCGCAGATATTTAAAAATCTCGGCGGAAATTTCCGAGCCTATTGATACCAGAAATATGGCGGCTTTTTGCCGGCCCGAAAATTCCTTGTTTCCCTTTTTCTTTGACGTCGAGGAACCTATTGCGGTAGTTGCCTGGGCCATGCTAATCCTCCAGTAACCATGTTCTAATAAGCTGTGCGGCGTCTTCGGGATGATCCTTTGCCAGGCTTATCACATTTTCCTGTAATTCCATGCGTTTCCGCTCTTCAACGGACATGGAAACTTCCACGCCTTCCGCTTCCGCGTCAAGCAAAATCCTTTCGCGCGCGGCCTGCCGCTCGCGGGCAAGCGCTTCTTCCGACGCGAGCCGCTGGCGTTCAATCGCCTTGGACACCAGGCGAAAGACGATAAAGGCCAAAAGCAAAAAGGCCACGCCCACAAGGAACACCAGTATGGTGCGCTGTATGTTCTGCTGTTTAAAGTACGCGGCGTCTTCGTCGGCAAACTGCTTTGTACGGTCAAAGCGGATATTCTGAACCGTTACCGAGTCTCCCCGCGCGGCGTTATATCCAATCGAATTTTGCACCAGAGCCACCGTGTTTTTTAAATCGACCGGATCAACCGGCGTATACTCGCGTTCAAGGGAACCGTTGGGCATAACAACCGGTTTGCCGTTTACGTCGGTTTTTCGCTGCCAGCTTCCGTCTATGTTTACCGAAACAGTAACGCGGTCAATTTTGGGCTTGCGCTCCTCTTCGGTAATTTCATTGCTTACCAGCTCGTTTACCTGATCGACATGCTGGGTTACCCTTCCCTGCATACCGGACATATCTTTCATCGCCGGCATTACATTTGGTTCAACGCCGGCGGGGCCTTCGGGGTTAAAACCCGTACCTTCAAACGTGGTGTCATACGTCGAGCGCGACAGGGTAATCGATTCCACAACCTGCGAATCGTCATAGGGAAGCCCGGGAGTACGCGCTTTTATGGTGGTGGGTAAATACTCGGTTCTGCTGACGGCCTTTTTGGACATATCCATATCGAGCTTTATGTTAAGGTCCCGTACACGATCATCACCGTATGTCAACTGCAGCGATTTAAGGACAAGCGCGCGGTATTTTGTTTCCATTTGAAGAATGTTTTTTTGCTGCCGCTCTATCAACGACTGCTCGTCCCAGCCGGCCATGCCTTCAAAATCATTAAGTACAATGCCGTTATAATCGGTAATCGCGATGTTTTCGTCCCGCAGGCCTTCTACCGCGTATTTAAGGATCTTTTGAATACCTTCGATTTTTTTGCGGTTTTCAGTAATGTCGCTCCCCGGAGAGGGCGTAATAATTACGCTTGCCGTCGTGGGATTCTGATCGGAGGCAAAGAGTTCGTCTTTGGGAATTACAATGTCGACAGTGACATTATCAATGCCTTCAAGCGCTTTAATGTGGTCTTCTACCATCTGCGTACGGGCGCGCTGCAAAGTGACGTTTCGCTCCATGTCGGTTATGGTCCAGCGTTCCCTGTCAAAGAGCGCCCAGGGATCGATGCCGCCCGGAATTAAATCTTCGCGGATCAAAATACCGCGCATTTTTTTTGCCGTCGTTGAATCCGGCACCATAATCGTACCGTTGGCGGTAACCGAAGTACTGTAGCCTTCCTGATTGATCCGCGTAATAATACGATCCCGCGCGTTTTCATCGGTTATGGGCGCGTCAATTACCGGGACCATGCTTGGCGACGACGACACGGAAACAAGCGCCGCGACGCCGATAAGCAGGGCCGCCGCAATTCCGCCAAGAACGAGTTTTTGCACCAGGGACCATTTGCCCCAGAAAGTCCTGATCTGTTCGAGTAATTTTTTGATAAAATCCATATCCCCTCCCCTGTCTGACTAATCGTTCATCTTATCTTGTATTGATAATATCCTTCCATGCCTGAACAATTCTGTTCAGCACGGTTCTGGTAATGTTAAGGCTCAATGTCGCCCTTGCCTGGGCGTCGGTAACTTCGTGCACATTGACCGAATCGGGATCGGTAATCGCCTGCTGCTGAATATACTCCGCCTGGAGCTGGTAACCGCTTACCTTGTCCAGGGCTTTAAGCATGGTCTCGTCAAATACGCCGTCTTTCATGACGCCTTCGGCGCCGATCTGTTCGCCAAGAGCGGCTATGCCGGCGCCGGACGCGTCGTAAAATTCGGCATTGTACACCTTCGGGCGAAAATCGGGAACCGAAGAAGGAACCTTGGGCATCGGCACCGGACTAAAATACTGCGGATGAACGGTCATATATTACCTCCCTCCGATTTCAAGCGCTTTTTGAAACATTGATTTATATCCTTCGACTACCTGGGCGTTGGACTCGTAGGCGCGGACCGCTTCAAGCATGTCAACCATTTCGGTTACCACGTCGACATTGGGCATTTCCACATAATCCTTGTAGGGCCCGTCAAGAAGACGATCAGGATGATTGGGATCGTAAACCATCCGCAGGGGGCTCTGATCCTTTTCAAGGCTGACAACCCGCACTCCCTTGCCCGGACCGTTATCCATCATCTGGGGCAAAAACGGCGAGCGCCAGTACGGCTGCTGTACACGCGGGCGCAGAACAACGCGGGTCCTTCTAAAGGGCCCGCCCTCGTTTGTCCGTGTGGTTGTCGCGTTTGCCATGTTGTCGGCAATGACGTCGGAACGCAGACGCTGGGCGCTCATTCCCGAAGACGCGATATTTATCGCGGTAAATAATCCCATTTCGCCATCCTTATTCGTTTACGCCCGTAATACCAGGCTTACCTGGCCGTACTCAAAAGCCGCGGCCTGGGCGTACAGGGTATACTGCATTTGATTTTTGAGTATTTTGTTAAATTCCTCTTCCGGGTCCACATTGTTGCCGTTAGTGTCATAGGTCGAAAGATAATCAAGCACCCGCCGGGGCTGCACTTCGCGGTAATCCATTTGGGACCAGTTTGTAACATGGCGGCCGTCCTGCCGCGCCATTTGAAACACCGGCCGGTAGTTTTCGGAGAGCAGCGCCTTTTTGAGCGACGCTTCAAAGTTTACGTCGCTGCGTTTCCAGTTGGGCACATCCTTGTTGGCAAGATTGTCCGCGTAGACTTCGCCGCGAAGCATCGAAACATCCATGGCCCGGTTAAGCAAATCCAGGGTTTTTGAAAAGTTACTCATTCCGGCAATACTCCTCGCAAAATACAGAACTCTCTCTATACAACATCGGCATAAAACCCCTTTATCGTTACAGGATATATCTTCCCAGGTCCTGATCCATGGCAAGATCGGAAAGCTTTTCGTTTACATAGTCGCTTGTTATCCTGATTGACGCCGGCGCGATGTCGGGGGCCTCGAACGAAAGCTCCTCCAGCAGCGCTTCCATAATTGTATGAAGCCTGCGCGCGCCGATGTTTTCAAGCCGCGTGTTTACCTCGGCGGCAAGGGCCGCAAGGCGTTCTATCGCGTCGGCGCTAAATTCCAGGGTGATTTCTTCGGTGCCCAAAAGACCGGTATACTGCCGGGTCAGCGCGTTTTTGGGCTCGGTAAGGATACGCAAAAAATCATCCTTGCCCAGCGAATCAAGTTCCACCCGAAGGGGAAAACGGCCCTGGAGCTCGGGTATCAGGTCCGAAGGCTTGCTTACATTAAAGGCGCCGGCGGCGATAAAAAGAATGTGGCTTGTATCCACCGCCCCCCATTTTGTGTTCACTACCGCGCCTTCTACAATGGGGAGTATATCGCGCTGAACGCCCTCGCGGGATACGTCCGGCCCGCCGCCGCCCCGCTCGCCGCGGACGGCGATTTTATCGATTTCATCGATAAAAACAATGCCGGTTTCTTCTACACGGCGGCGGGCTTCGTCGCTGACGCGGTCGCGATCAATAAGCTTTTCCGCTTCTTCGGCAATAAGGATTTCGCGGGCGCGCGATACGGACACAACCTTTTTCTTTTTAGTGCCGCCAAAAAAACCGGCAATTCCCGAAAGGCTCGATTCCAGTTCTTCAAAACCGCCGCCCATAAGCTCCATAGGCGGAAACTGGGGATTTTGGTTTACGGTCATTTCTACGGTTTTATCTTCCAGCTTTCCCTCGCGAAGCCACTGGCGGAATTTTTCGCGGGTATGCTCGCGGGCTCGTTTTTCCGCCATGCGCTCGGCGCGTTTTTTTTCGTTTTCCGGTTCTTCCGCTTCGCCGGCCCCGGCGTCTTCGATTTGGGCGCTGTTTTCGCCGGCGGCTATTTTTGTTTCGCCCTTTAAGTCGCGTACAATCGGAATACCGACCTGTATCGCCGTACCCATAATCCCGGGGCCGTCCTCGTTATTAAACGAAAAAGAACCCATGGGCCGAATCACCGGAGCTGGCTTTGATTTATCTTTTACCTTTTTGGCGGGCGGCACAAGCAGATCAAGAAGGGCTTCTTCCGCCCGTTCTTTGGCCTGGGTATTTACCTGTTCCTGCATTTCCTGTTTTACCATCGCCACGCCCGCGGCCATAAGATCGCGTATCATGGATTCAACGTCGCGCCCGACATATCCGACTTCGGTATACTTGGTCGCCTCTACCTTGATAAACGGCGAATTGGCAAGTTTGGCAAGCCGCCGCGCGATTTCTGTTTTACCAATGCCGGTAGGGCCGATCATTAAAATATTTTTGGGCGCGACGTCTTCGCGAAGATCGCTTTCCAGTTTAAGGCGGCGTATACGGTTTCGAAGCGCCACCGCCACCGCCCGTTTTGCTTTTTTTTGCCCGATAATATACTTGTCAAGTTCACCGACAATTTCGCGCGGAGTAAGCTTGTCAAGGCTCTTGGGAAAACTGTCTTTCGCGGTATTTTTTTCTTCCATGATTACGGCTTTAACTCCTCAAGCGTTATTTGGTTGTTGGTATAAATGCAGATAGTTCCGGCAATTTCAAGGCTGCGTTTGGCGATTTCCGCGGCGCTTAAATCGGACCCGTCAAGATAGGCGAGCGCGGACGCGTAGGCGTAATTCCCGCCCGATCCTATTGCCAGCGCGTCGCCGGCCGGTTCAATTACGTCTCCCGTACCCGAAATAAGCAGCGTCTTTGAAAGGTCGGCGGTCAGGAGCATCGCTTCAAGACGGCGCAGGGCGCGATCCGTCCGCCAGTCTTTTGCCAGTTCCACCGCGGAACGGGACAGGTCGCCCGAATATTCCTTAAGCTTGCTTTCAAAGCGATCAAAAAGCGTAAACGCGTCTGCGGTCGCGCCCGCGAAACCGCAGAGTATTTTATTTTCAAAAAGCCTGCGCACCTTGCGCGCGTTGTTCTTCATTACGGTTTCGCCCAGCGTCACCTGGCCGTCTCCCGCCATGGCGACTTGTCCGTTTCGGCGGACGGCGAGCACGGTGGTAGACCGAAACTCCGGTTTTTTCACGATAGCCTTCCTTTGTTTCCCTGCGCCGCGATTTTTGCGTGCGGATGGGAATTCAAATATACCTGTTTAAGTTTTTCCATATTTACATGAGTATAGCGCTGGGTGGTGGAAATGGAAGCGTGCCCCAAAAGCTCCTGCACCAAACGTACATCGCATCCGGAGTTGACCAAATGGGTCGCAAAACTGTGACGCAGCGCGTGGGGGTGGATATGTTTGCCCAGGCCCGACAGATCGCCGTATCTTCCAATAATCCAGCGCACGCCCGGGATCGAAATGGGAGCGCCCCGGCGGCTGATAAATACTTTATCGGTCGGCTTTTCCGCGCAAATACGTTCCGCCCGCGAATACATATATTCCCCCAGCGCCGCAGCGGCCTCGTCCGAAAAAAAGATCAGGCGCTCCTTGTCGCCCTTGCCGATTACCCGGCCGCCGCTCAAATCGGTTTCAAGGTTTTTGATCGAAAGCGAAACCAGCTCGGAAATACGAAGCCCGCCCGAGTACATAACAAGAATTAACGCCTTGTCCCGCAGCGGCCAGAGTATTCCCTCTTTTTGGGGAAGCTCGGCAAAAGCCGACATTTCCCCTTCCCATAAAAAAGCCGGCAGGGTTTTTGGCGTTTTTAAATTGGATATCGCGGCGGCGGGATCGTCCTTGCGCCCGCCCATTCTGATTAAATAGCGGTAAAATCCCCTCAGGGTGGAAAGCGCCCGGTTTACGCTTACCGACGCGATTCCTTCGGCGCTCAGGTCGGCGATAAAATGTTCCACCGCGCGGCTTGACGCGTCTTCCGGCGCAATATCGTTATTGCCGCAGTATGCGGAAAAATGGGAAAGATCTTTTCCATAGGCGGCAAGCGTGCATTCCGACAGGCAGCGTACATTTTTAAGATACGCAAGATAGCGTTCCACCGCGCCCGCCGTTACCGTGTCAGTCGCCAAGTTCCCCTCCATTGCCGTCATTACCCGCGTCCGCATTCTGACTAGCTAAATCCGAATCCGCCGTAATATCCGGCAGTTCTTCTTCGTGCAGATAATCGCATTCGGGATTGATGCATACCTTGTGGCTCCCGTTTTTCTTGTCGTATTTTTCGACAAGAAACCAGGAACATTTGGGGCAGTTCTGGTTTACCAGCGGCTTAAAGTGGCTTATAAAATCACACTCGGGATAATTGGCGCAGCCGTAAAATTCCTTTCCCCGGCCTTTTGTTTTGCGCGCGACAACATCGCCGCCGCATTTAGGGCATTTTGCGAGGGGAATTGAGCGCGTTGTTTTACAATCGGGAAAACCCGAACAGGCCAAAAAATAACCATAGCGGCCCAGTTTTTTTACCATTGGTTTACCGCAGTTTTCACAAATCAGATCGGTTTTTTCGTCAAGCGATCCCTTGTACGATTCCAGCGTTTTTCCGACTTCATCCACCCGGTCTTTAAACGGTTCATAGAATTCGCGGATCATGTCGGGCCACAGGATTTTATTTTCTTCGACTTCGTCAAGCCTGTTTTCCATTGCCGCGGTAAAAGCGGGATCAATTATCCGGGGAAAATATTCGCCAAGCATGTCGCTGATCATTCTGCCCAAAATAGTGGGCACAAGCTGTTTGTTGGAACGCGTTACATAGTAGCGGTCCAGCAAAACCGAAATGGTAGGAGCATAGGTCGACGGCCTTCCTATACCCAGTTCTTCGAGCGTCTTGACAATGGAAGCGTCGGTAAAACGCGAAGGGCCCTGGGTAAAATGCTGTTCGCGGTGAAATTTTTCTATTTCAAGCGGCTCGCCTTTTTTTACATGGGGCGCGACCGTCTGCTTTTCTTCGCGCGATGAAAGCAGCTTTATAACCTGATAAAAGCCTTTTTCCACAATTTTGGTTCCCGAAATACGAAAAACGGCATTGCCGCTTTTTGTCACAACGGTTATTTCGACGCTTACGGTTTTTGTTTTTGCCGGCTTCATTTGGCAGGCGGTAAAGCGTTCCCAGATGATCGTATAAAGGCGCAGTTGGTCACGGGTAAGGTTTTCTTTGATGCTTTCGGGCGTGTAATTTATATAGGTCGGCCTGATTGCTTCGTGGGCGTCCTGGGCCTTTTTTCCTACGGTGTATTCAACCGCCTTCGGCGGCAGATCGCCGGGATAATTTTTTTCAATCCATTCCCGCACTTCGCCAAGGGCAAGCTGTGAAATACGCACCGAATCGGTACGCATATAACTTATTAAACCGACGCGCCCTTCTCCAATGTCTACTCCCTCGTACAACTGCTGGGCGACCTGCATGGTTTTTTTGCTGGTAAAGCCAAGGCGGTTGGCCGCCGTCTGTTGAAGCTGGCTGGTGGTAAACGGCGGACGCGGACGCACGGTTTTTTCTGTTTCTTTTATGTCGGAAACCGTACAAACGCCGTCTTTAATTTCTTTTACCAGGGCCTCTACTTCATCTTCGCTTTTTATTTCGGGTTTACTTCCCTTCCACGAAACCAGCTGGGCCCTAAAATGTGTTTTGGCCGTTTTAAAATCGGCCTCAAGAGTCCAGTATTCTTCGGGGATAAACGATTCAACTTCTTTTTCGCGCTCGCAGATAAGGCGCAGCGCCACCGACTGAACGCGTCCGGCGGACAGGCCGTTTTTTACTTTTTTCCAGAGCAGCGGCGAAAGATTGTACCCGACAAGGCGGTCCAAAACACGCCGCGCCTTTTGCGCGTTTACCTTGTATTCATCAATCGCCGAAGGATTATCCACGGCGTCCTTTATCGCCTGGGGGGTAATTTCGTTAAACGCGATACGGCTGATGGGAAGATCGCGGTTTTTATTTCGTATGGCCCGCGAAAGATGCCAGGCAATCGCTTCGCCTTCGCGGTCATTATCACTTGCCAGCAGAACCTTTTCTGATTTTTTCGCCTCGCCCTGTATTTCTTTTAATAATTTCGCCCGGCCGCGCACCGTGATATATTCCGGCTCAAAGTTTTGCTCGACATTTACCGCAATGCGCGATTTGGGAAGGTCGATAAGATGACCCATGGAAGCCTTGACGCTGTACTGTATTCCCAAATACTTTTCTATGGTCGCGGCTTTTGCCGGCGATTCCACAATCACAAGGATTTTTTGCTTTTGCTTTTTATTTTTTGCCGCTTTTGCGGATGCCGCTTTTGCCACGTTTACCCCTTACAGTCCCAAATCATACTGCAGTTGTTTTGCCAGCGAACTGCCTGTATTTTTTGCAAATACCGGCGCATGTTCTTTTTTTGCCGCCGGTTTTTCCATATTCCATTCCGTTAAAATTTCTTCGATGCCGGTAATAATTCCGCAGCCGTCACGAACAAGCGCCTTTGTTCCCAGGCTGCGGTCCGACACCGGAGCCACCCACAGATCCCGGCCCTGTTCCAGCGCAAACGACGCGGTATACAACGCGCCCGATTTTTCCGGCGCTTCGACAATAATAACGCCCCGCGCAAGACCCGAAATAATCCGGTTGCGCGCGGGATAACGCCACTTTGCGGGTTTTGTTCCCGGCTCGTATTCGCTTACCAGCGCCCCGCCCGATTCAAGAATACGCCGCGCCAAATCCCTGTTTGACGCGGGATACACCTGGTCAACGCCCGATCCCAGAACGGCGACCGTAATACCGCCGCCGTCAAGGCAGCCCCGGTGGGCCAGCGCGTCTATACCCAGCGCCAGGCCGGACACAACGGTAATTCCCATCTGCGCGCATTCCCTGCCCAAACGCAGCGCGTGTTTCATCGCCGCCGCGCCCGGACGGCGTGTTCCCACAATCGCCAAAGAAGGCCGGCTCTGGCCGGGCAGTCTGCCGCGCACAAACAACTGTTCCGGCGGATCATATATTTCGCGCAGCTGCGGCGGATAAGAGGAAGAATCTTTTTGTACCCGCGCGGCGGACTGTTTAACCATAACTTCTGCGCACTACCTCTGCCTTGTTTTGTTCGGCCTGCCTGATTTTTTCTTTATCTTTTGTTATGCCGATAATGGCATCGTATACCTCAACGGCGTTTTGGATCTCGCCTGTTTGAAAGTACGCGTTTGCCAGTACAAACATCGCGTCGACATCTTCTTTGTTGATTTCAAGAAAGCGCCGTAAATACGGAACCGCCTCGCCGGGCCGCTGCAGCGCGAATACATAGAGAATTGAAACGCCGTAAAGGGCCTTGCCGTAGCGGCTGTCAATACTTAGCGCGCGTAAATACGCGCTTTCCGCAATGCGAAAATGGTTCTCCTGTACGGCGGGATCAAAGTATTCCGACTGGGCCAGATTACCCGCCGAAATTCCGATAAGGTAATGAATTGATTCGTCCTCCGGATAATATATGACGGCGGCTTCGAGCGCTTCAAGCGCTTCGGCGTATAACTCCCTGTCTACAAGGCGCGAGCCCAGTATCTTCCAGTAGGAACCTGTCTGGGCGGCGTCCTTTACATGTTCGTCAATTTTTTTTTCATACAGATCAATCGCCTTGCGCAGATCTTCTATTGACTGCGGCGGCGCTCCACGGGGGCTGAGCGCGGCAATCTGCGCGGCCAGTGAATTACGCGTCGCGATCTTTTTATAGATAAATACGGTCACTATCGCGGCGGCCAGCAGCAGTAAAATGATAACTGATTTTGCCGTTCCCTTTTTTGCCATCCTATACTCCCAGCCTGGGCAAATACCTGCGGTGATTCTCTTTCAAGAGCGAAGCATCCACATGGGTATAAATCTGGGTTGTCGCCAGATCGCTGTGTCCCAACAGTTCCTGCACCTGGCGCAAATCAGCGCCGCCCGCCAACAACTCGGTCGCAAAGCTGTGTCTTAAAGTATGAAGCTTTGAAGACGTTCCTGCAACAAGGGCGGCCAGCGCGTAGTTCTTCCAAATTCCCTTGCGCGTAAGCCGCTTTCCCCTTTTGCTCAAAAACAGCGCTTTTGGACGGGCGCGCCCCGAAAGCGCCCCGCGCGATTCCTCAAAATAGCGGGTAAGATGGAAGCGCGCCTGTTCCCCAAAAATACACAGGCGTTCCTTGTTTCCCTTGCCCCGCACCCGCAAAAGCCCCTGCGAAAGAAAAACATCCTTTAGGTCAAGGTAAACCGCCTCTGAAACACGTAAACCCGCCGAATAAATAAGCTCGTACAGGGCGCGGTTTCGAATTCCCAGGACGGTGTCCTTTGCGGATGCTTCCAGCAGCGCCTCGATGCGGTACCGCGAAAGCACCGGGGGAATGCGTATTCCCTTGCGCGGCAGTTCAAGAAGCGCGGCGGGATTATCGGTACGGATATCCTCGTCTATAACATACCGAAAAAACGAACGAAGCGCCGAAATTCCCTTGGCGGACGAACGGGAACTTAAATTTTTTCTTCGTTCTTCAAGGTAATCACCCAAAAGATCCGCGCCGCAGGAAGAAAGTAAAACGATACCGCCCCGTTTCTCAAGATACCCCAAAAACAGCCTGATTTCGCCCAGATACGTTTCCGCAGTCAACGGCGAACGGCGTTCCAGCGTAATAAGGCGCGAACGGTAGGAGCCGAGTATAGCATTGATGTTCATCTGCGGCAAGGATTGTTTCATAAACCCGCGCTTGCCTGAAACAGGGGGGCATCGGCATCCTTCTCTATGGGAAACCGCATTACGGTCGGAACATCCAAATCGCGCGCTTCCATATTGCGGTGAGAAAGACAGCTCTGGGCCGGCCGCGTGTTCTTTGCGTGGCTGGTAAGGCTTTTCCATTCGTCGGCGCCGACAAAATCACTGTCGCTTTTGACAGCGGTTTCCTCATTGTTCATGGTTATTATGTTTGGCTGAAACCCGGTGGCGATAACCGTTACCATAAGCTTGTCGCCCAAGCGGGAATTAATAATTGCTCCGGGAATGATGATCGCGTTCGGATCGGTTTTTTCGGTTATTATTTCTATTACTTCTTTAAGTTCCGAAAGGGCAAAGTTGTCCCCGCCGGAAACATTGATTAACAAACGCTGCGCTCCGGCAATTGTTGAATCTTCGAGCAGGGGGTTTTCTACCGCGTTAACCGCCGCCTCCTGCGCGCGGTCTTCGCCTTCGCCCATGCCGACGCCCATAAGCGCGTCGCCCTGGCCATACATGGTGCTTTTAACGTCGGCAAAGTCGATGTTGATAAGCCCCTCTTCCAGAATTAAATCGGAAATCCCCTGGACGCCCTGGCGAAGAATATCGTCCGCTTTTAGAAACGCTTCGCGGATCGGCGTGTCGCGTTTTACCAGATGAATTAACTGCTCGTTTTGAATAACAATAAGCGTGTCGACGGATTCGCGCAATTTTGCGATGCCTTCTTCGGCAAGGCGCATTTTGTAACGGCCTTCAAAACCAAAGGGCTTGGTAACGACGCCTACGGTCAACGAGCCGCATTCGCGGGCAACCTGGGCGATCACCGGCGCCGATCCGGTTCCCGTACCGCCGCCCATGCCGGCGGTAACAAAAACCATGTCGGCGCCTTTTAGCGCGTTGGCGATCATGTCGCGATCTTCCAGCGCCGCTTTTTCGCCGATGTCCGGAAGGCCGCCCGCGCCGAGTCCCGAGGTAAGTTTTGAACCAATCGGCAGTTTTACATCGGCCCTGCTCTGGTTAAGCGCCTGTAAATCCGTATTGGCGGCGATAAATTCAACGCCCGCCAAACCGCATTCAATCATGCGGTTTACCGCGTTTGATCCGCCGCCGCCCGCGCCGATTACCTTAATCAGGGTTGATCGCGGAAGCGATCCCCTTTCTTCCAGTACCTGAATATTCATTTCCCCTCCAAAATGATTAAAAAAATTCTTTCTTTATCCAGTCTCCAATTCTGCCAAAAAGCGGCCTGCCCTCACGCGCCGGGGCGTCCCTGTCGCCCGGAACAGAAGCGCGCTGTATGCCTTCAAGCACCAAACCTACGGCGGTGGAAAATACCGGACTCCGGTATTCTTCCACAAGTCCGCCCACCGGCAAAGGCGATCCGACGCGGCAGGGAAGGCGGAATATAAACGAAGCCAGTTCCGCCGCGCCCAATAACTGCGATCCCCCGCCGGTAAGTACAATGCCGCCCCCGGGAGGCCGCGAAAGCGCGGCGTCGATTCGTTCTTTTACCATAAAAAAAAGTTCTTCCATGCGCGGCCTGATAATCATTTCTATTTCCGACCTCGGTATGGGCAGGGGCGGCCTTCCGCCGACTCCGGGAACAATGATTTCTTCGTCAATTCCGTCTGAACGAATATCTTCCCAGCAGCTGCCCGCCTCTATTTTAATTTTTTCCGCCGTGTCATAGGGAATATTTTTCATAATTGAAATATCATTTGTAACCTGGCTGCCGCCGGCGGGAATGGTCGTTGTTGAATAGGGAGCGCCTTCGGAATATACCAGTACGTCCGTTGTTCCGCCGCCAAGATCCACAAGGGCGACTCCAAGTTCCTTTTCTTCTTCGGTAAGCACCGCCCTTCCGGCGGCCAGCGACTGGAGTACAAGGCCGTCAACATGAAAACCCGCGCGGTTTACGCATTTAATTAAATTTTGCGCGCCGGTTACCGAACAGGTAATGATATGAACTTCGGCCTCAAGGCGCACGCCGATCATATCCAGGGGGTCCCGTATTCCCTTTTGGTTGTCGACAATATACGCCTGGGGAATTAATTCCAAAACCTGCCGGTCCATGGGAATAACAACCGCCCGTGCCGCTTCAAGAACGCGCGCTACATCTTCTTCGGTAATTTCACGGGTTTCGCGGTTTCTTCCGGTAACCGCCACTACGCCGCGCGAATTTATTCCGTCAATGTGACTGCCGCCGATTCCGGTCCACACGCCGTATACCTCGCGGCCGCTCATCATTTCGGCGGCTTCAATGGCGGCGGCCACCGAACGCAGGGTTGCCTCTATATTTACCACCACTCCCTTGCGAAGCCCGGTAGAGGGACTAACCCCTACGCCGGTAATTTCGAGCGTTCCTTTTTCGCCGCGTTCGCCGATAACGGCGCACACCTTGGTCGTGCCTATATCAAGGCCGACAACCAATCCTTCGCTAGCCAGAATAGGCCTCCTTAACCGTATAAGAAGCGGTTCCCGTTCTAAAATCTATTTCATCAATAAAACCCGGTTTTGACGAAACCACGTCAAGCATTAAAAGCATGTAGCGGATTGTTTCTTCGTTTATCTCCTGTCCGATACGTACCCGGACGCCGGCGTTTGCCGGATAAACGGTAAGATCAAAACCGTCATAATTTTTTTGGTTTATTTTGATCTCCGAAATCGCCCCCAATAATTCCGGCGCTTCCAGCGACAGTTTTTCGAGCTGGGCAAATAACGCCTGATACACGCGGGGAAGCTTCATTCCGGCGAACGCGCCGTCAAACGAAATACCCGACACCAGCGGAAGCAGTTCGTCTTCGCGGTACGCGCCGACGCTAAAAACCATTCCGTCCCCGCCGATCATCGCCGGCGTCAAACGACGGCCGTCTTGTACAAGCGCAATCGCCGCGGCGCGCCGCTGTTCCAGAATTATTTCAAGGCTGCCGGGAAAGTGTTTTATTACGCGGGCGGAACGCACGGCGGGAATTACAAGCAGCGCGCTTTCCGCGGCGGGGGCGTTTACGGTCATATACGACGAATGAGCGCCAATTCCCGCAAGGGCAAGAACGGCGCCTTCGTCAATGCCCGGTATTCCGCGAATTTCTATTTTTTTTAGCGGCATACAGGGACTTATTCCAAAAAACCATACCAATTCGGCGGCAAGCAAAACCACGACAAGGCCAAGGATTCGTTTTAATGTTTTATCGCCCGCTTTTTCATAATGAGGAACGCGTTCTTCGGCAGTAAATTTATTCCGGCCGTGTATATATCCGTTTCCTAAATTTAAAACAGGACTTTCATAACTGCTTGACATGCTCCGCCTCCCTTGAACAATTTACCAATAACCCGCACATTGCCAGCGTTGTCGCCAAAGAGGAGCCTCCGGCAGAAAAGAACGGCAGGGGAATTCCCGTTGTCGGCAATGTTCCCACTACCACCGCGATGTTAAGTAAAATCTGCGAAAGAATCATGGTGGCAAGGCCAAACCCCAAAAGCTGTTTGAAGGTATCGGGGCATTTAAACGCGCTCCGGTACGCGGCAAACGCAAACAGGCCAAACACGATAAAAATTACAAAAATACCGATAAACCCTGTTTCTTCCGCAAAGGAAGCAAAAATAAAGTCTGAATGAATTTCCGGCACGCTGGCGATTTTTCGGGTTCCCTGTCCTATTCCCTTTCCCCAAAATCCGCCCGAACTTACCGTAAGCAGACTGGCCCTTACCTGGTACCCCGCGCCCAGCGGCTCCCATTCCGGCCGCAAAAAACTGATAAAACGGCGCAGGCGGTGTTCGGCGGTAAGTACAAAAAACACCGAAAGCGGCAAAAAGATAAACGCCGCGCCAAAAAAATACCTAAGCCGTATTCCCGCCATAAAAAAGATCATCAGCGCGTTCAACAAAATAAAAAACGCGGTGGAAAAATTATTTTGAAAATAAATCAGCGCGAAAAACAGTATTGTCACCATTGTCGGGGGCAAAACTCCCGCGGTAAACGAATCAAAGCGGTCGCTTTTTTTGTCAAAAATATGGGCCAGATAAAACGGCAGCGCCAGTTTTACCAGTTCGGAAGGCTGATACGTGGACGAACCCAGGCGTATCCAGCGGGTCGCGCCGTTTTTCATAACGCCTATGCCGGGAACAAATGTTAAAAGACAAAGAATAACGGTTCCAATAACAAGGGGCTTTATTAATCCCCTCATAAATTCCAGATTTATGCGGGCAAGAAAAAAGAAAAGCGCCATTCCAAACGCGGCAAGAACAATCTGGCGCGAAATAAAATGCAGGCTGTTTCCAAAAAACCTGCCGGCAAAGGCGTATGAGGACGAGTACAGGGTAACAAGCCCGATTCCGGTTAAAAGGAGTACAAGGCCTATCAAAAGGTGGTCCGGGCTCCGGCTGTATCCGTGTTTTTCCATTTCAAGATTAAGACTCATCGTGCCTACTGTATCTTTAGGGTAGAAAGGGCAATGAGGGCAAAGAGACCTCCCAAAATCCAAAAGCGGATAACCACTTTTGACTCATCCCAGCCGGATAATTCAAAATGATGATGAAGCGGCGCCATTTTAAAAACACGCTTTTTTCGTAATTTAAAATTTACCACCTGTATAATTACCGACGCCGCTTCCAAAACAAAAACGCCGCCGACAACAAGAATTAAAATTTCTTTTTTTATGATTAACGATATGGTTGCGATTAAACCGCCAAGAGAAAGGCTTCCGACATCGCCCATAAAAACTTCCGCAGGGTGGGCGTTGAACCACAAAAACCCGATGGCGGCGCCCACCACGGCAAGGCAAAATACGGTAAGCTCGCCCGCGCCGGCAATATGGGGAATACCCAGATACGCCGAAAAATCGGCGCGGCCGGAAAGATACGTAATAATCGCCAGCGTAAGAAAAACCCAGATTAAAAGCCCCGCCGCCAGTCCGTCAAGGCCGTCTGTTAAATTTACCGCGTTTGATTCCCCCACCATAAGGATTACGGCAAAGGGAATCCACCATACGCCCATATCAAGGACGGGCGTTTTAAAAAAGGGAAGATACAGATACCCGGCGTTCTCGCCGCCGTTGCGGTAAAGAATCAGCGTAATAACAAGGGCCGCCGCGGTCTGCAGGCCAAGCTTTACCGTACCGGGAAGCCCGTCTGAATTTTTGCGGCTTACCTTTAAATAATCGTCGGCATACCCAATCGCGGAAAACGCAAGAAGCGAGCCAAGGCAAAGCCAGACATTTGGTATGTGCAGGTCCTGCCACAAAAGCACCACCAGGGCGACAGATACGACAATCATTACCCCGCCCATGGTAGGAGTGCCGTCTTTTTTTAAATGAGTCGCCGGGCCGTCATCGCGTATGCTCTGGCCTATTTTTTGCCGGCGAAGCGATTCAATAATTTTTGGTCCCAGCAAATAACAAAGAAGCAGGGTGGTCAGCGCCGCATAGGCGGCGCGAAACGTAAGATATTGAAATACGTTAAACGGCGTAAAAAATTTTACCAGGGGATATAAAAATTGTAAAAACATTTAATTATCCTCCTGCAATAAAACCGTTTGGGTTAATTCTTCAAGCGCGCAGCCCCGCGAGCCCTTGAGCAGCACCATATCCCCCGCCCGCACCGTCCGCGCCGCCTGTTTTTTTAGCGCGTCCATTTTGTCGGTATAAAAACACGCTATGCCCTTTCCCTGTAACAGCCGCGCCGCCGCTTCCATTTCTTTTCCATACAGCAAAATACAATCGGCGCGGGAAGAAGCCAGCAATTCCCCTGTTTCGCAATGGGCCGCCCGTGAATATTCCCCCAGTTCAAGCATTTGTCCCAGAATGTAAACCCTGCGGCCCTTCCATTCAAGATTGTCGCAAAACGCGAGCGCCTGCGACATGGAGTCGGGATTGGCATTGTAACAGTCGCGCAACACGGTAGTACGGCCGGTAAAAATTTCGCCGCGTCCAAAGAGACTTTTTGCCGCCTCAAGACCGGCCCGTATCGCGCCGGAGCCAACACCGGCGCTTTTTGCGATTGCCGCCGCGGCGACCGCGTTGCGCGCGTTATATTCGCCGGGAAGACCGAAGACGGCGGGGACGCCCTCCCAGTCAAATTCTGTCCCCGCCAGACCCCGGTCGCGGAGCGTAACTCCCGACGCCTCAAGGCTCCTTTTGCCATAAAACACGACACGGCCCTTTACCTCGCGGGCAAGGTAATCCCTAAAGGGATCGTCCTCCGGAATCAAGGCGGTTTCTTTACCCGTAAAGCGGGAAAAGAGCGCTTTTTTTTCCCGGGCGATATGTTCCCTGCCGCCCAAAAGGCCGATATGGGCCGTTCCAATATTGGTAATTAACGCAATGTCAGGTTTTAACACGGCGGCAAGTTCCGCTATTTCGCCCCTGCGGTTCATTCCCGCTTCAAAAATACCGACTTCGTGATGATCGCGCACCCCAAAGGCCGCGACCGGAAGCCCTGTTTCGGAATTGAGGTTTCCCTCGTTAATTACTACCTGTTTGGCTGTTCCAATCATACCGGCGGCGATTTCTTTTGTGGTTGTTTTTCCCGACGAGCCGGTAATGCCGACGCGCAGCAGACGGGGAAAGCGATCCAGATAGGCCGCCGCCAAATTCTGCAGTCCCCGCAGGGTATCGCTTACTTCGATAAGGACGGCGCCTTTGGGTGTTTCCTCCCTGTTGTATCCGGCCTTTTCCATGCCCGCTTTTGTAACCATTGCCGCCGACGCGCCGGCCTTAAACGCTTCTTCCAGGTAGCGGTGACCGTCCGTCTCCAGGCCTTCCAGCGCGATAAAAAGCGCGTCCTGCCGGACTTTGCGTGAATCAATGGCTACCGAGGAAAAGCCGCCTTTCGCGGCGGCCGGAAACAGAACAGCGCCCAGAGCCAGGCCCGCGCTTTGAAAATCCATAAGGAAATTAGCGCCCACGCGTTTCTCCGTTTATCAAATCAACAGGATCGCCTGTCGAATTAATTGAATCGATTGAATTAATCGAATCGATCGAATCAATCGAAATTTGCAGCACCTCTTCGGGTTTCTTTTTTTCAAGGTAAAGTTCCTCGCGCGCGATATGTTCAATACGGTCGGGCGATGAAAGTACGGCGATTCCCGCAATAAGCCGCTTGTTGTTTTCGACCCATTCTTCCTGGGTTTTTTCAAGCTGATCCAGCTCCCGTTCTAGATCGCCGTAGCGGGCCGACTGCCAGGTTACCATTGCCAGTAAAAAGGGAATTGAAATAATAACAAAATAATAAAAAAACCTCATACAGGGAACCTCACGGTATTCATGCGCTTGCTCCAAAATCTCCAAAATCACAGCTTCGTTCAATCACCCGGAGTTTGGCGCTCCGTGACGGCGGATTCCCGCGTCTTTCTTCTTCGCCCGCGCTGACGGGTTTTTTGGTCAAAAGACGCAGCCTTCCCTTTTCAGTATCGGCATTCAGCGCGTCTTTAAAAGCATGCTTTACCTCGCGGTCTTCTCCTGAGTGAAACGAAATCACCCCCAGGCGTCCGCCTTTTCCCAGGGCGGCAAGGGCGCTTTTAAGCAGCGCGGGCAGCTGCTCCAGTTCGCGGTTTACATAAATGCGAAGCGCCTGAAAGGTCCGTGTCGCCGGATGAAGGCGGCTGTATTTGCCGCCTGCGGCGCGCCGGACAATATCCGCCAATACCGCGGAACTGCGTATGGGCGCGTTTCTGCGTTCGGCGGCAACGGCGCGCGCAATCGCCCGCGAACGGCGTTCATCGCCATAGCGATAGATTATATCGGCCAGTTCTTTTTCGGACAGGGAGGCGATAAGTTCCGCGGCCGTCCTTCCCCGCGAGGTATCGATACGCATATCAAGAAATTCATCTTTAAGAAAACTAAACCCCCGGGCGGATTTTTCGTAATGGTACAGGCTTATTCCCAGATCGATCAAAATTGTATCGTAGCTTGCCGTTCCTTCCGCAAAAAAATCCTCCGACCAGCCAGAATAATAGCTGATCCGGTCCTTAAACCGGGCAAGCCGTTCGCGGGCGCGGGCGAGCATCTCCTGGTCCGCGTCGATCCCGATAATGTTGAGCGTGGAAAAGCGCGAAAGAAACGCGTACGAATGACCGCCTTCGCCCAGCGTGGCGTCGATCATGGTTTCGCCGCCGGCTCTGGGCGCGAGCGCGCGCAGGGTTTCTTCCAGCAGCACCGGAGTATGAACCGCCTCCACGTCAGCCGTTTCCATGTTTTATTTTTACCGTCATTCATCATCCTTCATACAGGGATGTAGGACCCATTTCTTCAAGAACGTCAACAAGCTGGTCCTCGATAAGCGATTCGTACGCCTCGTAACGGCCGGAGTCCCATATTTCAATGCGGTTTCCGTCGCTGGCCACGGTCAAATCCCGCGACAACCCGGCAAAATCGCGCAGTTTTTGCGGAAGCGCCACCCGGCCGGCCTTGTCAATTTCAACCTCATAGGTCGAAAATAAAAACCGGTGATGAACCATATCGATTTTTTTGATGGACATGGAGGCGCTGCGGCGGAGTTTTGCGGAAACCTTTTCCCACTGGGAGCGGGTGTGCGCCCACACGCAACGTTCGATCCCCTTGGTAAGAACAAGCGCGTTTTCGGGAATGCCCTCCCGGAATTTTGCGGGAATATTTACCCGGCCCTTGTCGTCAAGAATTACCGTATATTCGCCGCTGTTCAAACCAGCCATATCACCCCGCGGACGTTTTTGGGAGTGACGATCCACAATCGCCCACTTATCCCCTCTTTTTCCCATTATTATCCCCAAACAGCCGTTCCGTCAAGTCAAATGAAAGAAAAATGATTATAAACAGTAAAATTTATCATAAAACTACTTAACAGATGTTGGAAAAGCGGGAATTGTGCATGTCGTGACAAAGGGAAAGACATCTTGTCTATTTCAATATCAAACGCAGTATCAAGATGACAAAGTAAATTAACGAAAGTGACAAATATAAAGGCGGCGATGACTGATCCTGGCAGCTTGTCGGGTTTACCGACAAGCTGTGCCAGCAGATAAATTCGCAAGCTGCGCAGCAGCTTGTCGAGGATCGACCTTTAGGTCGCTCCTATGTGGTTGCTAAAGTCCGCACTTTGTGGGCAAAAAACATCTCCGCCGGCCCGGTGTTTAGAGCCGGCTATGTAAACCGTGTCTTATCATTTTCCCGGCTTGGACCCAATGAGGGTAAAGGACAGGCCGCACTGATACCGTTCGGCGCTTTCCGGGTTAGTTATCTTCCCGGAAGCATAGAAACCGACAGATCCACTGGAAAAGTCTTTGGGCTGGGCTATCATGGCGGACCACTCTTTGCCCTCGCTGTCCTTGACGGTAATTTGAAGAAATCTTGGGGCTTTAGGGTCTCTTTTTGCAGGTTCCGGCATGGGTCCCTCCTTTTTCCCTTACCATACTACACCCATCTATACTATTCAAGAACTATTCAAGAAATTGAAGCGGAAACTTGCAATATTCCAGCCGGTAGTGTCAACTTATTCGAAAGACGAGGAAAAAACCGAAGGAGCGGCTTTTCCCGTTGAGTCGGTTAATTTCACAATCCAGAAAATCATCAAACATCGTCAGTCATTCCCGAATGACGAGGCCGCGATGCAACTGATTTTTATGGGCTTGAAAAACATTTCCAGAAAATGGACCATGCCTATTAAGGATGGGGGCTTACATGCGCAAGAATACATCGGCTATTACAACAATTACCGGGTCCCGCCAGGGTTTGGGCGGCTCCAAGGTCCCCGCGGCTTTTTTTCCGCCGGTGGCATTTTCGGGACCCGCACCGTGCTACATATTCGGGTATGCCGCACCTTGTACCGGTTGTCCGCGCTCCTCGCCATACCGTTATTGTCCGGCGATTTTTTTTATTGTTTCAAGATCCAGTCCGGTAATCTCGCTTACCGCCTCCGGGGCCAGCCCTTTTGCCAGGGCGTTCCGGGTAATCGTCTCACGGCCCCTTTCCCAGCCTTCTTCGCGGCCCTTTTCCCGGCCCTTTTCCCAGCCTTCTTCACGGCCTTCTTCACGGCCTTCCGCGTAACGGACCGCCAGCGCGTCGTCCCAGTTCCATTCGGTAAACAGCATGTTCAGTACCTCCGAACTATGTTCTTCCAGA
>JAIRYT010000043.1 GCA_031267675.1 Treponema sp. | reverse complement strand
TGAGCGGAAGCCGTGCCGGAGGGAGACGGATGACCGGGAATTGTCTGACCTTATCAGCAGGATATTTTATGAACACCACGGGCGGTATGGGAGCCCGAGGGTATGGGAGGAACTGAAAGGGACCTATGGCGTCAACATGAGCCGGAAACGGGTAGAACGACTGATGAGGGAACAGGGATTACAGGCCCGCCGGAAGCGGAAACACGTGGTCACGACCGATTCGGGGCATGGGCTGAGCGTAGCGGATAATCTGCTGAACCGGGAGTTTTATGCGGCAGGACCGGGGGAGAAATGGGTATCGGACATCACGTATTTGCGGACCCGAGCGGGGTGGGTGTATCTGACGGTCATCATCGACCTGTGGGACCGGAAGGTGATCGGGTGGGCGTTTTCCGGGGACCTTATGGCCCGGCATGTGTGCAGGGCGTTCGAGATGGCCGTGAGCAATCGTCCGCCCCCAGCCGGGCTGCTGTTTCATTCTGACCGGGGGATACAATATTGCAGTGACGAATTTCGGAAGACGCTGGAAGGGAACTGTCCGGGGATTCGCCGGAGTATGAGCCGGAAGGGGAACTGCTGGGACAACGCATGTGCGGAAAGTTTTTTCAAAACGCTGAAAGGGGAACTGACCGTTCTGGAAGGGAAGCATAGCACGGGAGAAGTAAAGGCAGCGGTTTTTGAGTACATTGAAATTTATTACAACAAAAAGCGCAGGCACTCTGCGCTCGGATATGTTACACCGGTAGCATTAACAAAAGCGGCTTAATCACCTGTCCGCCAAACCGGGGGAACTCCATAATACAGGTTTAAATCATTTGTTTGTGCAGGTGTATATATGGGAAATGGGTTGGATGAATGTAGAACCTAATTCATGGACTATTCCAGACGACTATTATAAATATGATCCAGCTATATTTTGGACATACATGTATGATCCAGCATATAACACAGATCAAACATTGCGTTGGGCTAAGTATGCTCGTAGATAGGAGTATAATAGTAAGATAAAACAATGTATATAAGTAGCGCATGGTAACGCAAAAGCGCCAGACACCCGGCGGATAACCTATTCCCGTATGGGGGGAGGGGAGCATAAATTGAAGGGAAAATTATGGATTTAAAAGCGATATATGGGACCAAACTTGCAGGAGTGCTCGAAAAATACCGGTCAAAAAACGAACCCCTGGCGGAAAAAGGTTTTTTACTGTTTGAAAACCTTGAAGAAAGCGCATTGCTTTTTCTTGGTATCAATCCCAGCGAAGTTACGGATACTGAGAAATACAGTATAAAAAATAAAAATGGCATTTACTGGGCTAAAGAAACATTCAAAAATGAATACCCCTTTTATCGGCCTTTTAAAGATCTTGCATGCGGCATGAAATGGTCGCATTTGGATGCATTCTTTAGCTGCGAAAAACACCAGGGTGTTTTGAAAACAATGAAAGATAGTGAATTTCTCAAAGAACAATTTACCATCAGTACGGAAATCATACAAAAACTTGGGCCCAAAATTATAGTTGTTGGCAATGCCCATGCAAGCGATCTGATACAAAAAGATTTTGGCTGTACATTTGATGATAAAATCGGCACCTATCGAATTAAAAAATTCAATAATGTTCCCATATTTTTTTCTGGAATGATAACGGGATCAAGGGCTTTGGATATTGGAAGCCGGGAACGGCTTAAATGGCATATTAAATTTGTAAAAGAAAAACATGGCATATAATAGGGAAAGGATCGTTACTTGTCTAATCAAAACCGCATTATCAATGTCATTACCGAGGGTGTTATTTAACAGAGAATTATAGTGTAGAAATAAAAGGAAGGGGAATTGATAATGGAAATTATCTTGGCATTTTGTATTGTTTCTCTAATATACGAGACATATTGTGTGTCTTGTATAAAGAGTGAATTGCGTAATTTTGATGCGGGTGGAGCCTTTTTTTATTTTATTTGCAATATTATTACATTTGGCTTGTATGGTATTTATTGGTGTGTAAAAGCTGATGATTATTTATCAAAATTATTTATAAAAAGGGGACTGGCATATCGTAAAACTTATGCTTGGCAATGGTATTTATTTGGTTCGTTATTATTGGTTGGGCCGTTTATCGCTTTTTCGTGTTTAAAAAATCGCTTGAATGATTTACATTTTCATGTTAAAAATAATAATGCATCAAATAATCAACGTGAACCAAATCATCTTTCAAGGTTTATTGGGAAAAATTATAAAGATATTCTGCTTGAAAATAACCTAAATGAATATATTGATTTATTTGAGAGGAATAAATTAACAGATATTTATATAATTTCTTCATTATCTGAAAGTGATTTGGAAAAAATAGGAATAGCAATAATGGGAGACAGGAAGTTAATTTTAAAAATATTTTCCAGGGCATAAAAATAATTGAGGAGTCTTTGAAAATGGTAGAAGCAACTAAAACACTCGAGAATAAAATAAAATCGGTCAATAAAGATTTGGCGCTTATTTTAGGAAAGCTCGCGTATCATACAGCTCCCGAAATAGTGGATTATATTGCGGAGTTAAACGAGAGAGATTATGAATATTTCAAAATAATTTTTTCCGGTAAAATTGCAATAGAACATTATTTGTTTCCCGGATCTGCCTGCGTATTCCCCGGTACAAGACGGTATATTAGTAATCATAACGATGTGACCAGAAAGTATAATAAAGAATACCGGGCGATCATTGATGACAATGTTTTCCCCCGGTATATTTGGTGTTATCTGGCTTCCGGGAAATGCTATAGCGGACCAACCTGGAAATCAACCGGTTTAAACGATTTTGAACTGGCGCATATTTTTACGCACAAAGAATCGGAGATTGATAACGAAAAAGATTTTTTCCAAAGCATTGATAAAAAAATAAACCCCTATGGGGATTTTACATCCGCCGCAAATGTTGTTTTGCTGCCAAAAGGAACGGTAAGGCCGACAGACAATTCAACTATGATAAAGGCCGTGTTTTACAAGCGATACATTGAATTATACGGTGAAAAAACCTTAAACGGACGCAGGGGTTTTATTGAAGCAAATGTCCCTGACTGGTATTCCGATATAAAATGGAATGCTCCGTTTTTACCGGACAACTGGAAGCATAATATAGACGATTTAATAAAATACCGGAACGATAAAATCGCGTCAATCCTTGGAGAAAGGGGGAAAACGATAAAACCGCCAAATAACAGTACCGGAATTATTTCCGATACTCAAAAACTACAGATTGAATTTGTTCCATCAGATGAAGAACTTTTTAAACAGGAATTGATAAAAACGAAAGAGGCCGGGCGAACATGGTATTATTCAAATGGAAAAACAAAAACAGATTACTGGCATGCAGATAAATTTACTGAAAATTCAAATTTACGGGGTAATATTATGTCGAATAATACTATACGTCAATGGAAAACATTGGGAATCGTTAAAATAAAATTCGAAATAGTGCAATGAGCCGCAGCGGGGAAGGACATCTGATTGTCAACAGGGAAGTATTGAAATGGAGGCGTATGCTTGAAAAAATAAAATCGGTATTGCTGGGCGTTGCCATAGGGGACGCGCTTGGTGTGCCCGTTGAGTTCAGCGATCACAACGAAATTAAAAAGAATCCGGTAGCCGGCATGACCGGATACGGCACCTATAATCTGCCTTCGGGAACCTTTTCTGACGACAGTTCAATGACCTTTTGCCTGGCAGAAGCGCTGGCAAAAAGCTCCGATATAGACACCATTTTGAAAGAAACGGCGAAAAATTTTATAAAATGGATGGATGCCGCCTATTGGACCGCGCGGGGGAGCGTATTTGACATAGGGCGGACAACCCTGCTGTCGATTTCCCGGTTGAAACAGGGCGGCAGTCCCGAACTGGCCGGCGGAGCCAATGCGGAAGATAACGGCAACGGTTCGCTGATGCGGATTGCCCCGCTTGTTTTTTATCTTCTGGATAAACCTGTCGCCGAACGTTTTGAAATTACCGCCCGGATATCCGCGATAACCCATGGACATATACGCTCAATAATCGCCTGTTTTTATTACCTCGAATTCGCAAAGCAAATAATTGAGGGAAAAGACAAGCGCGAGATTTACCGTAACTTACAGCGGAGTGTCCCCGAATATTTGGCCTCCATATCCACCGGGCCTTCCGAAATAGCGCATTTTGACCGCCTGCTAAAACAGGACATAACAGAGGCCGACCCCGCCTCAATCTGGAGCGGCGGTTATGTGATACAAACAATCGAAGCGTCTATATGGTGTTTGATGACCACCGGCAATTATAACGACGCGGTATTACGGGCCGTCAATTTGGGGCACGATACCGACACGACCGCGGCAGTAACCGGAGGACTGGCCGGGTTGTTGTACGGAATGGAAAACATTCCGGCGGCCTACAAAGAAACAATCGCGCGGCATGATGACATCGTTGATTTGGCGGAACGAATGTATAAGCGTTTTTGGAGTAACCATGACTAAAATAACATTTGGCGGTATTTATAAAGTCAAGATGATTTTCATCCTTGCAATGATTGTATTGCCGCTGTGCGGCGCGTATGCCCAGTCGTTTGTCTACGAGAAATTAAGTTTCGAAACAGTGGACAAGGCATACGTGGAAGGTTTCGGCATTCTTGAATATGGTTTGGCAAAAACCCCCTTTACAGGCGAGGATAAAAGGGATATGGAGTTATACATGTGGTTGTTTTTCGGCACAGTTGAAGAGCAATATGTGCTGGATATTGACAGCGTACTATTGGTTGAAGATAACAAAGCGTTAAGTACCAATGTTAAACGGCTGATGTCCAAACATGGGTGCAACCTTTCCTCAACTTATATTCCCAATAGTGACGGTTCAACGACATTCATAGTTAACTTTCGCACCGCCAGTGGGAATTATGAATTATGGACTTTTAAGGCGTATAAACGGTAAGGAAATGTACCATGATAGGCAAAAAATGCTTGTTTTTGGAGGAAAAATGAAAAATGCGAGATGATTTTGAAAAATGGATGTCTACTACAGAAAGTAAAGTGCCTGGAACAGTTTCAAGCTATGCATCTGCTATAAATCGAATATCTCAACATTATTCAAATGAAACAGGTAGAAGTATTGATATATACCAAATTAAAGATATACTATTAATAAAAGGAATTTGTACGGAATATAATAGAGGTGGTAGATTTGAAGATTTTGGCGATGAGAATCATGGATTGTATAGAGCCGCGATATCTACATATGTTCGTTATTTTGGGGAAACCGGATGCGGCGATAATAGTGGTTTCAATAAAGGAACGAATTTCGCGGTTTCTGATGGTAAAATTAACAAAAAAAATTCAATAGGGAACATAACCATGAGCATAAGTCTACAGGTGGAAGAGGTAAAAAAATGAAAAGCACAATGACAAATTCGCAAAAAACTTCAGATCTAAAGCGGCTTGCTTATGAATGTGCTGGAAGAAAATACAGCGGTTGTAATAGCAATTGTGGCAAATGTCCGCTGAATATTTCTCTTTATTTAGAAGACCAACACGAGGCGGTACTTATACAAACAAATGCAGAGCTTGATTATCAAAATAATGTACAATATCAAAATGCGCAAATACAAAGACAAATAGAATATCAAAAACAAGAAAATGCTAATAATATCGCCTCTTTGATTGGTACTCTAGTTGGTATATTTTTAACTATTATTTTGCCCATATTGATGATTCAAAGCTGTATTCACAGCTGTTCATAATTTTTGGAATGGAGGAACAACCAATGAATGGAAATGAATCGCTATTAAGGGTATTGCAGAAACTCAACATTGATTTGGTATCGATACCAAACGCGATTGCCGGATTGTCCGACTTTAGTGATGATGTTATAAAAGCGTTACAATACCGTTCTTATGAATTGTATCGCTGGTATCCGCAGGGGCATCCTGAACCAAAAAAGCCTGTTAATTATCCAGCTAACTGGCAAACCCCGCAGGAGCCCGTGAAATATCAGATATGAAAGGTAAAGATAATGTCATTTCACAGTTTAATGAAAACTGCCTATTGATAAAAATACGCCAAAAAACCATTGATGAAAGGGGATCTACTTACGAAGCAGTGCGGCAGTATTGGGCAGCTGATCAAAAAAGAGCCGAATATACCGATCTTGTTCTGGCGGTTCTTGCAGGCAGTGGGGGCAAAGTAATAGGCGTATATAAACCGCTGGAATGGCACAATGTAACTGCGGAATATGTGAAATATCAGGAAAAACACAACCGCCCATTTTCTTCAAGGGAGCGGATTGCCTTTACTGGTTGCGAAGCGGATGATGCCGCAAAAAAAAGGTATTTGGACAAATATCTTCCGGATGAATTGTGGAAAGCACAAGCCCCCTTCCGATATCGTTACAAACAGTAGAAAAGTAATGTGGACAAGTGATTTCCCTGCCGGTCAGTAACACTTCCTTGACAAGGGGATTGTCATTGGCAAGTTCCTTATGATTTTTATGGATCAATAAGGAGTACTTGCCTGCAAAGTCGCGGAATACTATAATGATTTAACAGATGGAGTCCTAAAATTTGTTAAAAAATGACCAATAGATGAAAAAAAGGAAGGCATGCATATGAATCGGAGTAAGGAAAAAACAGCATGAAAAATATTGTTGACTTTTACAGCGGAATTTCAACTGACACCGAAGGCAGGACAATACATGATATTTTCAAATTTAATTATGAACAGCTGGAAACGATACATGATTACATTCAGTGGCTGTTTCCCCTGAAAGAAAAAAGCAATTTCAATGACAATGCGCCGCTATTGACTTCAGGCGATATACAGGTATTCAGGAGCGATGACGTAATAAAAGCCAATGTTAACAAAGCGCTGCGCATGATGTTGGATTTTTACGGATTTAACATGGCGACAAACGATGCAAATATAAAAATAGCTAAAAACGAAAATTATGAAGAGCGGGCAAAAAACTGGATTACGCCGTTCAATCACAACTATTTACGAATTACACGAATATTGAAATTTTTGACATTGGCGGGAATGAAGAATTATGCTGCCGCGTTTTTTGGAGCACTGGAAAACGTGTATACCGGGAACAAAAAAACTATTGGCAGAACAACATTTGCGTACTGGAAAAACGCTTGCCGATAAGGGCGCGTATGCTAAGAAAAATGAACCTCCGGGTATGGAGATCCCGACTTGAAAAACCATGTAAAATCCTCCAGTATTAAGTCTGCCGGAGGGATATATGGCAGCTACCAAGGAATTGTTTTCTGAAATTGAAGCGCTTCCCAAAGAATATTTAGTGGAACTTTTCGATTTTGTCGCTTTTTTGAAAATGAAACAAACCAGACAAAACACTGCCGTGTACACCGATTTAGACGAAGGTTACAAAGCTATGGCGGCGGATGCGGAACGGGAACAAGAGGCCGGCGAATGGATAAATGGTTGCTTCGGGGACCTTATGGATGCGTAGGTTCGTTCCCAAGCCGGTTACGCGCCGGGGCGGAATTACGCCGTAGCATAAAAAGCCCGTTTGGAATAGAATAGCGCTGTGATTGGGATCATGGATTCCGGCGTGGGGGGCCTTACCGTTCTTAAAGAACTTAAGGCCCTGCTGCCCGGCGAGGGGTTTCTTTATTTTGGTGACAGCGCCAACAATCCCTTTGGCAACCGCAGCAAAGAAGAGCTTCTTCGCTTTAACCACCGCATGCTTGATTTTTTTGCGGCGCGCGGGGTCGAGGCGGTGGCTATCGCCTGCAATACGACCTCGGTTCTTGAAGAAATTATCCAAAAGGATTATGACTTTCCCCTGGTGGGGATTATTAAACCTGTCGCGCGTTCGGTTGCGTCAAGCGGGGTCGACCGTATCGGAGTTATTGCCACGCGCTTTACCATTGCATCCGGCGCGTACCGCCGCTTTGTGAACCAGGACGCGCCCCGCATTACCGTGTACGAAAAAGCCAGCGAAAGCCTTGCGGGGCTCGTGGACCGGGGGGAATACGGCAAGCCCGTTGTCACGGAAATTGCCGCTCTTTGCGACTGGATCAAAGGTACCGGTGTTGAACAGGTGATTCTGGCCTGCACCCATTATCCCATCGTACTTGATGAATTTAAAAAAGCCGCTCCGGGGATTATTTTTCTGGATCCGGCGGTAGAACAGGCAAAAACGCTTGCGGCGCTCGTGACCAAAAGAAACGCCCTGCACGCGGAGGGCGGCGTCTCTGTTTTTACATCGGGCGATCCTAAAACCTTTCCCCCGGTGTTAAAAAAAATCGGGGTGAATATCGAAGGCTGGAGTTTTAACCATGTTGGACCGCCCTAAACAGCTTGCATTCGTTGCCGTGACCGGCGCGGTTAGCGGGTTAATTTTTCCAGCGTAAACGATACCGCTTCTGTAAGGCTGCGGTAAAAAAGCTCCTGGAATTCAAAATGACGTTCAAGGGGGGCGTTTTTGGTCAGGCGGCCTTCCAGTTCTTCCGGCGACGGAAAAAGAAATCCCGCGGAATCTTTTACCGCGCTGTTTTGGATTTTTTTATTTATATGATCCAGGCGCTCCAGGAGATCCCGCTCCTTCTCCCGCTTCCGATCCGGACGGTTCGGGTGGTTTTGGGAATTCGCGCCTAAAACGGCGAGGCCCGCGTCCGCCAGATCGATGATTTCCCGCAATCCGTTTTTTAGGCCGCCCACCGCGTTATCATAATCCGCGCTTCGTTTTTCACGTTCCTCTTCGGCCCGGCGGGCGATGCCGGCAAAGGCGCTTTCCAGAATTGCGTTAATTTCATCACGCCGTTTTGGCAGCGCGAGCAGTTCTTCCATGGGGCGCGGACAAAGGCCGTTTATGGCGGTTCCGCCCGCACCGTTTGCCAAAATTGCGTAAGAGGGAATGGACGCGGCGGCAAAGGCGTTTTCAAACCAGGCGGCATACAGGGAAAGCCTCCTGTCGCTCAGCACCCTGCCTCCGCCGGCTGACGGAACAAAAAAGGGGCGCGCGTCATGCAGCGCGTTGAACGAGGTTGTTTCGGCGGGGGCGAAACGGTTTGACGCGCTGTGGGCAAGTTCTTCAAAAAGCGCCCCCTTAAAATGAGTCTGCAGACAGGGAAATCCCAAATCAAGGCCCGATATCCATATTTCGCCCGGACCCAGATAGCGGGCAAAATCCCAGGCGCTCGTTGCCACCGAACCGCCCGCGCCCAGGGCGCTTTTGGGATCGCAGCGGTCTTCCACATAGCGGCCCAGCGGAAAAAGCGACTGGCAAAGCAGCCTGCGCGAAAAAAGCCGCATGATCGCCGGATACACCGCCGACTCGGCAAGGAGGCAGGGAACCCCGCGCGGCGCGTGGTACAAATGCCGCGCGTTCAAAAACTGGGGGTCGACCGAAACGACAAAATCGCAGCCCCCGTTAAAAAAACGCAGCGCGGTATCCGTGACAACCGTGACGCAGCGCTCCTGTATCGCGTCCAAATGTTCTTTTGCTGCGTTGAGCGTCGGTCCGGCGGCTGCCAAAAATACGGGAATTCCGCGCAGAATACCCTGCAGCGCGCTAATCCCCGGCACGTCCCTGACCGCCGTCAGGTTAGCGCCCAGGTTGGCTGTCCAGCGCCTGCCAAAACGCCGCAGCGTCGCCCGGTTTATGTCGTCCTTTGAAGCCCACAGCAGTATGCGTTTTTCTATCTCGTCATAAAACGCTTTGTCTTCTTCGCTCGCTTCGCAGATAATTTTATTTTTTAAAACGGCTTTTCCGGTTTTTACGCCGGAACGCCGCAGCATTTCAAGAACGCCTCCAATGCCTGATCCGCCTGTCAGCACAATCGCTTTTCCGCCCAAGAATATTTTTTGTTCACGGCTTTGTAGCGCCAGGCGAAAAAGCTCAGGCGATCTTTCCACAATGACGGGAATGGCGTTCGGGTTTAAAACCGCCGCCGCTTCCGCGCTGTAGCCAAGGCCGAAGCCTAAAATAAAAAATGCGCCGCCCCGATCGGCCAAAAGCGCCCCGGCGGCGCGTGACGCTTCGCGGGCGGGGTCGCGCCTTGAATGGGCGTAAACGCCGTTTACCCGCAGCGTCGGCGCGCCCGAGGCCGACGGCTCAACATGATACGCGCCGCCCGGTTCATTCCCGTCCAGCGTTCCGGCCAGGTCCGGATAAAACCGGGAAAGGACGGCAAGGTTTTTTTTCAGGCAGTCACCGGATCCGGGCGGCCGTGGTAACGGATCGATCATTCCAGTTCCAGCGTGACTGTCATGCCTGTCGTAAACGGCGTTCCGGCGGGCGGCGACTGGCGGCGCACCCAGCCTTCGCCGCGGATGATCAGGGTAAGATCGTCGCGCAAAAGAAGGGATGTCAGGCTGCGTTTTGAAGCGCCGCTAAAATCGGGAATGGTGTCTCCGATGGAAAGAATTGCGCGGTTGGGAAGGGCGACTTCGCCGGAGTGGCTTATCTGGGGGTTGCGGCCGCGGGGAATGCCCAGATAGTCGATAAGCGCTTCGGCGGTATCGCGTATTCCGGGCGCGGCGGTTCGGCTTCCAAAGTAATAATTGCCGCGCGGCCTGATAATCACCATGTACAGGACGAGGGAAGGATCTTCGGCGGGGATCAGGGCAAGGCAGCTTGCGATAAAATCGGTTTCCGAATAACGGCCCGTTTGGGGATCGATGATTTGGGCCGTACCGGTTTTAACGCCCAGCGAAATGTCGCGTATCCGCGCAAAACGTCCGATCCCCAAATCCATGGTGCCTTCTGCCATATAGGTTCTCATGTCGGCGGCGGTCTGCGCGCTGATAATACGGCGGTTTTCGCCCGGACGGAACTGGGTTATTGTTTTTCCGTCGTCAGAGACAATGTGCGAAACAATACGCGGCGGCACCAGAATCCCGTCGTTGGCGATAGCCGTCGAAGCCTGCAGTATCTGCAGGGTCGAGACGGCGATTTCCTGGCCCATCGCGATGGTTGGTTTCGAACGCTCCGACCATTCGCCCGCCGGACGAAGAAGGCCCGGAGTTTCGCCGGGATTGCCCGCTCCGGTACGTTTGCCAAAACCAAAACTGTCCAGCGCTTTTTCAAAGGCGCCTATGCCCATGCGATCCGACGCGTAGGCCGCGCCGGCGTTACATGAATATACAATAATGTCCCGGGCCGTCACGTTGCCGTGGGCGGAAAGGCAGTTGATCACAATACGCTCGCCGCCCCGGGTAACCCGCTCGTAATGACCGTCGCAAAAAAAAGTCGTGTCGGGAAAAATCGACTGCGATTCCAGGAGCGCGGCTATCGAAAAAACCTTAAACACCGATCCCGGTTCGTAGGCCCAAATCGCCGGCCGGTCCATGCGGGTAACGTCGTTTGATTCATACAGTTCGTTGGGGTCAAAGCCGGGAAGGCTGGCCGAACCCAGAATATCGCCCGAACGCGGATCCATCGCCATAAGCATTACCGCTTCCGCCTTGTTTTCTTCAAGGCTCTGCCGCGCGATTTCTTCAAGTATATGTTGAATATTGGTGTCGATTGTTAAAACAATCTGGCTGCCGTTTTTATTTTCGCCGCTTTCAAGTTCGGCGTTAAACGCGTACTCAATGCCTCCAAGGCCGGTATTGTTGCTTCCGGTAAAGCCGATGATCTGGGCGGCCAGTTCCCGTTCGGGGTATACGCGCCCCATAACCGGCTCGATAGTCACTCCCTTTAATTTGCCCTGTGAACGAAGGGTTTGAACCCGCCGCACCACCGACTGATCGGCCTGTTTTTTTAAATAAAGAAAATCGCTTGCCGAGGCGGCAATCTGGTCCTTGATTGCCTGCGGCGTTGTTTCAAAGATCTGCGAAAGTTCCAGGGCGCATTCTTCCAAATCGCTTATATCCGGCCGCCATACGCTTATATTCCCCAGCCTGGTTTGAAGGGCAAGAATGCGTCCGTTGCGGTCAACGATGGAACCCCGTTCGTACGTGTTCCGGTTCGGGTTGTACTGTTCCGGGTCCGGCGGATTCATCATGACGATAAAGTAGCGAAAAAAAACAACCACCGCGCATATACTTAACAAGAGGGCGATAATAAAAAAACGCCTTTTTACCTGATTTTGACCGCTGTTCATCTGACGGCGATTACCTTTCCAAGCAGCAGTTCGGCGGAAACCGGGCCGTATGAGCGCGAATCAAACGATTCCAGATCGTTGTCCCCCAGCGCGAAAAAGCTGCCATCGCCGGAAACCCATGAACAGCGCTTGACCGCCCGTTCGCCCAGCGGCGTGTAAAACACCACCATATCCCCCGAATGAGGCTTTGACCAGCGCCAAAGGTAGATTTCGATAATGGGAAGACGCAGCCCAAACGCGGCCTTGTTGACCAGCAGCACCGATCCGGGTTTAAGGGCGGGGAGCATCGAACGCCCCTGGGTGATCATCAGGTCGACAACAAAGAGCTTGAGCGAGAGCATGGTCAAGAGGGCAAGCGCGGCAATCGAAGGCGCGCCGAATCTGTTTTTTCGTTCTCCGTCTGTTCCTTCCATAACTCCTGAGTATAATACTTCGTTTTAATAATGTCGATAAAATACCGATAAGAAACCAATGAAGGATATTTTTGTTTCCCAGCAGGTGACGCGCCGTTCCAAGCCGCAGCTGTTTAATTCCGCCTCCAGCATTCGCTTTCCAAAACCGTCCTTTATCGCGGAGCAAAAGACCGGAAAGCTCTTTGAATTTTTCCGGAATCTTAAAAAACGTAAAAAAAACAGCCGGATATTTGTACTTCCCCCCCAAGAAAAGCGCCGGGCGCGGGCGCAAAAAGCCGTTGCCACGATATACGTACCGGGATATGAGGAACCCGCCCAAAAGACTTTGCCGTTTTTGGGACCATTCGGCCGTTTTCTTGAAAAACGCGTCTTTTCGCTGCTGCTGTTCTGTGTTCTTGTTCCGCTTTCCGCTTTCGGGCTAGGCGCGCTCTATGTCGCCTTTATTCCCGAGCCGCTGCCGCCGGAAGAGGATATTCTTGCCGGACGGACAGCCTATTCCGGCGGACCGGACGTACTGGAACTAAGCGATGAAATTCCCCTGGATTTGACCGAATCGTTTTCGTGGAACACTTACCGGGTGAGGTCAGGCGATTCAGTAGAAGGGATCGCGCGCCGCTTTGGCCTGTCGATAGACGCGGTCATCGCCAGCAACGACATCAAAAACGTACGGCGCAACCTTTTGATTGGCGAGACGATACGTATTCCCAACATGGACGGCATTCCCTATACCGTAAAACCGGGCGACAGTTATCCGGCGATCGCAAAATCCCTTGAAGTGCCGCTGGAAGCTGTTTTGGACGCCAACGATATCCAGAATGATGATGTCAGGACGGGAACCGTACTTTTTATTCCCGGCGCGAAAATGAGCAGGGAAGACCTGCGGCAGGCGATGGGCATGCTCTTTATCTACCCCCTGGCGGGCAGGCAGACTTCGCCCTTTGGCTGGCGGCGGGATCCCTTTACCGGCGTACGAAGTTATCACGCGGCCCTGGATTTGGCCGCCCCCATGGGAACGCCGATCAAGGCTTCGGGCGACGGCAGAATTTCTTCGGTGGGTACCAACGCCGTGTACGGGAATTTTATTATTATTTCCCACGCGGGGAACTACCAGACCATGTACGGCCACTTAAGCAAAATTCTGGTTTCGCGGGGAACCTATGTTAATCAGGGAACCATTATCGGCCGCGTAGGCAGCACCGGACGCAGTACGGGCCCGCATCTTCATTTTGCCGCCTACAAGAACAGCAGCGCCATTAACCCACTTGAAATTTTAAATAAATAGCGGCACAATGGAGCAAGGTAAGAAAGTAAAAAGGTAAGAAAAGTTAAGAAAAGTAAAGAAGAAAGAAGGATGGAACCGTGCGCAAACTTGTCATTATTTTGATCGCTTTTTTTGCGGTGGTTACTTTTATACGGGCTTTTGCGGATCAGCCGGGGCTGACCGTTTTAAGCGCCGATCAGGCTCTTGGTGTTCAACCGGACCCATGAAGCAGGCGGACTTTCCCCGGGATGAATATTCCTATTCGGATCCCAACAGTTCCTGTTCCGGCGATCCCGGTCTTGATCGCTGCCCCCGGAGTCCCAAAGATTCCTTTGTCGATTTGCTGGATAAAACCTTTGGACAGCTTGAGGATATGAACGTCCACTTTTCGCGTAAACGCATACAAAAAATGGAAA
This sequence comes from Treponema sp., assembly GCA_031267675.1. Lineage (GTDB taxonomy): Bacteria > Spirochaetota > Spirochaetia > Treponematales > Breznakiellaceae > JAIRYT01. The sequence continues at coordinate 3,888 of JAIRYT010000043.1, read as the reverse complement.
ACGCGCTGAACGCTCTGGAAACAGACCTTGACGCGATTCTTGACAGTACGATTAAGGGAAGACCGTGTCCGTAAAGCGGTTTTTCGCGCTGCTCGTTTGTCTGGGCGCCCTTTCCGGCGTTTTTGCCAAAGTCAGCTTTTCGGGCCTTGACCTTGCGGAAGACAACCGCCTGCTTTTTCGCGCCGAATCAAGCGGCGGGGGAAACGCGGCGCAGAACGCCCTGTTCCGCGCGACCCTTGACGCGGGGGGCGCGGCCGGCGGTGCGCTTCTGTCGCAGCTGACGGCGTTCCCCGAAAAAATGGAACTGGTTGGAAACAACACCCTGCTTGTTCACGGCGCGTTCGGCGTCCGGCGGCTTCCCCTGGACGGCGGGCTTCCCGGCGAATTTTCCGGCTTTCCTTCGTTTACCGGCGGGTCCTCCTCCGGAGCGCTCTCGTCTCCGGACGGCAGATGGCTGCTTTTTGTCGAGGCAAAAAGCTACGCGCGCGGCGAACTGGTGCTGCTTGACGGCAGAAGCGGCGAACGGGTTGTAGCCGCCGTCGAAGCGGAACGCCCCGGACGTACCTTTCCCGCCGTATGGAGCGGCGATTCACGCGGCTTTATTTATGAAAAAGCGGGGCGGCTTTACTTTTATACAATAAACAGCGCCGCGCCGCCCCCGCGCGAAGAACTGCGGTATATCGGCGAAGGCACGATCTCCTCAATACGCTGGGAAAAAGGCGCTTACTTCTATATGAAGGGCTCCAACGTGTATCGCGTGCGCGGCGAAGAACTTTTCGCGCGGACCCTGTACGCCGGTCTGCTTGAACCGGGCGAAGTTGCGGGGCGCATTCCCTTTGAATTTGACAGCGCCTTTGATTCGTTCTGGATAGCTCCCGACGAGCGTTCAATTCTTTTGTGCAAGGGCGGCCGTAATTTATTTTATTATCCGCTGGGAATAGACGAATTTACCCCCGCCCCGCAGGAAAGCCTTCCCTATGTGACGGCCCGCCAGGGCGCGCGGATTAACGCGTTTTGGTCGTCCGGCGGAATTATTACCGTGCTTATCGCCGCCGGTTCCAAAACAGGCGATGAAATTGTCGCGTACCGGCTCAACACCGCCGTATCGCGGAGCAGCTTTCAGCGTATAGAAGCGCCGCCCTCGTTTAACGCCGCGCTGTCCCCTTCGGGGAACAAACTCCTTGTCTGGGGAAACGCCGGCCTTTTTCTTTACGACTATGCGGAATGGAAGGCGCGGGCGCAGCTTCTTTCTGTTCCGGTGTATTCGGTCCTGTGGCTTTCGGAAAACGAATGTGTCGCGGGGGGGTCCGAGCGCGTCGAACGCCTTGTTTTTGGGAACGAGGGAGTAAGCGCGCGGAAACTCCTCTGTCTGTCTTCGATTGCCGAACACGGCTTTGAACAAACGGAGCAGGGCGCGGGCAGGCGCATATTTGCCCGTTCGGGCGGCGCATGGTTTTCTACCGACGGCGAAAATCCCTGGGTGGAATTCCGCGTGCCCGTACTGCGAAACGCCTCGCTTGTTTCGCCCCAGTTCCGTGTCTATCTGGAAGCGCGAAACGACGGCTATTTTGCCAATATTCCCATGGTGCGCAATGTTGTTTCGGTAGGAACCTTTCCCCTGATTCCGCGCCTGGCCGGCGGATTTCCGCTTCCCGCCGGACTCAGACACGCGGGCAGGGTGGAAAGCGAAATCCCCCTGGTGTTTTCGCACGGACTGCGGGGTTCGTCCGCTGTCGCGCTTTGTTTTGATCTGTACGATGACGCCGCGGGGCTTTCCCAGGTTCTTGACGTACTTTCGCGTTACGGCGTTACGGCGACATTTTTTTTAAACGGTGAATTTATACGCCGCAACGCCGAAGCGGTAAGGGAGCTCGCCGCTTCGGGGCAGGAATGCGGGAGCATGTTTTATACGACGGTTGATCTGTCCGATTCGCGCATTCGGGTAGACACCGCGTTTATCGCCCGCGGCCTGGCCCGCAACGAAGATGATTTTTACCGGGCGGGCAAAAGCGAGCTCGGCCTCCTCTGGCATCCGCCCTATTACTCGGTATCGGGCGAAATCGCCGCCGCCGCCGCCGCAGCCGGTTACCGCACTGTGGGCCGCGATGTTGATCCCGGCGACTGGATTACGGCGGCGGACGCCAAACGTATGGGCGCGGATCGGCTTTCCGCATCGGATATGATAGACCGCGTCATGGACGCAAAGCAGGGCGGTTCGATTATTCCGGTACGGCTGGGACTGCTCCCCGGCGGGAATAACGACTATCTCTTTAACCACATCGAAGTGCTTCTTGACGGACTGCTGGGCGAAGGATACGAACTGGTGCCTGTTTCGGCGTTAATGGGCCGTTCCCTGCCTTAAGCGGGTTTCCCGAACAATTTGCAAAAAAACATCACAATTCCGTCGACGAGGGAACGAAACACGCCGGAGCGCGTCGCGTCCGATTTTAGCGCCACGGGAAAGCGCGCGAACACTCCGTAGCGGTCGCTCACGGCAAGCCGGCCTACCGTACTGAACGCTTTTACCGGCGCTTCAATAAAGTTTTGCGTCTCCGTATCCCATTCAAGCACATCGCCCCGCACGGTGGATATGGTAACAAGAAGACCGGTCCCGGGGCCTAATGGGTCCTGTCCTTCATTCTGCAATCCGGGAACGGTAAGCGGAACATATTTTTCGCGGCTTTTCCAGATTCGTTTGGGCGGAAGATAATTGTCGATATTGTACGCCCCCAGATCGAGCGTTCTAAAGTTGGCAAACCCCCATTCAAGCAGACCGACGGCGTCGCTGTCGCGTTCGTCTTCGTTTTGCGCCCCCAGGATAACGGCGATAAACCGCGTGCCCTTTCTGTTTGCCGAAAGCGCGATATTGTAACCGGCTTCGCTTATGTAGCCGGTTTTAAGGCCGTCAACGCCTTCGAGCCCCAGCAGGGGGTTGTGTGAATTCTGGATAATGGTGCGGGGAGCCGCCTGAGGGGTGTTTGCCTGGAGCGGGTAGGCAAACTGGCGCACCGAATGAAGGGTCGCCGTGCTCTGAGGGTGATGCTGAAGGTAGTAGCGGCAAAAGCGGGCAAAGTCCGCGGCCGATGTGGTGTTTAATTCCGATATTCCCGCCGGTTCCACAAAATGGGTGGCGGCAAGGCCCAGCGCCCCCGCTTCGGCGTTCATCAGCGACGCGAACGCTTCGACGCTGGGGGCAAAACGGAGCGCGACCGCGACCGCCGCGTCATTACCCGAAGAAACGGCAAGCCCCAAAAGCAGTTCGCCCAGGGTAACCCGCTGCCCGCGTCCCAAAAACATAAGGCTGGAACGAGCGGGCTGGTTTTCCGCCCAGGTTTCCGGCGGCAGCGGTACAATTTCGTCGGGGCTGGCGCGTCCCGCGTCTATTTCGCGCAGCGCCAGGTGTATGGTCATAAGCTTGGTCAGCGAAGCGGGGGGAATAAGCAAAGACGGGTTATGCGAAAACACAACCGTTCCCGTGGCCGCGTCCATAAGCACCGCGCTTTTGGAAACCAGAAGCGGTCCGGGCGCGGCGGGATAGAGCGCGTCGGTATCCTGCGCGTTCCCCGGCCCGGCAGACAGCGCAAACAGACATAGTGTTAAAAAAAACGCGTTTTTTGTACTAATTGGTTTTTCCTTTCCAATTCAAAACCGATAACCAAATCATTTGGATCTATCCGTTACTGTCAAGATACCGCAAAGCCGCGCGTATGACAAGGACGGCAATTCCTGTTTTAGGTTCGCCGCCGCGCTAAACCGGCGGCTAAAGAATCTTTTCTCCCCTTATTTTACTTCTTTGACCTGTTCGACTTCGAGGTAAATTTCTTTTCGGAATCGCCGGAGACCGCGTTTGGAAACATCGACAGCGGCTATACCCTGAAAAAGAGGTCC
>JAIRYT010000108.1 GCA_031267675.1 Treponema sp. | reverse complement strand
ATTTCCCACCGGTTGCAGACTGAATATAAAATTAAGGAAACTATATACCTATGCATTCAACGGAATCAGTGGTACGAATGTCATTGAAATTCGTTGTAGATTCGGTAAAAATATGCTATTATCTTTACGAAAAACCTAGAGATAGGGAAAATTATGCAAACGAAGCCGTTGGAATCGGAGACCCGTCGGATGCCGCTATATTGAATGCGGCAGTCGCGGTTCCAAACGGCGCGGCCCCGGCAGACGTCAGCCGGTCCACTCCGCCAGGGCGGCCCTGAACGCCGGCGCGGATCCGGTGATTATGTTTTCATCGACACAGTACGCGAAACGTATCCACCCCGGCGCGCCGAAACCGGAGCCCGGTACGCCAAGGATCAGATGCTTTTTAAGGCAGGCGGAAAACTCGCGGTCGTCGCTTGAGCCGTCCTTTCGGGCGGGAACTTTCGCGAATACATAAAACGCGCCGCCACTGCGGGCGTAGCTCATTGAAACCGAATCCAGCACATTCATAAAGGCGTTCCGCCGCGACTCGTATACTTCAACGGCGACGCGCTCGGCGGTTAATTTTGCGACAATACGCTGCATAAGCGCGGGGGCGTTGACAAAGCCGAGCACCCTGGTCGCGTAGACAAGGGCGGCAAGCGTCTCTTCGCTGTTTTGTATGCCGGGATGTACGGCGATATACCCTATCCGTTCTCCGGGAAGCGAAAGGCTTTTTGAAAACGAGGTTGCGACGACTGCTTCGCTGTACGCGTTAAAAACCGAAGGAACGCTGACGCCGGAATATACAATTTCACGGTACGGTTCGTCGGCGACCAGATAAGGGTAATTTTTGGTTTTTGCCCCCCGCTGTTTTAAAAGCGCGCCCAGTTTTTCCATATCGGCCCGGGGATAAACGCTGCCGGTGGGATTATTCGGCGAATTGATCAATACCGCTTTTGTTTTACCGCCAAAGGCGTTTTCGATTTTTTCCAAATCAAGGCTAAAATCTTCTTTGGTCGATACCTCGACAATCTTTCCCCCGTGATTGGACACATAGGACCGGTACTCCATAAAATAGGGTTTGGGAACGATCACTTCGTCCCCCGCGTCAAGTATGCTTTTAAAAATTACATTAAGCGCTCCGGCCGCGCCCGCCGACATGATAATGTTTGACGCGGGAATTTCGCATTCCTGATCCCGCGAAGCTTTTTTTGCCAGCGCCGCCCGTGTTTCGAAAAAACCGGCGTTGCTCATATATCCGTGCGATCCTTTTACCTTTTCGCGCGCCAATTCGTTTAACGTCCGGTAAAACGCCTCGGGCGGATCAAGATCGGGGTTTCCAAGTGAAAAATCAAAAACAGCGCTGTGTATTTTTTTTAATTCGGCTCCCTCTTCAAAAAGCCTGCGAATCATCGAAGAACCCTCAAGAGCGTCCCTGACTGTTTTAGAAACGGGCATAAAAACCTCCGCTTGAATTATAGGTAAAAAATGTAATATAGTTAAGTCATGAACGGAATCAGCCTGGAAGCCTGTCTGGAGGCAGCCAGCGATACAAAGGCGCTGCTTGTTGAACAAGGCGCGATCGCCAAAATTCCCCGGCTGCTTAAAAACTATTTTGAGCTCGAAGCGTCGCCTGTTTTTTTAATCGCCGATGAAAACACCTGGAAAGCCGCCGGCGAAGAGTGCGGACATGTTTTAACGGACGCCCGTGTGGCACAGACAGAACCCTTTATTTTTCCCGCCGCCGGACTGCACGGGGAATACGGCCTTGTCGAAAAACTTAAAACGCTTATGAAGGAACAAAGCGAAAAAAACGGCCTTGTGCCGCTTGCGGTCGGTTCCGGCACGATAAACGATATTGTAAAATGCGCCGCCGGTGAACGCGGCCTTCCCTACTGCTGCGTGCCGACCGCGGCGTCGGTAGACGGCTATACGGCCCACGGCGCGGCGCTGCTGCGGGACGGCTTTAAACAAACGCTTCCCTGCGCGGCGCCCCGCCTTGTCGTTGCCGACACGGACGTGCTTTCCCGCGCTCCCGCCTACCTTTCTTCGTCCGGGTACGGCGATCTGGCGGGAAAGCTGGCGGCCGGAGCCGACTGGATTATCGCGGATACCATTTATAAAATCGATCCGGCCGTCCCCGGACTTATGCCTATCAACGAACGCGCCTGGGCCATGGTTCAGACGCCGCTCCGCCCGGAGCTGGAAAGGGCCGCCGGGGCGGCGCGCGGAGACCGGGAAGCGCTGCGCGTTCTTTTTGAAGCGCTCGGCATAACCGGCTTTGCCCTTCAATACATGAAAGATTCCCGTCCTGTTTCCGGCTGCGAGCATATGTGGGCCCATGTCTGGGAAATGGAAAATTTACAGCATAACGGTCAAACAGTAACCCACGGGCACAAGGTTGCAATCGGCAGCCTTGCCGCCGCCGCTTTTTTTGAATGCCTCTTTTCAAAAAGGCCGGACAGGGCGGAAAGCCCGCCTTCAAAAGCGGAACGCGAAGCTCAGATAGAAAAAGCCTTTGCCGGTGATCCGGGGGCCTGCGCGGCGGCGAAAAAAACGGCCCTTTCCAAACTGCTTGACGTGAAACAGCAAAAGCGCCTGACAGAAGGCGTACGCGACAGCTGGGACGATCTTAAAGACGCGGTAAAAAAACAGCTTCCCCCGTACGCCGAACTTTGCGCGATGTTTGTCAGGGCGGGCTGCCCGGTAAAACCTGAAGACGCGGGGCTGTCCAAACGGCGGATCATTCAGTCGGCGCGCAAGGCCCAGATGATACGCGTCCGTTATTCCGTGCTTGATTTGGCCTTTGATCTGGGCGTGTTTAACGCCGTTCTTTCGCGGCTCGAAGAAGATTCCTGGTTTGTATAGTTCTTAATTGCACACATGGATAGTTCCTGTCTATAATTACCCATGCTTGTACTTAAGTTTGGCGGTACTTCTGTAGGTACCCGTGAAGCCCTTACGCATCTTGTTTCGATCCTTGCCAACGCCGAACACGCGGGAAACGTACAGGTGGTGGTGGTGTCCGCCCTGTCCGGCATTACCGACGCGCTGATCACGCTGGCAAAATCGGCTCTGCAAAACGAGCAAAACCGGGAGGCCGCGCCGGATACCCTTGTCGCGTTAAAAGACCGCCACTTCGGGTTAAGCGCCGCGTTCCTTTCCGGCGAAGAAAAAACCGCCTGCGACCGCGAAATCGAGGCGTCTTTTAACGGACTTTCACGGGTTCTTTCCGGTATTTCCATGCTGGAAGAACTTTCGCCGCGCACGCTGGACAATGTCATGAGTTACGGAGAACGGCTTTCAGCCCCGCTGGTAAGCCGCATTGCGCGCGCCGCCGGCATTAATGCCGAATATCTTGATTCACGGCAGATGATCGTTACCGACAATAAATACGGCGGCGCCCGTTACCTTCCCCTGCCCAGTTTTGAGCGCATCCAAAAAAAAACCTCCGCCGCGCCCGGGACTGTTTTTATCGCTTCGGGTTTTATCGCTTCGGCCCAGGACGGATCGGTTACCACCATGGGCAGGGGCGGCTCCGATTTAAGCGCCGCCATTTACGGCGCGGCGCTCGGCGCGGACTGTGTGGAAATCTGGACCGATGTTGACGGGATTCTTACCGCCGATCCGCGCCTGGTAAAAAACGCCTTTCGCATTGATTCCATTTCGTACGAAGAGGCGATGGAGCTTTCCCACTTTGGCGCGAAGGTGCTTCATTTGCCGACCATCGCGCCCGCTCTGGAAAAGGGCATACCCATTGTCGTGCGCAATACCTTTAATCCGGAATGCGCGGGAACCCGCATTACCCGCGAAGCGGAAAAAAGCCCCTACCCCATACGGGGCATTTCTTCACTCCCCAATATCACGCTGGTCCGCGTTCAGGGATCCGGAATGATGGGAGTAGCCGGATTTTCCTCGCGTCTTTTCGGCGTTCTGGCCAACCGCCATATCAGCGTTATACTGATTAGTCAGGCTTCAAGCGAATATTCAATCTGTATCGCGGTAAATCCCTCGTCGGGCGACGACGCGCTTGACGCGCTCAAAACAGAGTTCGCCGCCGAAATCGCCGCGCGCACCATTGACCTGCCCGTAAAAGAAGAAAATCTCGCCGTCATCGCCGTGGTCGGCGAACGGATGAAACGGGTCACCGGTATTTCGGGCAAGGTTTTTCACGCCCTTGGAAGAAACGGCGTTAATGTAATCGCCATCGCGCAGGGTTCGTCGGAAGTAAACATCTCGTTCGTCATTTCCCGAAGCGACGAATCAAAGGCGCTTAACGCGATACATGAGGCGTTTTTTCTTGCCGGAGTACGTTCGGTCAATTTATTTCTTTTGGGTTCGGGGCTTATCGGCGGCACGCTGCTTGATCAGCTTGCCAGTCACCGCGAAGTTTTGGCCGACACCCACAAAATCCGCATACGCCTTGTAGGCGCGGGCAATTCGCGCGGAATGCTGTTTAAGGTTTCGGGCCTTGATCCGCAGGCGGTAAAGGAACTGCTGGGCGGAAAAAAGGAAATTGATTTTGAAAAACTGCTTAACGGGGGAATCGCGGCGGAAACGTACGATCTGCAAAAATTCATCGCCGTGTTAAAATCGCTTAACCTTCCCAATACCGCCTTTTGCGACTGTACGGCAAGCCGCGAAGTCGCCGCCTCGTACAACGATATCATAACCTGCGCGATTCCGGTTATTACCCCGAACAAACTGGCCAACGCGGGAAAATACGAATACTATAAAAAACTTACCGACTATTCCCGCGAACGCGGCATTCCCTATCTGTATGAGACAACGGTCTGCGCGGGGCTTCCGGTTATTTCCACCCTGCGGGATTTATTTTTATCCGGCGACCGCGTGCGGCGCATAGAGGCGGTGTTGTCGGGGACCCTTTCCTATATTTTTAACAACTTTGACGGAAGCAAGCCGTTTTCCGCCCTGGTGCGCGAGGCGAAAGCGGCCGGGTATACCGAACCTGATCCGAGGGACGATTTAAACGCAATGGACGCCGCGCGCAAGGCGCTGATTTTGGCGCGTGAATGCGGCATGCCGCTGGAGTTTGACGCGGTAAAAATCGAAAGCCTTTTGCCGCCTTCCTGTTTTGAGGCGCCCGGCGTGGAAGCGTTTTTTAAAGAACTGGAAAAATGCGACGATCACTTTGAAACGCGAAGATCCAGGGCTGAAAAGGCGGGCAGGGGTCTGCGTTATATCGCGGTAATTGAAGGTACGGCGACATTGTCGCTGCGGGAAGAAGATGCGGACAGTCCGTTTCGCTCGCTTAAAGATTCGGACAATATTGTCGTCATTACCACCGACCGCTATTCAAAGCTTCCCATGGTAATAAAGGGCCCCGGCGCGGGCGCGCAGGTTACCGCCGGAGGAGTCTTTGCCGACATTGTACGAATTGCGCGAACGCTTGTATAAACATGATACGGCGTTACTTTGACTGGGCGGCGACCGCGCCGGCGCTTCCGTTGTCCCCGGACAATTATCCCTTCGGGAATCCCTCGTCGCAATACCGGGAAGGCCGCGAGGCAAAACAATTTATGGAAGACGCGCGGCTGCGCTGCGCAAAGGCGCTGGGCGTGGAAAGCGGCCAGCTTGTGTTTACTTCGGGCGGCACCGAATCCAACGCTATCGTTCTGTTTTCGCTGTTGACAAAACCCCGGCGGGAAGCGGGGGAAACGCAGCTGCTTTATTCGGCGGCCGAACATCCTTCGGTAAAAGAAAACGCCGCAATTCTTGATTCGCTGGGGATAAAAACGGCGGCTGTCGGCATAGAGGCGGAAGGAGCGGTAAGCGTCAAAACCCTTTCCGCCGCGCTTAAAAAAAACGGCGCGCCCCGCATGGCGACGATCATGGCGGTAAACAATGAAACCGGAGCGGTAAACAACATCAATGAGCTTGCGTCGTATCTTCGCGCGCATTCCAAAGCGCCGGTGCATATTCACTGCGATTTTGTACAGGCGGCGGGAAAAATTCCGCTGCCCGGCGCGCTGGATATTGATTCCGCCGCGATAAGCGCGCACAAATTGGGAGGCCCCCGTGGAAGCGGCCTGCTCTACATCCGCAGGCATGTTGACGCGCTGGTGCGCGGCGGCGGCCAGGAAAACGGACTGCGGCCCGGAACCGAAAATGTATGCGGCGCGGCGGCAACGGCGGCGGTGCTGGAAAAATTCGCCGCGCCCGCGGTGGTTGAACGCGAATACCAAAACGCCGCCGAGCGCATGGAAACGCTTGTTTCGTATCTGGCGGATAATCTGGCGGGCAGTTTTTTTTGCATTCCCGCCGGACGCGCCGGAAAAGACAAGCGCTTTTCGCCCTGGATATTGCAGTGCCGCTTTTCGCCCGTTCCCGGTGAAGTAATGGTACGCCGCCTTGACGAGGAAGGATTCGCCGTTTCTACCGGATCCGCCTGTTCTTCGGCCTCAAAGCGCCGTCCGGTCCTCCAGGCGATGGGAATTGATCTTCAATCCCAGTTCGAAGGAATACGTATTTCCCAGGGCTGGTCGACAACACGCGGGGATATTGAGGCGCTGGCAAAGGCGATTGCCGGCATTGTCAGGGAGCTTTCCTGATGGGCGTCTGGCTTCTTAAACCGGGCGAGTTGACCCTTAAGGGAGGGAACCGCTCCAATTTTGAAAAGATTTTACGCGCCAATATTAATACCATGCTCCGCGCAACTGTAACGGGCGCGCGGCTTCGAATGGGCAGCGGCCGGTTTTATATCAGCCTGGAAATTCCTGAACACGAAATGGAACAATATGAAGCGCGCGCGGCGGCGCTGGAAGAAGTTCTTTCGCATGTTATGGGAATTTCGGGCTGGGCAAAAACACAGTCGTGCGAAAAAAATCCCCAGACCGTAACCGCCGCCTGTGTTAACGAAGCCCGCATGCTTTTCGAGCGCGGCGTACGCTCCTTTAAGGCGGAAGCGCGGCGCACCGACAAAAGCTTTCCGCTTACTTCCTACGAAATCTGCTGCGCCGCGGGAGACGCGGTTACCCGGGCATTTCCCTCTCTTTTGGTGCGGATTAAAAATCCGCAGGCGGTAATACGCGTGGAAATACGCGAAAAAGCCTACGTATACAGCCTGTCGCAAAAAGGATGGGGGGGATTGCCGGTAGGCAGCGCCGGGCGGGGGCTTTTGCTTTTAAGCGGCGGCATCGATTCGCCGGTGGCAGGCTGTCTTATGGCCGGCCGCGGAATGCATGTTGACGCGGTATACTTTCACACGCCGCCCTATACTTCGGACAGGGCGCTGGAAAAAACAATACATCTTGCCGGACTTGTGGGCCGCTACGCGATGGGAGTGCGTCTTTGGACCGTAAATTTTACGGGGGCGCAAAGGCGAATAAAGGAACGCGCCCCGCCTGAATGGTCGACCGTGCTTTTGCGTATGGCAATGATGGCGGCGGCTTCCGTTATCGCCCGCAAATCACACATAAAATGCCTTGTCACCGGAGAAAGCCTTTCCCAGGTCGCGAGCCAGACCATCGAAAATATCAGCTGCACGGAAAGCCGCGCGAGGCTTCCGGTGCTAAGGCCGCTCATCGGCATGGACAAGGAACAGATCACGCTGCTGGCAAAAAAATTCGGCACCTATGAAACGTCGATACTTCCCTATGCGGACTGCTGCGTGTTATTCAGCCCCGAACATCCGGTACTGCGGGGCGCGGTAAAAGAAGCGGCGCTCCGTTACGAAGCGCTGGAGCTTGATCCGCTTATCGAAGAAGCGCTGAGCCGCGCGGCGGTACAAAAATGCGGCTACTATGAGTAGCCGGACCAAAGATTCGCTTTCCCTCCTCTTCACTTTGCGCCCTTCGCGTCCTTCTATGTTATTTGTCAAGCAGCAGACTCCCATCCCTCTAAAGCGGCTGCAACCAATATCGGGGGGATTGTTAAGGATGGAAACCATCCTCCTAAACTGTGCGCCTATATCCTGATGGTACAGTCATAAAGTATGCTCCAAATGATGGAGTTAATAATGTTAGTAGTACCGACATATCGGGAAATATCCTTAGCCATAAAGATGATGATTGGGAAGCATATGGTAATAGTGGGACTGGCAGTTATTCAGAGAAGGACTTTTTCGACCTGGCGGTTTAAAATTTCCTTCTTCAAAGAAGATTCTACCGCAAAGTCGGGCTGTCCCTTCGGACAGCCTAAGTCGAACAAGGTAAAGAAGTTCAAAAAAGAAAAAGAGCTTTCATACGTCCGTACCGTAACTTTTTCGACTTCTTCGACCTGGCGGTTAAAAATTTCCCCTCTGAAAAAGATTTTACCGCAAAGTCGAGCCGTCTTCAACGGCGGGCTGTCAGGGATCTCCGCCAGGCTGCCGCGGCTTGCGAATTTATTTGCCGGTGTCCGGCAGCGCCCCCAGCTGACCGCACGCGCCGCTTATGCCGCGCCCGCGCCGAAAGCGGCAGGTAACGTTAAGGCCCGCCGACTCAAGCTGCCTGCGGAAAAAGGCGGTTTCGCTTTGGGCGGGGGGTACAAGCGCGTTTCCTTCGAATGACAGGCCTTCGACCGGATTCCACGGAATAATGTTTACCACCGTCCGCAGACCCCGCGCAAAACGGACAAGGGCTTCCGCGTCTTCGCCGCCTGTGTTGATCCCGCCCAGTAAAACGGTTTCCAGGGTAATTCTGCGCCGGTGTTTTTGCTGCCACCGGACAAGGGCGTTTTTAAGATCGCGCAGCGAAACCGGCCCGGCTCCCTTTATAAGGCGTCCGCGCAAGTCTTCCCGCGCGGTGGTGATTGAAAGCGCCAGTTCCGCGTCCGGTCCTTTTTCCGCAAGCTCGGCGATTCCCGCGATTATACCCGAGGTCGAAATGGTAATACGGCGCTTTGAAAGCCCCCTTCCCTCAGGCGAGGTAATAATTTCAAGGGCTTTTCGCAGGGCTTCAAGGTTAAGCAGCGGTTCACCCATGCCCATTACTACAATATTTGAAACATTGCCGGCGCAAAGGGCGTCCAGTTCAAGAAACTGTTCAACGATTTCCGCCGCGCTTAGATTCCGCAAAAAGCCAAGGCTGCCGGTTTTGCAGAATACGCAGCCTACCGGACAGCCTGCCTGTGTTGAAAGGCAGGCGGTATAACGGCCGTTCGCCGGCAGCAGCACCGCTTCGACCGCCGCCCCGCCGCCCAGGAGCAGCCCCAGTTTAACGGCCCCGTCACGGTCCGTCTCAATTTTGGCAACAACGCTGCTCCGCAGCGCCGAAGACTCGTCCAGTTTTTTACGCAGGGAAAGGCCTAAATCGCGCATTTCCCCGAAAGACCGCGCCCCCCTCGAAATCCAGGCAAACAGCTGGGCGGCGCGAAATTTTTGCTCGTTCATTCCCTTGAGGAATTGTTCCAATTCCCCAAGGGTCATCCCCGCAAGAGCTACATTGTTCAAATACCGGACACCTTTTTATTTTTTATTTTTTATTTTTTATTTTTGTATTATCTTGGCGCGGCCCAATCCTAATTCCGGTAGCGGTCAAGAAGCTCGGCGACTTTTGAATTCCGCCCGCCCTGTTTCTGGAATTCACCAAGTGTTTCAACAGCGGCCTTTTTGTCACCCCGGCGGTAATGGCAGTCGGCAAGCTCCAGATACAGGCGGTAATTTCGCGCGTCCTGCCGGACAAGACTGCGAAGGCTTTCGATTGCCTCGTCACAGCGGTTCTGCAGTTTGGCGACTACGGCAAGGCCGAGCACCGCGTATTGATCGTATTCAATATTAAGGGCCCGCTCGTAATACTCAACCGCGCTTTGGTAATCTTCCAGATTCCGGTACGCGTCTGCGGCGCGGGTTAAAATTACCTTGTTGCGGTTATCCTGATCCAGTATTTTATTCCAGTACTGAAGCGATTTATCCTGCTGGTTCATTCCCCGGTAGCAGTCCGCCAGGCCAAAGAGGGCGTAAAAATTATTCATATCGCGGTCAAGAGCCTTTTCAAAATAGATAATTCCGTCGTCAAAAGCCTTAAGCCTCCGGTGGCAGTTTCCGATTGAGGTAAGCACGCGGATGTCGACATTCTCCCTGTCGATATCGACCATCCTTTCCCAATAGAAGAGCGCGTCCCGGTATTCCTTAAAATCATAGTGCAGATGGCCCAGTCCGATGATCGCGTAGTGGTTGTCTTGTTCCATTTCGAGCACTTTAAGGTACACTTCTTTGGAATGTTCAAAATCGCGTATTTTGCGGTACGCGTCCGCCACACGGGTGAGCACGGTAACATTGGAATCATCGTGATGCAGATACTGTTCCCAAATCTCAATGGCGCGGTGGTACTGGTTAAGCGATTTATAACAGTCCGCCAGGCCAAAGAGGGCGTAGTTGTTTCCCGGATGATATTCAAGACAGCGGGTGTAAAACTGAACAGCTTCGCGGTGCGCGCCTTTTTTTCGCGCGGCGTCTCCCAGTCCTACAAGGGCGTAATTGTTAAATTCGTCGCACATCAGAATGTTGTTAAAATTTCTTTCGGCTTCGGCGATATGGTTTTCTTTTAAAAGCTGATAACCGCGCTTTGACCAGTCAGAAATATCCTGCAGTTCCCCGGGAATTTTATTCTGCAAAGGTTCTCCGAAAACCGGAAGGTCCGCCTTTTCATTTTTAAAATCGGCATCAATTTGGTTGCTCAATTTTTAATCCTCTTTATAGATGAAATATTTTACTATTTCCGAAAGTTGCTCAATTAGAGGTTGTGCTTTGGTCTTGTCCGGAGCGGTCCAGTACATCTTAAGCGCGTCCAAAAGTCTGCCCGAGGCTTTGTAATAATCCCCGACTCTGGAAATGCCGTCCGAATAACCGGTGGTTATAAAAATCCTTTTTGCGCCTTCAATGTCGCCCTGGTTAAAAAGCGTATTGCCTTTACGGTTAAGCGCCGCTTTGTCGGCGCTGTCCGTAACCCTGGCCCCGGTTTTGATAAACCCCTGGTTTTCAAAACGCTCAAAGGCTTTTTTGTAATCCATTGTACCGCTCTAAATAATACCTTCCCCTGATTCTAGCGCGTATTTCGAAAATGTTCAACCGCGCCGCGGCGGCCCGGTTAAACGATCAATGACACCGTCATTACAATAAAGGTACTATATATTACCAGAATAATCAAGTATTTTTTGCTTTTTGTAAACATTTTTTTTAACTTTTTTACAAAAGATTCGCCCGCAAGCGGATTTTATTGCTTTCGCAAGAATCCGACGGCGGAATTACCATAGCAGCGGATGTCAAAAGCGTTCAGTTCCCCTGTCTCAATTTTTTCGCGCCGGGGCAGATGAATCATAAGGACCGTGGTTTCATCCATAAGCGGCGAAAGGGCGATTGAAGACAAGAGGGCGTTTTTATACCGGTAGGGAAAGGGCGGATCGCAAAAAATATAATTAAATGATTTTTTGCTTCGTTTGATATACAGCTCCGCCGAAATAAAGCGGCAGTTGATCCGGACCGGTGAAAGGGAAGCGTTAGTAAGGAGCGTTTTTCGTTTGAGCGGATCGGATTCAACAGCGTCAATAACGAGCGCGCCTCTTGAGGCGGCTTCAAGGGCGATAACGCCCGAACCGGAAAATAAATCCAGAAAGGATGAACCCTCCAGGCCTCCGGGTGTTTCGGCAAAAACGCCGGCAGCCAGGCATCCAAAAACGGACTCCCTCATGCGGTCCATGGACGGTCTGATAATTCCCGGGGGGCAGTCGATAAGCCTTCCCGCCAGAACGCCTCCGGAAATCCGCATTAACTGCTCAATAATTCATGTAATTCATCGTAGCCGACAACCGGCTCAAGAGAAATCCGTTTGGTTTCAACGATTGATTCTTCTATGGCGCGGCGGCGCTCAAGGGAGCGGTTTCGCAGTATATTTGCCTTTTCATGGAGTTCGGGGTAACGCGCGCCGGAAATGTTTCCTTCGCCGTGGGAAAGTTCGATAAGAAGTTCGCAGAATTGCCGTTCGGCCCCGGCGAGGTTGTAAAACTGTTCGTCCCGTTCGATAAGCCTGGTATTTTCGCGCAGACCGGCAAGGAGGCTTCCCAGGCTCCGGTCAAGAAAGTCAAGATCGTCAAGGGTTTTGGAAAAGAACATATCTCCGTCGGTATCCAGAATCAGCAGGTCCTGGATCATTCTGATGCGAATATTAAGGATAAAAATATTGTCTTCAAAATTCATGCGCTTGTTCATACCCTGCTTATCGGCAGTTTAGGGGGTTTGACAAAGCGTTCCCGATTTGATAGACTTTCCGCACCTTCTTGTTCGCCCGCGGGCGAACCAGCCGGCACAGCCGGAAAACCTATGTCCGTAAGGAGGACCTATGCGTCAGTATGAGCTGACAGCCATCTTTCCACTGGAAGAGGATCTGTCAAAAGCGGGGCGGGAGACCGTTCTGGCGGACCTTGCCGCCCAGGGGGCGGAAATCACAAAAACAGACGAGACCGGGGACCGTGATCTTGCCTATGAGATTAAGAAGCGCCGCAGGGGCCGCTACGTTCTCTTTACCCTCAACATCGATCCCGCCAAAATCGCCGTCCTTGACAAGGCGTTTAAGTTAAACGCCAATTTGATTCGCTATCTCTTTGTAAATATCGAAGGATAGGGGGGGGGCATGATGGATATAAACAAGGTTGTTTTGGTCGGTCGTCTTACCCGGGACGCTGAATTAAAATATACCGCCTCGGGGCAGGCGGTGTGCAAGTTTTCTTTGGCCATCAACCGCCGCAAAAAAAGCGGCGAGCAGTGGGTGGACGAGGCAAACTATTTTGATGTGGTTGTCTGGGGCCGCCAGGCGGAAAGCATCAACCAGTATCTGGTAAAAGGCAAGCAGGTCGGCGTTGACGGGGAACTGCGTCAGGATCGCTGGGAACAGGACGGGCAGAACCGTTCCAAAGTAGAAATCATCGCGGGTAATGTACAGCTTTTGGGCGGCGGGTCAAACAGTCAGGGCGGTTTTACTCCCCGCGCCGAAGCTGCCGGACCCGGATCCGCGCCGGCAGCCCCCGCCGAGGACAACTTTGCCGACGATATTCCCTTTTAGACAAGGGTTTGGGCAATTCTGTTTTCCATAACGCAAGAATTTTATAGGAGTTTTTATGTCTGACGAAAAATATACCGAAGAAACACCGCCGGAAAATCACGCGCGTGAAAGCCATTACCGGCGCAACGACGGAGAGATGGACGGCCGCGACGACGACAAGGGCGGCCGGGGCAAGGGAAAGGTTTTCTTTAAAAAGAAAGTCTGCCGTTTTTGTACGCAAAAACTTAAAATCGATTACAAGGATTCCGACACCCTGCGTAAATTTGTAACCGAGCGGGGCAAAATACTGCCGCGCCGGATTACGGGAACCTGCGCCAAACATCAGCGCGCGCTGGCCGTTTCGGTCAAGCGGGCAAGGATGATCGCGCTGCTTCCCTTTGTCGCGGAATAGTGTCCGGTATTTTTGGCAAGGCGGCCCTGGCCGCCGCCGCCTCGGTTATTGTACTGCGAACCGGCTATCTGAGTATTCTGTTCCTGCTGCCCCTTGGTATGCTGAGGTTTTCATCCGCGTCCGCGTCGTCCGCGTCCGCGTCGTCCACATCCACATCCACATCCACGTCATTGGCGTCGTGGCTGGGGTGTTTTTTCGCGCTTGCCGGGAATGCCGCCGTTTCGCTGGTGTTTTACCGTTCATACGGTTCATATGCGGTCGATCCGCGCCTGCTGCTGATAAACGGCGCGAGCTTTGGGGTTATGACCGTGCTCTACACCTGGATTGAAGCGCCGCTCCTGTTTAAGCGGACGCCGTACGCGTACCGGTTGGCGCTTGGCGGCATTGCCGGCGCTCTTGCGCTTATGCCGCTGATTGCCGGCCTTGGCGAAAGCCGGGAATTCCGGGAATATCTTGGCGCGGTTTCGCCCGGCCTTGATTTGAGCCCGGAAGAACTGGCGGCGGTCTTTGAACGGGTCAGGTACGCGGCGCTGCGCGGCGGTCTTTTGTGTTCCTGCATAGTTCTTTTTGCGTTAAGCCGTTACGCCGCTTCGATTATATTCCGGGTAATGCGGCGTACGCGGGGCGGCGGAATTATTTCATTTAAAAACGCCCGCTTTTTGGTATACGTGCTTTCGTGTTCGCTGGGAATGGTCGTAGCGGGAAAACTGGCGGCGCGGGAATGGGTTGAAATTGCGGGATGGAATATACTGGTGCTTTGTGGTATACTCTACCTGGCTCAGGGCGGCGGCATCGTTCTGTTTTTTTTGGCAAAACTGCCGCCGCTGCCGCGTATTGCGGTCAATATTGGTTTGGTGCTGCTGCTGTTGACGCCGCCTGCAAACGCCGGCGCGCTGCTTGTGACGGCGCTGCTTGGCGTCGCCGAAAACTGGGCGCCGTTTCGGACGCCCCAACAAAACGGACCTCCTCCTACTCCAAAGGAGTGACCGGACTAACTGGCTGTCGTGTCCGGTCGTGTCTGTTGTCTGCCCGTAGGGCGGTCAATTTTTTTTGCGAGCTTCGTATCCTGACGGAACGAAGCGTGAGGAGCTTGGTATGAAAGTTATTTTAAACAAGGATCTTCCGACACTTGGCGAAGAAGGCGATGTCAAGGATGTCGCCAAAGGCTACGCGCGCAACTATTTGTTTCCGCGCGGCATAGCGCTTCCCTATAATCCGGGAACCATAAAATTATTTGAATCGCGGCGGGACGAAATTGAAGCGCGTAAAGCGGCAAAGCGGCAGGAAGCGTTAAGCCTTAAAGAAAAATTAGAGGCGCTGACCCTGTCGCTTGTTATGCCCGCCGGCGCGAACGGAAAACTATACGGAGCGGTAACCGCCCAGACCATTGTTGACGAACTGGCGAAACAGGGTTTTCAGGTTGAGCGGAAACGGATTGATATACCCGGCAACACCGTCAAAAGCACCGGTACCTTTAAATTCAGCGTAAAACTCTACGAAAGCGCCGCCGCCGAATGCGCCGTCAGCGTTGAAGGGCAGCCGCTAAAAACAGAGGCAAAAGCGCCGCCCGCGCGGGGACGCCGCCGCCAGGAAACCGAAACGGTTAAAAACGCGGAAGCGGAAGCTCCGGCCGAACCGTCTGCGGAAACGGAAAACGCGGCGGCGGAAACCCCGGCTGAACCGCCGGCCGAAACGGATGCGGCGGGCGGGGAACCGGACGCTTCCGCCGAATCGTCCGAAGAGTAAAAACATGGCCGGCCTGAAAGATAAAATTCCGCCCCACAATGACGAGGCGGAGCAGGCCGCGCTTGGCGCGATTCTTCTTGACAACGACGCGATTGATGTCGCGCTGCAATTTATCAAGGCCGCCGATTTTTATTCCAACGCGAACCGCCGCGTTTTCGAGGCGGTGCTTAACCTTTACAATCAGAACCGGCAAAAAGCGGATATTATTACCGTTGTAGCGGAACTGCGTTCAATGGGCGAACTGGACAGGACGGGAGGCCCGGCCTATGTCGCCTCGCTGACCAGCGTCGTTCCTTCGGCGGCCAATATCGATTATTACGCGAAGATCATCCAGGACTGTTCCCTGCGCCGGGCCCTGCTTAAAGTTTCCGGCGAGGTCAGCGCCCGTTCGTTTGATGAATCGGTGGAATCGCGCGTGGTTCTGGAGGAAACCCAGCAAAAGGTTTTTGAATTAAGCGAATCGCGCCAAACGATCACCTATACGAGCACGCATGATCTTATGCCCAGAGCAATCGAAATGATCGAAAAGCTCTATCATTCAAAAGGGGAATTTACCGGCATTCCTTCGGGGTTTGACGAACTGGATCGTTTAACTTCGGGCTTTCAGGATTCGGAACTGGCGATTATCGGGGCGCGGCCTTCGGTAGGAAAGACCGCGCTGGCCCTGACGATGGCGGCTTCAATCACCATGGAAAAAAAAATTCCCGCCGCGTTTTTTTCGCTGGAAATGTCCGACATCGCGCTGGCGCTGCGGCTTATTTCCATGCAGGCAATGGTTGAATCGCAAAAAATCCGCAGCGGTTTTCTTAAACCCGAAGAATTCGGAAAAATTACCACGGCCATGGCGCGTATCTATGAGGCCCCGCTGTATATTGTGGATATTCCCGGCATGAAACTGCTCGATCTGAGAGCCCAGGCCCGCCGTCTTAGAAGCAAGCACGATATTAAAATTCTTTTTGTGGATTATCTTACCCTTATTACCAGCGATAATTACTACATTCCCCGGCATGAACAAATTGCCGAAATCTCCCGCTCGCTTAAAGGTCTGGCGCGTGAATTAAATATTCCGGTAGTGGCGCTGTCGCAGCTCCGCCGCGACGCGGAAGGTAAAATGCCCAATTTGGCCGATATTCGCGAGTCGGGTTCCATTGAACAGGACGCGGACCTGGTGATGTTCCTTCACCGGCAGCGGGAATCCGATCAAAAAGCGGGAACAGAAGGGGACGGCAAAACCCAGCTTATCATCGCCAAACAGAGGAACGGGCCGGTAGGCACGCTGGATATTATGTTCCTGCCCCGCTTTGCGCGGTTCGTCAGTTTGGCGCGGCATGCGTAGATTGTAATTTGCCGGTTTAAGCGGTTGCGGGCCGGTCTTGCAGGGGCTATACTTTGTAGCGGAGGGAGCCATGACTTTTGCCGATAATTACGATTTTGATATTTTAAAAAACGAGGCCGAAAAGCTTGTCATCGACGAACTTGGCAGGCAGCTGGACGCGTATCCGCGGCCGATTTGCAAGTGCAATGAATGCGTCGTCGACATGGCGGCGATGGCGCTTAATATGGTTAAACCGCTTTACCGCGTCTCGCTTTTGGGAACCCAGTACGCTTCACGGGCGATGAGCGAGACAGCTTACGCGCGCGCGCTTAAACAGGCGGTTATCCAGGCGGTTGAAAAAGTGCGAAAAAATCCCTCGCACGATTAAACATTAAACATAATTTGACAGCCGCCTAAAGCATAAATTTACCTTGTGCTTTTTTGCCGGATCAACCCCGGCGCCCAGTTCGTCAATAAGCGTTTCAAGGCTGGCAATGCTTTCGTTAAGGGCTGTGTGGAATCCCCGCGAACAGCGAAACCAGTAATTCCCCTCGCCGTCGGTAAAAAGGGCGATAAAACCAAGTTCGCTTTTACTTTTGGTAAGGGCGGGGCAGAGGACTAAATCCAGCTCGCCAAGCAGCAGATCCAGCGTATCACGGGACGAAAAATTAAAATTACGTTTCCAGTTTTGCCCCCTGGCGGCGGAAAGATCGAGCGAGGGAAGCAGCGTCAAAATAAGGGAAAGTTTTTCGTCCGCAAGTATCGTATACGCGCCGTCAAGGATGATGGTGCCGCGCAGTCCCCTGTACTGCAGGGGATCAAGGGGGGCGTTTCCGCCAAAAGAGTCGCCGGGTTTTACCTCGGCCTGTTTTGCCTTAATGGCAAGCAGGCGGGACCAGGGAAGCAGCACATGTTTCCTGCCCTTGCGCGTTTCAATCTTAAAGGTTTCTCCGGCAATGCGGATGTTATTGGTAAAATCGGTTTTTCGTTTGCCGCCCGAAAAGGCTTCGTTCCGGGGTTTTTCGTTTTCGCCGGACCCTGATTCTTCAAGAAGCAGCGGGCTTATTTGTTCTACGACTTCCGCGCGCAGCGGGCTTACCGACATGGCGTACATGCGCGTGGTGCGTATAATTTCGCCGGCCACAATAAAGCGCGGCTCGGGAAAATTGTTTTCTTTTGCGCCGGCTTTCCGGTACATTACCGAGCCCGGATGTATCATAATTTTGTCGGCGGTAAGGCTGCGGTACATGCCGCGTCCGCAGCGCACGCAGACAAACTGTATCAGGCCGCGGGCGACGCAGCATAAATAGTCGTCGATGTTTCCGCCGGAAAGAACGGGTATTTTCATATCGGAAATAATCTGTTGAAGCTGTTCGCTTACGTTGACAATTTCGGTCATGGCTTTTTCGTCCACATAATTTTTTTCGCAAAACGACTGTTTGTTTTCCGCGCCGGTAAACGCGCGATACAGTTTAAGGTACGAAACAAAATCGCCTTTGCTGTCACGAAAACGGTGGTGCGCTTTTCGCGCGTCAAGTTCTTCACCAGGGGGAAGAATATAGGGGCTTTGCGTTGACAAAAAGGCGGCGGCGATTACTGTTTCCCCGGTTACATCGGGGAAACGCAAAATCGCCTCGACAATAATACGCGACTGCCGGGGAGGCAGTGGGAATTCGGTCATCATTTTTCCGGTTTTGGACAGGCTCCGGTCTTCTTCAAGGGCGTCAAGCAGATTCAGCGTCTCTATCGCCGCCCGAATTCCCTCGCGCGAAGGCGGCGAAATAAAATCAAATTCTTCATAATCGCTTACGCCAAGATCGGCCATACGAAGTACTACCTCCGCAAGATCGGAACGGTAAATTTCTTCGGTGGTAAAAAGCTGCCTGGCTTCAAAATCGCGCCGCGTGTAAAGCCGGTAACAGGAACCTTCGCGCGTACGGCCGGCCCGGCCCTTGCGCTGGTTTGCCGACGCTTTGGAAACCGGCGATTCAACAAGGCTCGCGGTAAATGTACGCGGGTTGTAGTAGTTTAGCTTTGAAAGCCCCGAATCGAGCACGGCGGTAATGCCGTCTATGGTAACCGATGTTTCGGCGATATTGGTGGAAACAACTACCTTTGTTTTGCCTTTTGGCGGATCGGTAAAAACCCGTTCCTGTTCTTCCCTGCCCAGCCGTCCGTAAAGGGGAACGATGTACAAATTTTTTCCTTCCGGTCCGTAAACGAGCGCTTTTATGCAGTCTTTAATCATTTTTTCGCCGGGCAAAAATATCAGTATATCGCCTTCGCGCTTTTCGCGCATAAACCGCTCGACAATGGTTCCGATTTTTAAAAGAAGCGCCTCTCCGGGGTTTCCCCGGTTTTGTCCGAACGGCCCGGTATTTCCGTTTCCGGCGGCTGGCGGCGGATCATAGATCAGCGTAACGGGAAAAGTCTCCGCCTCGATTTTGACCACGGGGCATTCTCCAAAATATTCGGAAAACACTTCCGCGTTAATGGTCGCCGAAGAAACAATAACCTTGAATTCCCTGCGGTTTTCCAGCACCCGTTTTAACAGGCCCAAAATAAAATCAATATTAAGACTGCGCTCGTGGGCTTCGTCAATTATCATTGCCGAATATTTTGATAGCCAGGGATCAAGTTTCATTTCCTGCAATAAAATACCGTCGGTCATTATTTTTATGCCGGTGCCGCCTGTTGTTTTATCTTCGAAGCGCATTTTGTAGCCGACCGGACACCCGATCATTCCCGGTTCGTCAAAACCCATCTGGCGGGCGATAAAGCCGCTTAC
Organism: Treponema sp.; assembly: GCA_031267675.1. Taxonomy (GTDB): domain Bacteria; phylum Spirochaetota; class Spirochaetia; order Treponematales; family Breznakiellaceae; genus JAIRYT01. The sequence continues at coordinate 9,252 of JAIRYT010000108.1, read as the reverse complement.
CGAAAGGGCGGCAATGCGCCTGGGCTGGGTTACCCCGATAATTCCGGACGCCAGCAGCGGTTTTTCATTTTTGTCCAGACGGTTACACGCGTCGTAAAGAATTACCGGAAGCTGGGTGGTCTTTCCCGAACCGGTGGGGCTTTCAACCACGACGGCCTGGCTGCCCCGCAGGGCGCTTAAAATACGTTCCTTATGCTGGTATACGGGAAGATTCAAAAAATTCATACGGCCCTTCCGGTACACGGCCGGGTTTGGTTACAAAACATTGCCAATTATACCACAACGGCGGATTTCAAAATAGTGCCTTGCATAATTTTTCAAAATACATTAAAATCGTCAACAGAATGACTAAATTTACATTAAAATCGTCAATAGAATGACTGAATTTATGAATTTTTGGGGAATCATGTGGAAATAGAGCGAATCCTTGGCGCAAGGATTTTGAAAAGCCTTAAACCGGGCAAAGCGGCGCTGATCTTCGGCGCGCGCCGGGTCGGGAAAACAATCCTCATCCGCCAGGTAATAACGCGATGGCGGGGCAAAACCCTTTTGCTCAACGGCGAGGATTACGACACCCAGGCTCTGCTGGAACAGGTTTCGGCGTCCAATTACCGGAGGCTTCTGGAAGGGGTCAGCCTTCTGGCTTTGGACGAGGCCCAGGCTGTTCCAGACATCGGGCAAAAACTCAAGCTTATGGTTGATGAAATCCCCGGACTTTCTGTTATTGCCAGCGGGTCCTCTTCGTTTGATCTTTTGAACAAAACCGGGGAACCGCTGGTAGGAAGAAGCACCCGGTTTAATCTGGCTCCGTTTTCCCAAAAAGAACTTGGCGCCCTTGAAAGCCCCCTGGAAACACATCGGAATCTGGAAACACGGCTTATCTATGGTTCCTACCCCGAGGCCGCGCTTATGGACAGCGCCGTTCAAAGAGAAGAGTATTTGCAGGGCATTGTTTCAGGTTATCTTTTTAAGGATCTGCTTGCCGTCGGCGGGATAAAAAACGTTTCAAAAATGCGGGACCTCTGCCGTCTTATCAGTTTTCAGGTAGGAAGCGAGGTTTCCTATGAAGAACTGGGATTGCAGCTTGGCCTTAGCAAGAATACTGTCGAAAAGTACCTTGAACTTCTTTCGCAGGTTTTTGTAGTGTACCGCCTGGGCGCGTATTCCCGAAATCTTAGAAAAGAAGTTACCAAAGCGGGAAAATGGTATTTTTATGATACCGGAATTCGTAACGCCCTAACGGGGAATTTTAAACCGCTGGCTTTGCGGCAGGACGCCGGCGCGCTGTGGGAAAATTATCTTATCAACGAGCGGATAAAAAAAACGTTTAATGCCGGAACGTTCAACAAACTGTATTTTTGGCGTACCTACGACCAGCAGGAAATTGATCTGGTGGAAGAATCAAATGAGCTTACCGCCTTTGAGTTCAAATGGGGCGGCAAAGAGCCAAAAATTCCCGCCGCGTTTGCAAAAGCCTATCCACAGGCGGAATACCGCGTCATTAACCGCGGGAATTATTGGGAGTTTATATAAGGAAACGCACTTTCTTTTTTTGGGCAAAACGTTTATACTTACTACCTGGAGGAAACGAATGGCAAAGGAAAAATATGTTTACTTCTTTGGCGAGGGAAAAGCCGAAGGCGAAGCAAAAATGAAGGATACCCTCGGCGGCAAGGGGGCGAATCTGGCGGAAATGACCAATCTGGGCATTCCGGTTCCGCCCGGATTTACCATCTCGACAGACGTCTGCGCCGCTTTTTATGAAAATAACCAAAAATATCCGGCGGGTCTTGAGGACGAGGTGATTACCACCCTGGCGCGGCTTGAAAAAGTAACGGGAAAGAAATTGGGAGACCCGCTTGATCCGCTTCTTGTTTCTGTCCGGTCAGGCGCGCCGGTTTCCATGCCCGGCATGATGGACACCATCCTTAATCTGGGAATGAATGACAAATCGGTACAGGGCCTTGCGAAAAAGACGGATAACCCGCGCTTTGCCTGGGACGCGTACCGCCGTTTTATTCAAATGTACGGCGATGTGGTTATGGAGGTTCCCCATTCCGCCTTTGAGGCGGCGTTAAGCGCCGTTAAAAAGGCGAAAAAAGTCGAACTTGACACCGCGCTGGACGAAGCCGATCTTGAAAAAGTGGTGGAAGCCTACAAAAAGCTTGTTAAACAGCACGCAAAAAAAGAATTCCCCCAAAAGCCGCTTGACCAGCTCTGGGGGGCGGTGAACGCCGTTTTTGGATCCTGGATGAACGAACGGGCGATTAAATACCGCCAGCTTAACGAAATCAAGGGAATCAGGGGAACCGCGGTAAACGTGCAGTCGATGGTGTTCGGAAACTTTGGCGAAGATTCGGGAACCGGCGTCTGTTTTAGCCGCGATCCTTCAACCGGCGCAAACGAATTCTACGGCGAATATTTAATGAACGCCCAGGGCGAAGACGTGGTCGCGGGAATACGGACGCCCGAAAAAATCGCCACGCTGGCAAAAAAGAATAAACAGGTCTATGAACAGCTTGTCGGCATAAAGAATAATCTGGAAAAACACTTTAAAGATATGCAGGACATGGAATTTACCGTTCAACAGGGCGAATTATTTCTGCTCCAGACGCGTAACGGAAAGCGCGCCGGAGCGGCCGCGGTAAAATGCGCCGTCGATATGGTAGCCGAAAAGTTAATCGACAAAAACGAAGCGGTAATGAGGGTAAGTCCGGGCCACCTGGACCAGCTTTTGCATCCGATGATCGATCCGAAATTCTTAAAAACCGCGCAGTCGCTGACAAAGGGGCTTAACGCTTCTCCGGGAGCGGCGGCGGGGCGGATTGTGTTTTCCGCCCATGAAGCGGAGGAGTGGCACGCCAGGGGAGAAAAGGTCCTTCTTGTCCGCAAAGAAACCAGTCCCGAAGACATAGGCGGAATGGTTGTTTCGCAGGGTATTTTAACTTCGACCGGCGGTATGACAAGCCACGCCGCCGTCGTCGCCCGAGGCATGGGCACGCCCTGCGTCGCCGGGGCAAAGGGTGTTGCGGTGCTGGGTAAAAAAGTAAGCGTCGGCCCAAAAACCTTTAAAGAAGGCGACTGGCTTACCATCGACGGTTCCACCGGGGACGCCTTTGAAGGAAGGCTGCCGCTGGTAACGCCGAAAATTTCAAAGGACATGAGCACCTTCCTTTCGTGGTGCGACGAGATACGCGCCAATTCGGTTCGCGGTAATCTTAAGGGATTTGAAGTGTGGACGAACGCCGACCAGCCCGAAGACGCCAAGCGTGCCTTTGAGTTTGGAGCTCAGGGCGTGGGTCTTTGCCGTACCGAGCACATGTTTTTTGACAAGGAAAAGCTGATTCACTTTAGGGCGATGATTGTCGCCGATACGGTCGAAGAACGCAGGGCGGCGCTTAAAAAAATTCTTCCCTGCCAAAAGAAAGATTTTTTTGGCATATTCAAGGCGATGGAAGGCCGGCCGGTAACCATCCGCCTGCTTGATCCGCCGCTTCATGAATTTGTTCCCCACACAAAAGAAGAGACGGCGGAACTTGCCGCGTATCTTAATGTCAAGCCCGCTTCGCTCCAGCCAAAGATTGACCGGCTCCACGAGGCGAACCCCATGCTCGGCCACCGGGGCTGCCGCCTTGCGGTAACGTATCCCGAAATATACGACATGCAGGTAGAGGCGATAGCCCTTGCCGCGGCGGACTGCGTCAAGCAAAAAATTCCCGTGAACCCCGAAATTATGATTCCCATCGTGGTTACCGCGCGGGAATTAAAATTGCTGCGGCCCAATGCCGAGGCGGTCATAAAGCGGGTTTTTGAAAAAGCGGGGGTCAAACTTGCCGTTAAAATCGGCACGATGATAGAAGTGCCCCGGGCGGCGATTAGGGCGGGACACGTTGCGCGTTACGCCGATTTCTTTAGCTTTGGCACCAATGATCTTACCCAGATGACATTCGCGTTCAGCCGCGACGACGTGGCTTCGTTCCTTCCCGCCTATCTTGAAAAAAATGTACTTGATGTTGATCCGTTCAAATCGATTGATGAAGAAGGCGTCGGCTACCTTATTCAGTTTGCCGCTTCGGAAGGCCGCAAGGTAAATCCAAAACTGCAGGTAGGCATTTGCGGCGAGCATGGAGGCGATCCCCAGACGATTGATTTTTGTTATCGTTCGGGGCTTACCTATGTATCATGCTCCCCGTTCCGGGTGCCGCTGGCGCGGCTTGCGGGCGCCCAGGCGGTTATCACCAATTCAAAGCAAACGTAAGCAGAATTAGCGAAGCGAAAATTCTACCGGATAACGGAAACGCACCGCCTGGGCGTTTCCGTCTATCCGGGCGCATTCGCCGCGCAGCCCTTCCAGGGCTGCGGCGGCGGCGCGCCCGAACCCCCGGCGCGGGGGAGTTTCTTCCAGAATAACGGCGGAACGTACAAGGCCGGAGCGGTCGACAAAAAGTTCCAGATACACGCGGCCTTCTACGCCCGCCCGGCGGGCGACAGGCGGATACAGGAGCCGCCGCCTGATTTCATCGTCGTTAAAACGCGGCGCTGTCGAGACAAGGGACGCGGAGATATATTCTTCACCTTCTCCTTCGTTACCTCCTCCTTCCCCTTCGTTACCTTCCTCTCCTTCCTCTCCACTTTCGTTACCGTCGCCTTCTTCGCCTGGGGCGTTTACCGCAGCGGGAAAGGACTTCCCTGAAACAGCGTCTGTGCGCCGTTCGGCCCCGCGATAATCGACAAGGCGCATCTGGTGTTCGGGATAAAAGCCTGCCGGGGCCGGCGCGCCGGGAACCAGCGCGACAGCCGCGTGGATGAGCAGGGCAAAAAACAGAGACAGCGCTCCCCGGATTTTATTATTGCGTGCCGCTTTCATCGTTATTCGGCGGCCCGTTTTACCGCAAGGTTCAGCCGCCGGTATTCAAGTTTTTGCAGCAGGGCGAGCACTTTTTTTACCGGCGCAAAGGCGGTTTTTTGATCGGCCAGTAACATTACCGGCGGCTGCGAAGTACGGTACAGCTTTCCCAGGGAGCTTTCCAGTTCCTCAAACGAAGCGCGCTCGCCGTCAAGAAAAATGCCGCCGTTCGGATTTATGGCGATTTCAAGCGGCGCATTCACCGGCGAGGCGTTGTCCGCGGAAGGATATTCCAGCGTGGGGTTTTGTTTGGTTCGTTCCAGTATCGAAACAAGCATAATAAAAACAAGCAAAAGAAAAGCCAGATCGGCCATCGCGTCGACCGGAACGGAAAGGCCGGGCCGTTTGCGGCGGAGCTTCACTGCCGCTCTCCCGCCGGGACCCGGGCCGAAAGCCCCGCAAACGAAAAAGTCTCTACCTTTAATTCACGCGTTAAATCCACAAACGAAACGATACTCTGCCAGGGGGTTTCATCGTCCGCCGAAAGAACCACCACATTCCGGGCGCCGACGATACCGCGGACATCGTCTTCATCAATTTGGGAACCGGCGTAATAGAGGCGTCCCCGCGAATCAATCGAAAAATAGAGAGCGCCGCTTTGTTCCGGTAAAAAACCCGTCTCCAGTGAAAGCGGAATGCCCGCGCGGGGGGAAAACCCGGAAATCACCAAAAAATAAATGATCAAAAGAAAGGCAAGATCGCTTAATACGGCGGGGTTTTGTAAAAACTTTTTTTGACGCGGGATTTTCAGGGTTTTCCTCCTGTTCGGGGTTTTGGTTTATTCGGTATAAAGCCCGCGCGCGGATTCCGTATCGGAAAGCTCCATAATAAACCGCGAGCAAACCCGCTCGGTACGCGCGGCAAAACGGTCTACGACGCTGTTTAAAATATAGTACGCCGACAGGGACGCTATCGCGATAACAAGGCCAAAGACGGTAGTAATAAGCGCCTCGTAAATTCCCCCGGCGACAATTTGCGGATTAACTTCTGCCGCCTGCGAAATGGAACGGAACGCGCCGATCATGCCCGAAACCGTGCCAAGAAAACCGGTAAGCGGGGCGAGCGATCCAATGGCGGTTAAAAAACCGAGCCCCGCTTCAAGCTGCCTGACGCAGTTTTCCGCTTCTGTCTGCAGCGCCTTTTCAAGACTGTCGCCGTCACGCGGACGGGCAAGTATAAAAAGAACGCTCGCGCCGAAATTATTTTTTTTATGTTCCAGTTCCCGCGCCGCGTCCGCCAGTGTTCCGTTTTTGAGCGCGTCTTTAAGGGGCGGAACAAGCTCGTCAATGTTCAACGAATGGGAGGCGAAAAAAATAACCCTGTCGCAGATAACGGTAAGCGCGGCCAGCGAAAAAAAAAGCAGCGGCCACATAAAAATTCCGCCAAGGCGAAAAAAATCAATCAAATCCTGCCCCCGGCGCAGTGTATCACAGATAGCCCCGGTTTTCCAGCGCCAGGGCGGTGTCGGCGGCGTTGTGCATTAAGCGTTCCACGGCAAGGGCCAGAAGCAGCTTTGTTCTGCCAAAACCCGCTTTTTTGCCCCGCCCCTCGCAGGCAAGGGACGCGTCTTCCCACAGGGTAAAAAAGCGCGGGATAAAGGAAAGCATCAGCGCTACGGCCAGGCTTACGCGGGGCCGTTTGCGCCCAAAGGGCGCGCGCAAAAAAAGTTCGATTTTGCCAAGGCCGCCGCACAGTTCCGTCATGGTGCTTGTCGCAAAAAGCAGGGCTCCCAGCGCGAAGGAAACAACCACCAGGGCGCAAAACAGTATCCCGGTTTTCAGGTCCTGGCCCGAGGCCGTCCGCAGCAGCATGATCGCGCACAGGGTAATGGCAAGGCCGCGTATTCCCCGCAGCAGATGCCAGGGCCTTATGCCCGCGGCGAGCGCCGCGGCGGCGACAAGCAACGCGGTAAAAGCCAGCGCCGCCGCCATAACACGTTCCGACGGATACGGGAACAGCACGACCAGGGGACACAGCGCCAGTTTAAGAAGCGCCGGGGCGCGGTGTATTACGCTTTTTCCCGGATGATACGACCAGGGTGTTTTCACGGAAATTCCCCCGGAGTGTCCGCGCAAGGCGCTTTTTTTAAAGGGAATTTTAAAGCCATGTACAGTCCGCCGCGGTTTTTACCGAACGGCGGGGATCGCGGACGCCGCGGCGATCGGTAAGGCGGTCAAGAACGTCTTCGCAGTTTCCCCCGTCGGCAAGTAAACCGTTATCCAAAATCAACAGCCTGTCCGCAAACGCCAGTACTTTTTCAAGTTCATGGGTCAGAATGACAAGGGTCACTCCGTCCTGTTTTAGGGTTTTTATAATTTCCAGTACCATCCGCACGCTGGTCCAGTCAAGGTTGGCAAACGGTTCGTCCATAAAAAGAACGCGGCACCCCATGGCAAGTATGCCGCCGATGGCAAGGCGGCGTTTTTCTCCGCCGGAAAGGGAACGCGGCGTCCAGTCCGCTTTCGCGTCAAGTCCGATTTTTTTAAGGACGCCGCTTACGGCGGAATGTACTTTTTCCGGCGGAAAGCATAAATTCCTCGGACCAAAGGCAACGTCCTCGTAAACGGTTTCGCCGACAAACTGGGCGTCCGGATCCTGAAAGACAAGCCCTATGTGGGTCCGCAGGCCGGAACATTCCGCCAGCGGTGTTCCCTTAAAATAGACAACGCCCGAGGAGGGAGCGGCCAAACCGCAAAGTATACGCGAAAGCACCGTTTTGCCCGATCCGTTGGCCCCGGCGCACACGACGCACTCGCCCTGGTAGATGTCAAGATCAATTCCCCTTAGGGCGGGATAATCGCCAAAATTCCTCGTTATTCCCCGCGCGCCCAGAATCCCCATCCCCATCCCCGGGGCGCTTTCCAACGCATTGTTCACCGGTCGCGCAGGTTAAAAGCGAGCGTCCGCATTTTTCCGCTTACATACACGGCAAGCGCCGCCTTGACCGCGTCGCCGGGAAGAAAGGGAAGGCAGCCGGCAAAAAACGCCGCTTTAAACGAAGCGGTAATACGAAAGAGCCAGAGTACTCCGGGAACATAGACAACGGCAAACGCCGCGGACGCGGCCAGAACAAGTTTCCACCGCGCGGTGGTTTTTTTCGGTTTTCCGGCGATACATCCTCCGGCGGACGCGGCAAGAAGGTACCCAAAAAGAAAGCCTCCGGTCGGCCCCGCAAAATGGGCGATTCCGCCGGCCGCGCCCGCAAAAACGGGAAACCCCAGCGCGCCGGCAAGAAGATACAGCGCCACAGCCCCCGCCCCCGAAACGGGACCCAGAACAAGACCGGCGAGGACGGCGAAAAAATTCTGGAGCACCAGGGGAACCGGCGAAACAGGCAGGGGAATTGAAATAAAGGCCCCCGCCGCAATCAGGCCTCCAAAAAGCGCGGTTAACGAAAGATCAACCAAAGGACGCGAGACCGTTTGTTTCGCGCCCTTCCTGCATTTACGGGTATACACGCGACAGATCATACCCGGAAAGCGGATTTTTGGGCAATACCGCCGCGCTTATTTGGTTTTCTTTGGAAAATTCGTTGAATAAATCGCTTTTTTCTGCTAGGATTAGCTATATTTCGGTAAGAAAGAGGTATATTGAACATATGCTGGATATCGGTCCTATTCACCGCAGCGAATATGATATTGGCGATGACCGATCCGAGCCGGTTTTTATCGCGGAAGCCCCGGGAAGACTTCATTATATGGGGGAGCACGGCGAACCCGGAGCGGGCTTATTCCTCTCATCTGCCATTAACCGGACTATCCAGGTGGCGGTAAGCGTCCGCAAGGATAATTCCCTTCGTTTTTTTGCCGCGGATCTTGGCGAGCGCAAGCGCACGACCCTGATGAACCTTAAATACAAACGCGAAGATCGCTGGTCAAACTATATGAAGCTGGCCGTTCATATTTTTTCCGAAACGGGTGTTCCCCTTAAGGGGCTTAACTTTACCGTTACGGGGGATATTCCCCCGCAGGCGGGGCTTGCTTCGTCAACGGCTATTGAGGTCGCCGCCGCCATCGCCCTTCGCGCCCTGCTCAAGGTTTCGCTGAACGACCGCGATCTGCTCGACAAACTCTACAGGGGCGAGGCGGAATTCTTTTCCCGCCCGGTAAGCCCGGTGGAATTCCTTGTTATGTTCAACGCGAAAAAAGATCACTTTCTTGTGGTGGACGAGCTTACCCTTGAAGTCGGACGGATTAAATCGCCCCTGACCAAATATAAACTGCTCCTTACGGACTCGCGGGTGCCAAGGATGAGGGTGGAGGGCGAGCTTAAACAGCGGCAGCTCAAAACTAAAAAAGGGTTGGAATTTTTGTCCCGCAAAAAAAACGGCGACCATTTTAGGGATT
>JAIRYT010000106.1 GCA_031267675.1 Treponema sp. | reverse complement strand
GCCGTGCCGTCCCCGTTGTCGGCCGCCGCCACCCAGTACGCCGTGCCGGGATCGGGTTTCGTGAGCGCGACCGACACCCCCAGCACCGCCATCTGTCCGTTGATCTCGACAATCCCGCCCGCCGGTATGCTGACAACGCCCTGTCCGTTGTCGTACGGCTCGGTCGTGTCGGTTCCCGTCTGCAGCGCGTACATGTTCGTGTTTTGCCGCTGGTAGCCGGAAGATACCGCGCCGGGGATGTTGTCGGGATTGGGTAAAAAAAACAATTCGTTCGCCATTTCTTGCTCCTCGTGTCGTTAATTATTTGCGCCGGTTAATTTACGTTTTGTAACTCCTGTTTTTCCGACCGCAGCGTGTTTATTTTCTGACTGATGGAATCAAAGTACTTCCGGTCTTCCTCCGTCGCCGCGCCCGCGATAATCGCCCGCTGGCTCCGCTGTATTTTCTTTTCTTCCTCTTCGATGGCCGTTTGCTTTTCGGAAATCTTTTGCCGTTTTTCCGATTCCGCTTTTTTTTCGGTATCGACTGTCCACGCCTTTACGGTATTGTCCCATTTTTGAAACGGTTCGTTTTCAAGCGGTTCCTCTTTTGTCCATTCTTCGCCCGGTTCTTCGTCCAGGCCGTAAATGATTTTTGTTTCGCCCTGTTTTTCCGTATGGAAGAATTTGCCGCGAAAATCTTTCCGCACGCCCTGACGGACGAGGGTTGCATCCGGTACGCGGTTCCATGATTCGTCAAACCATTCAAGTTTGTCGCCCGGCGCTCCGGTAAAGTTTTCGGGAACTTTAACCCACTGCGAAAAATCGCCGACCGGTTTTGTGGCAACCCGGCATATCCTGCCGTCTTTTTTGGTTATATACATACTAATCCTCCTGTTAGCTAATTCTGCGCCAGAAGCGGACTGACAGGTTAGAGGGCGCGTTGTCGGGTCCGACAGGAACAATCATACCGGTGTTAAAATATATGGTATTATTTGCAAGATATTGAGATCCTCCAACCCATACAACCGCCGCGCCCGTTGCGACAAATAGTTTTCTATCTCCGATAAAGCCCGCCGAATTGTTGGCGTTAAACGCTCCCACAATATTCCGTATCCGGTCCCCCTGCGCCCCGCCGCTAATAAAGGGCGGTCTGTTTCCGCCTTCAGCGCCAAAGAACTTACCGCCGGGGACTATTACCTCGGTAACGTATTGTCCGTCATAAGCACCGCCGGCAATCTGATCGCCTGCCGCCAAATCGTTGTCGGTCCACGCCTGTACAAGGCGGCGCTCGACTATGGTTCCCTGGTCTAATCTGTCCCACAACACCGGATCAAGCTGTTCCGCCGCGCCCGTTATCGCGGCCTTCGCGGTATAAAGCCGGTAATCGTCGCCGTCAAGGTGATACATGACACAGTCGTTTGCCGCGTAATTCGCCCCCTCCGTATATACCGTAAACGACGGCGGGGGATCGTCGGACAGCCGGTACAGATCGGCGCGGGCGTTCCATAGTTCCCATGCGCCGGGGTAATTCCGTTCCGACGGCGCCGGATCGTTCGGATACTGGATATAACCGCAGCCGATCGGATACCAGCTTTCAAAAAACGAAAGGAATTCGGCGACCGCCGCTTTTTTTAACGTTGCCGCGCCTGTGTCGTAAATATACATCAAATCGGACGGGTTTATTTCGCCGGCCTCCAAAAGTCCGGTTATGTCGGGGACTACGGAGCCTGGGTATCCCCTTGGTATGGTAAAGCGTAAAAGCGCGGCGTTTTGGGTGCCTTCGTTTGTTACGTTTGCGGGTATATTGTAATCGACGGTATCAACTCCGGAGATTCCGATAGTCGCGGCGGTTCCGTCCGCGCCTAAAACGTACGGCAGATCGTTCCACGCGGTTACGCCGTCGCCGACTTTGAACTTTCCGTATTCCGGTCCCTGCGTTATCATGCCGATCTGGCGTTCGAGCAGTACGGTATTATTATTCTGCCATTGAATGAGCGTGCCGCCGCGAAGCCGTAAAATCGCCTTTATGGTTTTTGTCGCCATTTACGCGTTTCCTCCGTCAACTAATATTTCATATTCGCTGTTGTCCGTATAAGCGTACAACTGATCGTAATCTTCCTCATAATTCGAGTTGTCAAACATCGGGTTCATTTCGTCAAGGTCCCGAAAGTCGACTTCCTCCATCGTCAAAATATCCTGGGCCGGGTTTATCGCGGTAATTATGAATACCTCGGCCCGCGAAAAAATACGGTCGTTGATTTCAGGCGCGAAAAACACCATATCCAGCAGCTCGAACGAAGTCGTATCGACTCCGACCGCGAGGTTCATGGTTTGGCTCATGGAACTGTACCGGCCGCTTAAAAGCACCGCAAGGTTTCTCGCGGCCTGTTCGGTAATTAAATCTGTTTCATATTCCGAAACACGCCTTTTGCGGTACCGGTCTTCCGCGCCGGTTTCGGCCTCGTCGTATAAACAGGTGTCATACGTGTTTTTATCGACATCCGAAAAATTATATTTTACCGTGCAGGACGAAAAATAATTTTCCTGCGCCTTGTCATAGTTCTTTTCCGGCGTTTTTGTCGCCGCCCATGACGGTATTTCGTGGGTTCCGTAGACTTCGCCCCATTTGCGAATGGTAAACTTTCCGCCTGACTGCTGTATAAAATAGGCCATATCGCTTTTTATCGCTTCCTGTACCGCCTTTTTTACGTCGCCCTGGCTAAACAGGATGTTTATATCCGGGGCTATTGCCGTGTACGCGTCAACCTCTTCAAAGTTCCAGTTTGAACTTACATACTGTATGCCTGTTTTGCGGGTTACCAGGTCTTTTATAATTTCGCCGATGTTGTTTGCCGTATATCCGGTTACCACGGCGGATACGGCGTTTGCCGCCGTTATAACATTCCCGTCAATGGAGGCGGACACCGGGTTTCCGTCCTTGTCGTATACTCCGCCGAGCGCCGAAACAAATTCGGCGGCGATAAAACGGTTTTCGTTATCAAGTTTTAAAAGTTTGATTTTTTTTGTTCCGTATAATACCGGTATATTCTTTCCGGTTGCTTCCGCGACAAGGGGAAAAGCGAAGTCTTTTTGATCTATCAAATTACATACCGGCTCGTCCATGTTTCTAAGTTTGTCGTCTACGTTAATCTGAAACCGGTCAAACGTTATTTTTGTGCTTCCGACAAATCCGCTTCGTATTTCCATAAAGTTTTCATACGCGGGCTTTTCCGTGACGGCCTTTTTTAAATATACCGGCGTGTTAAATAAATCCCATAAGGCGTCATCGTCAAAATATCCGTCATGGTTGTCAATCTCTATTGAAAACGACTGGTTTAGCGTAATTCCCGATATGCTGTCGGAAAGTTTTACGGTAAACGACGGTATGCCAAGGCGCGTTTCGGCGTTAACGTCGCGAATGTAGTTGTTGGAAGGGTCGTCCTCGTCAAGCGCCGATGAAATAAACGGTATAAGATTTTCGCTTTCGGCGGCGTAATCGGCGTATAACCAGGGGTGCTTCGGGATGTTAAAATAAACGATATACGTAGACGTATCGATATAAAGGGTATAGTCGACCAGTTCGCCGATACTTTCCGCCTGGGACAAAAACCGCTCAAAATACAGCGCGATTTGCGTACCGGTATATTCGTCATAAGAGCCGCCCCAGTCCGTCCACCAGCTTGCCGCGGGCGGCGGCGATATGTCTATTTCATAAATATTTTTTGTCTTGGTTATTCCCTCAGGCAATCCGGAGTTGGAGGGAGTGGAAGCGGCCATAATCGTAATGCGGAGCGCTATTTCCGCAAGAAACCGTATCATTAAAAGCGCTCCGTAAATTCCCAGCGCCGGGAATAACGGTATGAAAATACGCCGCCTTCAAATCTCATTTGCCGCTGGTTTTTTTCCTCGGCGTATAATTTGTCATACGGAAGCTTATACGCTTCTTTTTCAAGGTTTATAAAAAAGGGATATCCCATTCCGATAAATTTATATCCGGCGGCTATTTCGTCAATCGCCTCGCGGGTAATCCGGTATCTGCTGTCAAGCGAAAGCGAGCGGTAGGTATAACCGCCGCGCCCCTCGATCACCTGGCCCGACAGCGTTACGCGCGGTTCCGCCGTGCTGTTAAAGCCGGGTTCTTTTGATACGGACGTGCATATTTCAACGCCGATACCGGCGGCAAGACGGCCGATAAAATCGGCGTCGGTCTGCAGGGTAAAGCTTTCCGCGTTAATCCGTTTCGGCATGGGGTACAGCCCGCTGCCCTTAAACGCGAAGGTAAATACGGTCCCCTCGTTAAAGGTTATTTCAAACACCGAAGCGTCGCTGTTTCCTATTCCTATCGCGTCAACCGGGCGCTCTTTGTCAAACGATACCGCGAAGGTTCCGCCGTACGCGTATCGGTTCGCGAGCGCCGGCGATTTAAGGGCGGGGTCGGCGCCGCTGTACTGGATTATATCGTTAAATAGTATTTTCACAGATTACCCGCCAGCTGCAGGGTGTATAAATCGCCGTTTCGCGCGAGCTTGTTTATCGCGGTTGCCAGTATGTCGGAATTAAAAACCAGATTAAAAGTCTGCGTACCCCCGCCGCTCCCCGTCATTGCCGAGGGCGTTATATCCACCTGTTCGTTGTTGTTCACCCGCAGTACCCCGCCGTCAACGCGGGGGCCGCTGTCATGGTACATGAAGCTGCCGCCTGTTTCCGCCGAGGGAATCGGGGTTGATGTAATTTTAACGACGCTCGCGAGCCCCGCCGCGATAGTCGCCGCCATCGGGATAAGCCCCCACGGAACACCGCCGCCGTTCGCGAGCGCCGCGTTCGCCGCCATGTATGTCTGTACGACGGCCTGCGCCGTCATTACGGCTTTCTGCGCGACGGCGAGCCCCCGGCTTTTTTTGCCTGACGCTTCGGCGATCTCCCCGACGGAATTAAAAAAGTCGGCTGTCGCCGAAACCTGTGTATTCATCAGCGCGATTTGATCGTCGTACATTTTCTTTTTTTCCGCCAGAATGGCTTCGTTGGTGGCGCGTTCAAGCGCTATCCGTTCCCCGTCGTTAATCGCCGCCTGTTCCATAAGGAGCGCGTGCTGCTCCTGTAAATAGGTAATGCGGGCCTCGCCTTCTAAATTTTCGGCTTCAAGGCGGCCGGCGAGGAATTGCGCGAATTGTTCCTGTTGTTCTATTCTGGTCTGCGCTTCGGTTTCTCCCAAAGCCGCGAGGCGCTCCTGCAGGGATTTCTGTAATATGTCTTTTAATTTGTCCTGCCCCGCTTTCGCGTTTTCGCCTACCAGGCCGTCTTTTTCCGTTTGGGCCGCCGCCGCGGCGTTTTTTTCATCTTCGGCGGCCGCGGCGTTTTCTTTTTTCTGCTGTTCGATCTGGTTTCTTCGCGCGGCGGCCTCTCTGTCTATTCCGTCAAGTTTTCTTTTAAGCGCCGCTTCGGTTTCGTTTTGTTCGGCTCTTGCGGCCTGTATCATCGCCGCCGATTCGTTTTTTACGTTTTGGATTGACGCGCTTATATTTTCCGAAAAACCGCGCACCGATCGCGCGGCGTTGTCGAACGTTTCGCCGACAAACGGAATTTTACCGAGCACTTCGAGCAGTTTCGCGACGCCGCCCAGAACCTTGGACTGGATTACGTCAAGAAGGGACATAAACGCGATTTTAACGCCGTTGACCGCCGTTATGAATTTCTCTTTTATCTGCGAACCAATCCATTTTACGGCATATTCAATACGCGCCGCGCCCTGCTGTATGTAGGTCACTACCCAGTCCCAGTTTTTCCATAACAAAACGATTGCCGCAACGAGCGCCGCCACCGCGAGAACAATGATGCCGATGGGGTTTGCGGAAAGAATTATGTTAAACGCCGCCATTGCTTTGGATATTTTGTCAATTACTAAAAGCGTTACCAGCGCCGCGCCTAATATGCCGACAGCGATAGCGACATTTGAAAGTATTCCGGTTAATTTTTTAAGATTATCCCCCTGTGAAATCCAGTCCATAAAAGAACGCGTTGTGTCATAAACGGCGGTAGCAATCGATTTTATCGTTGGAAGCATTTCCGCGCCGATTGCTCCGGCGATGTTCCCGATATTTTCTTTTACGCCTAAAAGCGTTGAGGAAAATGTTTTACTTGAAAGTTCCATCCCTTCAAAAAACAATCCGCCTTCGCCGGTCATGGTTTCAAACGCCGAAGCAAGATCATCCGCCGATATTTTGCCGCTTGACGACATTTTTATCAGTTCCGATTCGGTAACACCCATGCTTTTTGCAAGTTCTGAAAAGATCGGTACCCCGGCGTCGCTCATCATGTTGAGCTCTTCCATGCTTACCTTCCCTTTCATCATCGCTTTGGTGTACGCGTTTGTGATAGTTTCCAGGCGCTGCCCGTTACCCTGCGCGGTATCTCCTATCATGCGGAACGCTTTCATTGCCGCATCGGCGCTTCCTCCGAATGCCGGTAAAAGTCGTTTTACCGAATCGGATATTGCGCCAATTTCAAACGGTGTCGCCGCCGCCTCGGTCTGAATTCTTTTTACGAGTTCGGCCGCTTTTTCCGCGCTTCCCATAAGCGGCGTATAAGATGCCGTCATATCCTCTACATCTGCGGCGGCTTTTATAGCAAATGCACCAGCGGCAACAACTGCGGCGGATAGAGCGCCAAGGGCGATAGCGGCATATTTTGACGCGTTTTCATTTAGTTTATGCGCTTGCCCGTTGTTTTCAATTTCCATGGACAGCTTTTTATATTCATCCTGTAAAGACTTTACTTCTTTCCCTTCCGGATCATAACCCTGCGAAATCAGGCTTTTTATTTCGTTCTTGACGGCGTTTTGTGATTCTTTTAAGCGGATATTTTCTTTTTCAAGTTTGCTTTTTACGTCAAGCTGCGATGTAACAATATCGCCTTCTTTCCGCAGCGCTTCGGCTGTCGCCGCCTCGGCTTCCGCCAATTCCCTTGTCGATGTTTCCATCGATTCCTGACGCGAGACCAGGCCCGAATACTCGCCGATAAGTTTTTGTATTGCTTCGCTTTCCGGATCGAGGCCCGATTTTATAAGCCGTTCAATTTCGCGCCCGTATGCCGCCTGTTGTGATTGCAGTCCCGCGATGTCGCCCTTTACCGCAGTAACCGCCGCGCCTGCCACTTTTTGCTTTTCAATAAATTTATCAACCTGTTCGGCCTTGAAACCTTCGGCGAATTTGTCAAATTTTTTGCGGGTTTCCGCCGATACCGCGCCCAAGTCTTCAAACGCCTTTTTAGCCGCTTCGAAATTCGCGTTTATTCTAAGTGATAAGTCAGCCATTGCCTTTACCTTAATTTAGCGCCGTGTAACGCCGCCTGGAATTCCGAATCTTCGCGCCGCTGTTTGCTTTTTAACACCGCGTCAAAATGCGTCATAAGCTGTACTATCCAAACCGGCCAGTCAAGCCATCCGTACGGCAGGGGCGGCCCGGCGGATTTACATTTGGTATAAAAATGGTAGTAGTGCCAAAACTCATAATTAACATACTCCCCGATTTTATTACTCGGTACCGGCTTTTCTACGCCTGCCACTATTATCGGCCAGGGTTCCCCGCCGTCATCGTCCGCCGTTTTGCCCTGTAATACCAGCCGTAATCCTATTACAAGGCGTTCTATTCCCCCAGCGCGAATTCGTCCCTTTCCTGCGCGTATTTGTAACAGTCGCGCGCGATGGGAGCCCATAACTCCGGGTTTGCCAGCAAGAATTCTTCTACGGTTTTAATTTCGCTTTTTTCGCCTTCCGGGCTTTCAAAATTAAAATTCTCGAAATGTTCGACACATTCGCGGATAAACGCCGCGTAATCAACTTTGGCCATATTCGCGGAAAAATGTTCCATGAACGCGGACGTAAACCGCTCAAGTTCGCCGTTGTTTCCCTTGCTTAATTTTTCAAGGTTAATTCCCTTAAAAACCGTTCCCTTCGGATTCGGCATAAAATTTTCGTCAGGCTGGGGAAAGCGCGCGAATACGCATACGGCGGGGTTAGGATCTTTCCGGTTTCCCAGAAAATCAAACACGTACCGCCTGTCTTTTTGCCGCAGCGTTTTAAAAATAGCCATATATGCTCCTTGAAATTACCCGCTACTCCGTTTTAACGTTTCGCGGGATAATTTTTTATTACGCGGCCTTCGGGGCTTTGTAAACCGCCGATTTCCCTTCGCCCTGCGTCCACGACATATCCTTGTTCTGTATGTCGGTATTGCCCAGGGACATACTCATGCTTGATATGATAATGGGAATGGTGAGCCATATTTCCGTTTGCCCGGCTTTCGCCGCGCTGTTAAGGTTCACCAGCATATATACCGCGTCGTCATTCCGCGCCTTGAGCGTATACACCCCTGCGCCGTCGTCTTCGAGAATATCAAAGAATTTCTCAACGATTGTGTCGGTCACGTCGTCAAAATCGCCCGTTACGTCGTTGTAACGGAAAAGACTCCCGATACTGCCGGAGCGTACCACGATACCGTCAAGGATACTCGCGCCCGGATCGCAGTCGTCGCTCGCGTCAACCGTTCCCTGCTCGGCGGTAAGGTCCGCCGATGTTTTGCAAATGCGGTCCATCTGGAAGGGATACACCTCGTCGCCCGTTTTCAAAACGATCTGCGTCCCGCTTCCGATAGGCGCGCGGAATATATAACCCTCGTCATACGGCAGACTGCTCGCGGCGGCTTTTTTAATAATACGGTACCATACGCCCGCCGTGGTCGTGATCGTACCGTCTCCGTCAATAACCCGCGAAGGGTCCCAGCTGTCAAAGAAAATTTGCGCTTTCGCGCCGGTGATTTTCATACTCTCTCCTTACGCCTCCCGGCGTTAGTTTATTTTTTCCGCCGACGGCGGCTTAATCCTCTTTTCCGCTTTTTCTTCGGCAAGTTCGCGCGTTACGCGTTCCGCCTGTTCGCGCGCGCGTTTCATCGCGGGGCACGGCGCTTTTTCTTTTTGTTCGATTTTACCGCCCGCCGCTTCAAGTTTCGCTTTCGCTTCGGGCGTCGCCGCCCATACCCTAATGTTTTTCATTCACAATCCTCCAGTGTGTCGCTCATGGTAACGTCAAAAAATAACTCGGGGCTTGAGTTTTTGAACGGAGCCCAATAAATTATTTTGTACTGAAAATCCGCAAAGCCGTATGACTGCGGGGAAAAACTATTTCTCAAATAATCGTTTACCGCGTCAAGATATTTGTATGAATCTTCCTCGGTTACCTGGTTTAATTGCAGGTTTATTCCGAAGGTAAACGTTTCGTTTCGCGATTCGTCCATTTCGGAAAAATAAACGCCGCAGGATTTTTTCCCCTGATCGGTCGCGTAACCGACCGCGTAAATCTCTACGGCGTCCGCGCCGTGAGACGTTAATAACGCGGGAAGCGCGTTTTTTATATCGGCGAGTATGCCGGCGGTTATTACGGAAATTTCTTTCATAGCGCTTTAATTCCCCCCTTGGACGCCTTGTTAAACCAGTCGTCAACGATTAGATTTTCCGCCTCGCCGATAAGTCCTTCCATACGCGCGGAAAACGAGCCTTTTAATTTTCCCCTTATTATATTTCGCGCCGGCTCTTTGCCTCCGCTGCGGAGTTTCCGGCCGCCCTCGAATAAATTGAGCGGGAAACTTGACACCCGCGCGTATTTTGCCCCCTTGCCGACGGAGTAAGTAACCATGCGCCTTCCCCCGCGCGATTTTCTGTTTCCGCTCATTTGACGGAACTGTACGCCGTCCGTTCCGGCCTCCATCATGCCGGCGAGTTCAATCGCCGCCTGTTTGCCCAGATACCCCAGTACGCGGGCGCCAAGCCCGGGGAATTGCCGCGCCAGCGTTTCAAAGTCGGGAAAATTTCCGGTTTGAACCATCTGTATCATTTGACGATCATCCATGTTATTAACGCCGCCGCCGGAACCGCGACTATTAAGGATATTGTCAAGGTCTTTGATCTGCCGATATATTTCGCGAGTAAGCGCGATTGCCTCCGTGATATTTCCCGCGCTTCGTTCCAGGCTTGCTGCTGTTCTACCAGTAATTGCCCTTGCGTCTTCAATAATTCGTTGAGATTCGCCAAGTCCGTCTTCAAGGTCTCGTTGTCGATCCGCGTATTCTCGATCAAGCTCCGCGATTCTGTCATTAAACTTTCCAACCTGTCCAAGTTCTCGTATATGGGCGTAAATTCCTGCGCCTGTAACGCCAAGGGTAACGCCAATAATAAAAACAATAACGGTTTCATTTTTTATCCCCTTTTTCATCTCTTTTTCCCCCTCATACCCCGGCCCTTCAGGTCCGAAGACGATCCTTCTTGCTCAGGCGCTTCGGCCTGTTCCTGGGCTCCGCGGCACGGCGCCCGCGCCATACAAGGGCGCCGCACTTGCCGCATTTGTATACCGGGGTTCCGCTCCGGCAGTACGCGAGTTCCCCCGCGACATGATTGCAATCACTGTTCATCATTCACTCCCTATAACCGCTATCGCCGTCACGACAAGTAACAGCGTAATCTCTATTACTGTTGACCATTGCATTTTATTCCCCGAAAAATAACCTGACCAGAAGCAGGCCTATAAGAATGCCCGCCGCCGTTTCCGCGATCCAGTTAATCACCGGGTATACCTACTTTTTTATTCGGCCTTAGCCATCCGTGCACGTCGGTATAGTTGTGTACGGTCCTGGTAACGACCGACAATGACGGCCAGTTTTGATCAAGGCTGGTAAACATCAGTATTCCGCCCTCGATAAAAATTGCGACATGTCCGAAACCGCCGCCCCTGTTTTTATTCCAGACCATCACGTCGCCGTATTCCGGCACTCCGGCCGGGGTGTTCTCGATTTTTGTAAAGTTGTTTTTTAACGCCGGATCCGTTTCATAATTTTCCCAAAAATTCACCGCGCCCGCCACCGGGGCCGGCTGGTCGATACCCAGCACGTCTTTGCAGTACTGCCTGAAAAGGTCGACGCACTGCCCCTTATAGTGGCCGTCAAAGTCAACTTCTTTTCCAAGATACGCCTTTATAAATTCGCTAAAATTCATTTTCCCGCCCCCAGTTTAATATCCGCTTTTTTTACCGCTTCGTTTATCGCGTCGACAAGCGTCTCGCCCGCGAAAAACAAAACGGAAACCACGCCCCACACGATTATCACGGGCGTAATCCACGCGTGATCGCCGTCGGCCCTTAACACGCCGGCGGTAATAACGGTCGTTACCACCCAGCACCACCATTTGCGGCTGGTAATTTTGTAGAGTATATCCATACCGAATCTTTTCACCGCGCCCTCCCCATTTTATCGATTTTGTCGTCGATGCTTTTAAGGCTTGTTTTTATTTCGGACAGCGTTTCGCCGAAATACTCGATGGTTTTTTCCATCGCGCCGATCCGTTCGCCCTGCCGCGTTCGCGTATCATAGAACTCTTTGTGCTGCTCCGCGTTGCGCACCCGGTCCTCGTCCATGCGCTTTTCGATGGCGAACATTTCTATTTTTGTCGCGCATTCCTTGATCTGCGATTCCTGGCGTTCGTTTTCGCGCGCGTTCTCGCTTACCTTCGCTTTGAGGGTGAAATAGCTCCCGATTATCCCGCCGGCAGAAATCACGGCGGCGGCAAGCGAAAATAAAAAGTTTGGGTCAATAACCATATTACCCCTCATATCAGATACAAAACGACGCCGATGTTCGCGTCAATTTCGTGTTTCTGCGCGTGATATACTTTCCCCCGCGCGATCACTTTTGTTTTCCCGGATATATATTCGGGCGCTTCGTATAACAAAATTCGGGGTACCGGACGGGTTGTTTTTCGTTCGTCCCCGGTTAAAACCGATTCATCGAAAATACCCCGGACTGTAAACGGCGGATCGCTTTCGGGTTCCACCGTAAAATCTTCGGAAAAAGGGGAGCGCTCAAGCTGCCATCGCAACTGTTCTGGAAACGGAAACGGCTCCACGCGATCCCCCTTTGTCCTATTTCTTTTTTTCAGCGGAAATTTTAATTAAATCCGCGTTCGCGTTTTTCCACGCTTCATAGCGGTTTTTCGCCGCCTTCTTTACGGAATCCGCCTTCGGCGCTTCGTCCTGTTTGGCGTTACTATCAGGAATATCCATACGTTCCTCCTTTAGGTGATTTCGGCGTACACGATCTGGTCGATGTCGCCGGGGACCAGTACGGGGCGGGACTGGCTGCGAAGAATGTAGCTGTCGGGGTCTTTCCGCCAGAACGCGTCGCTGATAAGTTCGCCGCGTTCCATACGGGCCTGTCCGTTCGACGCGTTTACGATAAACACGCCGCCGTAAGCCTGTACCCGCTGCGCGTTCCCGCTGGTAAAGATGATCCCTTTCGGGTTCATATACGGCACCAGCGTTCCGCTTTCGTCCTCGTAACTTTCGTCAAACGCGATAAGGTTTGCCCGCGCCGCGCGGCCGGGGATTTTGAAACCGCCGGGGATGATGTCGGCAAGAACGCTGTTTTCTCCCACAAGGCGGGAATGTCCGGCGTTAAGCCCCTGAAGTTTAAGGGCTTCCTGAAAATCGGGATTGGTTTCAAGGGCGGAAAGAACGTCGGCGCCGACAAGGGCGATAAAATTGCCGCTCAAACCTTTTACCTTCGCCTGGTCATACGCGGCCTGCAACTGTTCCACGGGATCGGCGGCGGCCGCGATGGTATTCGCGGGATCGCGGTTGTAATTGAATACGCCCCCGATGTTTACGCCGTTCTTTCCCTTCGGCTGGAAGGTTCCGAACGTCATAATGTCCACCGCCTGCTTTACGATGGCGCTCGTGATGATGTAATCGTGGTCGGCCTGTATCTCGGCGACTTTCTGCAAAATCTGCTGCTGCGCGGGGGCGCCCGATTCAAGCCCCGCCGTTACCGCGCGCGCCAGTTCCTCGGTGATTGGCGTTGATTCGTCCAACGCGGGCGGATCATATACGAGGCCCTTGCCGGGGACGTACGCGAAGATATTGCTCGCGCCGCCCGTCTCGCGGTAACGGGCGAGTTTGCGGCTCACGATGATATTATCCGCCGGAATTTCGGCGGTATCATACGTTTTTACCGTCGGCCAAAAAAGCCGAAGGAAATCGGCCAGCGCGGGCCGCGTTTGCTGGAAGACCAGTTTTATGGCCCTGGTCAGGGTCAACGTGTTATCGGATATACCGGGCATACAAAATACTCCTCTCTGTCTCCCGACAGTGTATGGGCGGGAAGCCGCCCGAAATAAACGGAATTACATTCCGCTAATTCAAAATTATTCCGTGATCGAAACACTGGGCGATCATGGCGGCGGTGACGGCCGCGTTTGCGGCGATTACCCCCTCTTTCTGGAACTCCCCTTTCGCTATCGCGGCGGTGCCCGCGGCGGCAAGGGTCGCGTCATTCACGCAGACGGCGCGGACGATTTGAAGCCCGTTTACCGCCGAGGAACTATAAGCGCCGTAAATGCCCGTCGCGTCAACGACGCCTAAAAGCTGTCCGCGCTTATACGTTCCGGCGGCAATCGGCGCGTTGTTCATCACGACGGGACGCTGGAAAAAATCGGTTTCATAGTTCATGTTTTACCTCCTTATCCCTGCGGCGATTTCTTTCACCGTCTCCGCGGTTACGGGATCGCCTTCGGGCTTTGTTTTGATCCCTTGTTCGCCGGGAAGCTGCGCTACCGGAGCGGGCGTGATCGGCAAAGGTTTTTTTTGGAGCGCCGCCTCGGTTTCGCGCTGTTTGGTCAGGACGTTAACCGCGTATGCTTCCGGGGTAGTGTTCCCCGCTACCGCCGTTTTAACGTCATCGGGAATGGTTAGGCCCGCGAGGGCGAATATTCCCAAAATCCGATCCGATTCGGCCTTTTTTGCCTCATCGGCTCCGGGGCCGATCTTGTCTTTGGCGTATGCCAAAACTTTTTCGACGGCTCCGGGTTGTGCCAGGAATTCATTTAATTCCATTGCGGCACCCCCTTCATCGTTTTTATATACCACGGCATTTGCCGGCGTATTCTGTTCGGGCCGCGCCAGGGCGGCGATTTTTTCACGGCTCCGCGCGGCGATGTCTTTTATATCCCGCGCTTCTTTAAGCGTCCCGATCGCCGCCGTTACACGCAGACGCGCGGCGGGTTCGGTAATTACTTCCGGTTCCCCGCCTCCAACGAGCGTTCCGGAGATTCCGGCGCCGCGTATTTGTTCGTCTCCGATAAGCCAGGTTTCACCGGTGAATTCCGCCATCGCGGTTTCAAGGTTTTTTCCGGTTACGCTGGCAAAATCCCGTATGCGGATTTTATCCAGCGCGTCAAGAATGCCGGCTTCCTTGCGCAGTTCTTCGGCGTTGCCTATCGTGAGGGTCCATGCCCGGTGGTACATCAGCGCGCTATGGGTATAGAATTCCCGTTCGTCCGCGCCGAAGAAAATATCGGCGGCGGCGCTGGCGGCAAGAGCCGTAATGCGGGCGGTTACTTTGCCCGGGTATTCTTTAAGAAGATTGTAAATTTCAAACGCTTCATAAATCTCTCCTCCCTCGGAATTTATGAGCAGACGGATTTGTTCTTTTCCCGCCGGCAACTCTTTACGGACGTCCTCGGCGAATACGTCCCAGCCGATTATGCCTTTTATCGATATCTCTTTCATTGCCGCGCCTCCCGCTCCGTATTTTGTTCGTCCTGTTCGGCAACCGCCGCTTCCTGTTCTTTCTCTCCCATACTCCTAAACAGCCGTTCCTGGTTTTGCCATTCTTCAAGCACGTCGTCGTAATCGTCGCCCGAAAGGTTAAACATTTCGTCGCCGCGAAGGCTAAACATATTGGCAACACTTTTCTCTTTGGCGTTTATTTCCTGTAACGGATTTATCGCGCCGGGAACGGGGCCCAGATAAAGCCCTTTCAAATACGCCTCCTGTATTATCGGGCCGCCGGAGAAAAACGCGGGCGCTTCGATCATGCCTTCTAAAATAAGTTCTATCGCGAGTTCTTTCACGACAGTTTTATTCCAAATCCGGTTGAACTCCTCGCGTTCCCACAGATAGGTCTTTATGAAATCGTTAAGGGCGCCCTTATGGGCGGTATAAGCCGTGCTGTACTCGCTTAATAACACCTCGGGCGGCGTGTTTGATCCCTGCCCGAATAATTTCATGCTCCAGTTTTTGAAAGCGTCGTATGTTCCCGACGGCGTTTTTTTATCCAGCGGGGTAACTTTGCCGCCGGAATTGATATTCAATACCTGTCCGGGCCCGATTCCTTTCGCGCTGCCGAGGTTTGAGATTGCCTCGATCGCTTTTCCTATCGGTCCGCGCCTTAATTTCCGCGCCTGATCCTCAATCTGTTTCCTGGTATCGCCGGGGTTTTCCGTTTCAGTGATGATCGAAAATATAGCTTCGTTTATCGCCGCCCTGAGCGTCGCCTCGTCAAACCGCTGGTTGTTTTTTGAGCCGGATATATTGCTGTAGATTAACGGCCAGCCCCGAAGCTGGCGGGGGGATATTTTTAAATAAAATTGTACCGCCTGCTGGCGGCCTTCGGCGGCAAAATCAATATAACCGCCGTTTCGGTTATAAAACCCCCGCCGCCGGTAATAGCGGTCGTGTTTTATGCCGAGCGTCACACCGTCTTCGGTAAGGTCCGCGTCGATTTCCGATCCGGGGAATTCAACGATGTCGAGCGGACGATCCTGTTCGCGGATAAAATAAGTAACGGTGTCCCCCGACGCGAGCGCCCAGCGGAAGGCGGCGTTTTGTTTCTGATAAAGATTGAGCGCGCCCATTTTATAGGCGATCAGTTTTTGAAAGCGTTTGGACCATACCCGCGCGTTCTCTTTTGTCCAGCCTAAAAGTTCGTAATCCGGCCGGCTGCGGAAATAAAGCCCGTCGCCCACGGCGTAATCGGTGTGTTTGTTTACGGCGGCTTTGGCGGGGCCGAAAGTATGGTAAAGGGACAGGCAGCTTTGCGAAATCAAATCATACGTGTCGCTTAGAAAATCATTCGGGGTATCGCCGATCGCCAGCCGCGCCCATGAATCAAGGTCGCCCGGGATGTTTGATCCGTTGTAAGTTATGCCGTCAAGATCGACGGATCGGTTGCCAAGGATTAAGCGGCGCATATCACCACCCCGGCCCTGCGGACAGGCCCGCGCCGCCTGACTGCGAGGCTATCTGGTTTTCGAGGCGGATAATTTCCTTGTTGATTTCCGCAAGATTCGCCGCCGTAATCTGCCGGGAGGCACCCCCGCTGTTTATGGCGTATGACTGACCCCCGGCGAGTATCGCGGAGCGCGCTTTGTACAGTTCTTCCAGATACGTTTCTGGTTCCATTCTTCTCCCTCTGTCATCCCGACAGTGGTTTCCCCTCGTAAATATGCGCCATATACGCGGCGTTTGTCAAGACCGTTACGCTATTATTTCATCCCGCAGATTAAGCCATTCGTCTTCGTCCAGTTTTTCATATCCCTCAATCATGGCGGCGGCGCGCGAATACACGAAGCAGTCAAGTACTTCGTTTCGATCCGCGAGTTTGTGCCAGCCGACTTTCCCCGCCTCGTTTTCGCCGTAATACTCGCTGGCAAACTGGCGGAAAAAATCTTCGGGAAAATCTTTGGAAAAATGGACGGCGTTTTTACCTTCGGATTTGTCAATATTCGCGCCGTCAAAAATAATGTCCTTAACGGCTCCCACGTCGCATAGATAAAAAACCGCGTCGATCATGTTATGTTTGCGCTGGGTGAGGGTTACTCCCCTTGATTTCCCCTCTTCAATGCCCTTGATCGCGGTAAAAAGGCGGGGGTTCATGGCGCAAAACAGGAGCGCGGTATTCAGTTCGCTGCGCTTCTCTTCGGCAAGGGTCGGATCTTTGGCGGCGTTGTAAGATATATCCACGCCGATCATGGCTATATTGATCTCGACGTCTTTTAGGGCGGGTATGATATACCCCCGCCCGCAGTATTGCAGTACGTTTTTCCACACCTGGCTGTGAATGTCGGCGGTCTGCCCGAAAAACACCTGGTGATCAAAAATCCACGCTTCCATGCCCGGCCCCCACGCGGTCAGCAGCAGTTCTACGCGGTTTTTATGGACATCAACGCCTCCGGTAATGACGAACGGCCCCGAAGGCACCCGGCCCGAACGGTACGCTTCCGCCCGCGCCCGCAGTTCGTCCCACAGCACTATCCGGCGGTCGGTTTCGGGGTGCAGGCCCTCGTTGGTGATCACAAAATTTCGGTACTCCTGTAAATTTTTCCCCATGTCGGTTTTAAGATAGTCCGTTATGATATTTCCCCACTCGGCCATGGGGCTCATCATGGCTGATATGTGATAGCTCCGGTCGCGGCTGTCCCGCGCCGCAGCCTGCGGTTCCCAGTACGCCGCGCCGCCGGCGGCTTTCTCAAGCATGAATTCCTGTTTTTCATGTTCAAAAAAATCTTTTTCGCAATGGCGGCATTTATAGCGGGAAGTTCCGGGAACAAGGCTTGCCTTTCCGCGCTTGTCAAAAACGTAGTCGCCGTAAAGACCGAACGCTTTGGGCCCGTGCATAAATTCGAGATACTGATACCCCCCGCAGCGCGGGCAGGGGATCATGTACTCGCGGCGGTCTCCCGACTTAAACGCGCGGCTTATGCGGTCGTTTCCCGCGCTTGAGGGAGTGGATAACTTTACTATCTTTAGATCGCGGATCGTTTTACCGCGCGCTTCGATTATCGATTCCGGATCGCCCTGATCGGTTATCTCAAACGGGGCTTCCACTATTTCGTCCATAATTATCAAATCCCACGAAAAAGATTTTAATTTTGTTATCGAATTGTAACTTGTCATTAAAAACCTGTGCCCACCGGTGAATTCCTTGTACAAAATGGTGTCGGCCGACTTTCTTTGGTTGTCGCGTTTCGTGATCGGCTTTATGTATTCCGTCAAATTTCCCATGTCGATCATCACGTCGATAGCGGCACGGCTCCGCAGTTTCGCCATCTCGATGTCGGAAATTACATATAGGATATTATGCAGGCCGTATTTTATTGTAATCCCCATCATATTTTCAATTGCCGTAGTCGCTCCCGATTGCGTCGATTTCATTATGCTGGTTATTCTTACGGGGCTGTCGGGGTGTAAATTATCCTGTATTTCCAATAAGTACGGCATAAAATCGGCTCTCCACATTCCGGGGCGTTCCGTAGTTCCCGCCGGCAAATAGCGGTTTTCACACGCCCATTCGGCAACGGAGGGGATTACGGGGTCTATGTTGTATTTTGCGATCCATGAGGCTATATTGCTTTTTGTCGATGTAATTACTTTTTGTTCAACCGGCGTCATTTTTTTTTCATCTCGTCCCGCAGGGCGCGAATGACATTCTCAAACGCTATTTTTAATTCCGCCTGCTGTAGTTTTTCCGCCTGCCGTTCGTGCCCCGCCGTATAGAGGCGTTTTAGGTCGGCGGATATTTTTTTGACAACGGCAAAACAATCGGTTATGCCCCGCTCGATAAATGACAGGTAATACCGCACGGTTTCGGCGTGCAGATATTCCCCGGTCATGGCGCGGGTTTTTATTTCTTCCTGTTCGGCCTTGAAGCGTTTTATGGCGGTTTCCGCGTCTTCTTTTTTTGCCCGCTGTTTTGCCCGCTGTTTCCGTATTTCGTTTTCAAGCTCGTATTTTTGGGCGGCGGCCTTTAGTTTGCGCTCTTTTAAGGACTGCTCGGCGGATTGTTGCAGGGCTTCTTCCCTGGCTTCTTTTTGGGCCATTAAAATGACCTGGCGGACAAGGGTAGGATCTTTTGATTTATTTGCGGCCTCTACGAGAGTTCTGGCCAGGACTTCTTGGCCGTTTAATTCTCTTATAACGGCGCCGTCTTCACCTGTAACGGTTCCGCGAAGTTGCGCGTCCAGTGTTTCAAGAATTGTGCCCGGTTTACGGGGACGGCCTTTACGGTTTATGCGGGGATCGCCTTTGACAAAGCCTTTAGCCGGCATTGTTTCCTACCCAGCGGAAGCTATAGGTGTTGCGGTTTGCGGAATCGCGTTGACGCATTGTTTTTATAACCTGGGGGGACTGCCTGCCCGAGTGTATTAATTTCCAACAAGGATCGTACAGGCATGATTTTGCGAAACCCTTTTGCGAGGTTGTGAAATCAATTTTTTTATGTTTCTTGCTTAATTCGCCCGCTACGATGTTTTGTAATTTTTTGGCAAGCCCCACAAGGCGATGTCCTTTCATTATTGAACCATATTGATAAGGTGTATGAAGATATGCGGCAAGTCCTATGGGATTATCATTATAAAACGCCACATATTGCCTGGAACCGTTATGAATATTGTGCGTTAAATAATGATAGCGCCTAAATATTTCCCAGAATCCTCTGGCTTCGTATACCTCGATTTCAATTTTAGGCCGCCGAACCAGCCCCCTTGTATACTGATATTCCATGCTGTCGGTGGAAAATATCCAGTCAGGCTCAAGCCAGTCAATGACATCATAATGACAGGTAACGGCGATAAATTTTTTATTCTGCCTGCGTACCGCTTTCTGCAAGGCAAAGCTGCCAAGCTGGGCAACTTCCCTGTCTACCACGGATGTATATTCGTCAAATACGATAACGGCTTTTTTTTCACAGATTGCCCGCGCCAGGTCTACCCGCATTTTTTCACCGTTTGAAAGAACGGTATACGGCTTTAACCATGAAGGCGGCGAGGAAAAGCCGACACTGGAAAGCGTGTTAAATAATTCCGTACTGTCCATTTTGGGAAAATCGTCAATAACGCACTTTGCCTTATATTTCGGCGTAAAGAAATAATCGGCGAATAATTCCCGCGCTATGGTACTTTTCCCGGTTCCCGATTTTCCCACAATGACGCCGATTTGCCATTCTTTTTCAAGGTCAATGTCGCCCTCAAAATGTTCTTCAAAATTATCTTCTTTCAGGTCAAATTGGTCATATAACTGCGCCACGCGGAAACTTTTATCGGCGATATTATTTTTCTTTACGATGTCAAAGCGCACTTTCCCGTCCTATAGCGTACTAATACGGCACTTTATCCCGCGTTCTTTGAATTCGCCGTATAATTCTTCGGCTTGCGTTTCGTTTTCACATTCAAGGATAAGTTCGGTTTTTTCCCTGTATTTTACTTCCACCGTCCCGTCTGGCAGCTTGATTTCAGAAAGCGCAAGCTCGCCCATATCTATTACCATATCACCGATAAATTCCGCAAAGCCTTCTTCGGTAATTGTGCCGTAATGGGAATTTTGCTGTAAAAGTTTTATTTTTGCCTCTTCTTCGTCCCTGGCATCGATATATACCACGGGAAAAATCGGCAGGTCATAACCCTGCCGGCGCATTTCGGAAAGGGCGGCAATCCTTCCGTGACCGTCTAAAACGTAATTGTGACCCATACCGTTCCAT
>JAIRYT010000105.1 GCA_031267675.1 Treponema sp. | reverse complement strand
GAGAGCGTTCAGGATTTCGGCAAACAATATCCGCAGCTTGCCGATTCGGTTCCGGCCGCGACCCAGCAGTTCCTGTGGCCCGACCACTGCATACAGCAGAGTCAGGGAGCGAGGTTTCACAGCGATTTTGATCCTTTCTGTATCGACTATGTTTTTCGCAAGGGCTACCATAAACATATCGATTCATATTCGGCGTTTTTTGAAAACGACCGCTGCACCCCTACCGATTTGCCCGATTATTTAAAAGACAGGGGAGTTAAAACAGTAATTCTGGCGGGCCTTGCGACCGATTATTGTGTTTTTTATTCGGCAGTCGATTCCACCCGCCTGGGTTATGAAACCCACGTGGTAATTGACGCCTCGGCGGCTGTTGATTCCCCGCCCAATTCGCTTGAACAGGCGATTGTAACCATGAAAAACAGCGGAGTACAGTTTAACGGAGTAAAGGATTTTTTATGATTCCGGCAGAACAAAGTTCCGCGCTGTTTACCGATTTTTATTCGCTCACCATGGCCCAGGGTTACTGGAAGTATAAAATGAATTCCCGCGCGGTGTTCGAAATGTTTTTTCGCCGTCAGCCCTTTGGCGGCGGTTTTTCGGTCTTTGCGGGCCTGGGAACCCTTATTGATAAACTTG
Organism: Treponema sp.; assembly: GCA_031267675.1. Classification (GTDB taxonomy): domain Bacteria; phylum Spirochaetota; class Spirochaetia; order Treponematales; family Breznakiellaceae; genus JAIRYT01. The sequence goes on along the minus strand of JAIRYT010000105.1, from coordinate 4,146 downwards.
CCAATTTTTCCTTTTCACAAAAAGATTTGGCGTATCTTGATTCCCTTCATTTTTTTGAAGACGCCTTTCTTGAATATCTTGGCGGCCTTCGTTTTTCCGGAACCCTTTATTCCATGGATGAGGGAACCGTCGTGTTTCCCCAGGAGCCTTTAATCCGCGTCGATTCAAATCTTGTCGAATGTCAAATTATCGAGGGCCTGATTCTTAATACCATCAATTTTCAAAGCCTTATCGCCACCAAAACGGCCCGCGTATCGCTCGCTTCGCGCTCGGGCGCCCTTATGGAGTTCGGCCTTCGCCGAGCGCAGGGCGAAGACGGGGCGCTTTCGGCAAGCCGCGCGGCGTTTATCGGCGGCGCGAAAGGGACGAGCAATGTGCTTGCGGGCAGGGAATTCGGCATTCCCGTTTTGGGAACAATGGCCCATGCCTGGGTAATGAGTTTTCCCTGCGAGGAAGACGCCTTTCGCGCCTATGCCGGACAGTATCCCGACAAAACGGTTTTTCTTATTGACACCTATGACACGCTAAAGAGCGGTATTGTCAACGCCGTCAAGATTGGAAAAGAACTGGCCGCCCGGGGAAAGAATTTCGGCGTGCGTCTTGATTCCGGCGATATGCATTATCTTTCGGTACAGGCGCGTAAAATCCTTGATGACGCGGGTTTTCCAAACGCGACCATAACGGTATCAAACGATTTGGATGAATCAATTGTCGAAACGCTGGTAAAGGCGGGCGCGCCCATTAATTCCTGGGGAGTGGGCACACAGATGGTTACCGGGGGAAGCGAAGCCGCTTTTTCCGGCGTCTACAAGCTTGCCGCGAAAACCGCCCGGTCCGGGGGCATGCTTGTTCCCGCGATAAAGTTTTCCGACAACCCCGAAAAAACAACCAATCCGGGCGTTAAACAGGTATGGCGCCTGCGGACAAACGGACTTGCCTTTGCCGATATTTTATCGCTCGACGGCGATCAAAATCCCGAAACGCTGGAAGCGGGAAAGCACTATGCGTTCTGGCATCCCCAGGCGGATTACCGCCATTTTACCCATACCATCGAAGAAGATCCCTTGCCGCTCCTTAAAAAACGGATCGAAAACGGCGTACTTGTTTTACCGCTTCCTTCGCTGCCGGAAATAAGCAAAAAATGCGCGCGGGAGCTTGAATGCTTTGATCAAAGTTACAAGCGGCTTCTTAATCCGCATATTTACAAGGTATCCGTAACAGAAAAACTACGATCCCTTAAACTGGATCTGATAAAGAATTATTTGGGAGAATTATGATACCCCGCGGTCAAAGCAAAAACCAAACGCCGGGCTGTCAAAAAGGCGATCTGTACGAAATAGTAGAAAGTCTTCCGCGCGGCGACAGCGCGTGGCATTTGCTTGACGCGTTTGACGCGGTTACCAACGGCATGGAAAACCCGGGCGCGATGCAAAAGGCCGCCGCCGTCAAAGATCCTTCGCTTGCATCCTGGAAGCATTTGGTCGACGCCATCGCGGCGCTGTACCAGGGAGATGCCGCGCTGTGCGAAAAGGCCGCCGCCGCAATGGAAGAAGGAAGCCCGCCTGCAGTGTTAAAACCGCTCTTTAGGGCGTGGCTTATACGATCACGGGCGCAGCTGGAAGACGGCGAAAAAAAACTTTTTAACGAATTAACCGGCGCGCGCGCTCCGGTGCTTTCGCTTTTTGACCGCCTTGTTATAGAACCGCATCCGCTCTGCCTGATTTCGGAACAGGCGGAAGAAGCGCTGCAGCACGGACTTTTGGAACAATCGGCGCTTTTGGCGGCAAAAGTGCTTGTCAGCCTAAAAGAGATTTCGCTTCTTGCCGCCATAAAATATACCGGCTATTACTACGCGCTCCTTTTGGAAACAAACTCCGCGCCGGATTCCTTTTGCGCCGTGGTGCAAAAACATTTTCGCGGCGCGGAAGATATCGCCCTGTATTTTTCTTCGCGTTTTGCGGACCGGGATCAGCCGGAACCTCAAAGCGCCAAAAAACCGGCTGCAAAAAACGGCCGTTTGGTACAGGCGGAATTATTCGCCGCCGCCGAATTTGATCATAAAAACGCTCCCGTTAAAACAAAAAAAGCGGAACAAAAAAAAGCGCCGTCCCTTGAAGACGCTGTCAACGCAAGCGCGTTTAATTTAAAGCTTGACGCGCATAAAATAAAAGCGGCCCTTACCCGGCCCGCGTCATTTGATTCGCTGGTACATTCCCTGCCGTCCGCCGTACGGTATCTGGGGCCGGGAGTCTGGATTAAGGCAATTAAAGACGCCTTTGGAGAAACATGTACAACACAATCAAAATAAATTTTAATTCGGCGGACGGTAAAACAAAAAGCGCCGACTGTCCCTTTGGCGCCGCCGCCGATTCCCTTTTGGACAATTTTGGAAAGGTTAAAGGCGGTATTGCCGCCGTCCGCGTCAACAACGAAATACTTTCGCTTTCAACGCGGCTTGAAACCAACTGTACCATGGAAGCCGTTCCGCTCGACAGCCCCGACGGCGCGCTAATCTACCGGCGCTCCCTTGCGTTTTTGCTTGCGCTGGCCGCGCGCGAACGCTTTCCCAAACGCACGCTGATCATCGGCCACTCGCTGGGTCACAGTTACTACTATACCTTTGCCGACGGCAAAAAACGCGAAAGCGAAGCCGCCGCGCTGGAACAGGAAATGCGGGCGCTGGTTAAAGAAGACGCGCCCATACGCTGCGCCTATCTTTCCTACCAGGAAGCGCTCGCCCTGTTTGAACACCACCGGCAGGCCGATACCCTGCTGCTCTTTGAACAGCGCAGCGATCCAAAGGTACGCGTTAACCAGTGCAGGAGTTTTTCTGATCTATACATTGAACCGCTGGTAAACCGCACCGGATTATTGTCGTTATTCGAGTTGATGGAATACAAAGACGGATTTTTGCTCCGCTTTCCCGCAACCGGGCAAACGGAAATTGAACAATTTGTAGACTGCCGCAGCCTTTTTAATGTCTACAGCGAATATAAAAAATGGGGGCGCATTGTAGGCGTTCACTCGGTCGGAGAACTTAACCGCCTGGTATCCCAAAGGGCGATAAAAGAGTATATACGCATCGCCGAAGCGTTTCAGGCAAAGCGGCTGGCGGAAATCGCCGACCGTATTTACCAGTGCCGCGAAGACGTACGCGTTGTACTTATCGCAGGACCGTCAAGTTCCGGTAAAACGACGACCGCAAAACGGCTTTCCATACAGCTCCAGGTAATGGGAATGAAGCCAATCTCGGTAAGTCTTGACGATTATTACCGCCGCCCCGGCGAAGCGCCCATAGACGAAAACGGCCAGCCCGATCTGGAATGTCTTGAGGCGCTCGACGTGCCCTTCCTTAACCGCCAGCTTTTGGATCTGCTTGAAGGCAGGGAAGTCGATGTGCCCGTGTTTGATTTTAAAACAAGCTCCCGCAAAGTCAGGGGGAAACCCATTACCCTGGATCGCCGTTCAATTCTTATTATCGAAGGAATACACGGCCTTAACGACGCCTGTACGCCGCAGATTGAACGAAAGTTAAAATTCATTCTGTATATTTCCGCGCTTACCCAGCTAAATCTGGACGATCACAACCGCATTCCGACAAGCGACAACCGTCTGCTGCGGCGCATGGTGCGCGACAATCAGTTTCGCGGCACCTCGGCGGCAAAAACAATTTCCATGTGGCCCAGTGTTCACAAAGGCGAGGCCCGGCATATTTTTCCGTTTCAGGACAGCGCGGATACGGCCTTTAATTCGGCGCTTGACTACGAACTGGCCGTTCTTAAATTTTACGCGGAACCGCTGCTTAAATCGGTTAAACCCAATATGCGTGAATACGCGGAGGCGCGGCGCCTGTTGTCGTTCCTTGAAAACTTTGTCCCGATTCCCCCGCAGTATGTTCCCGGCGACAGTATACTGCGCGAATTTATAGGCGAGAGTGATTTTAAATATTAACTTGCCTTCGAACCACGAACCTCCATCATCACGGACCACGAACCATCACGGACACGAACCGTCACGGACCACGAACTGGACCTCCCCCGGAGCGATGGACAGTAGGTTAAGCTCGTGATAAACCAAGGAGAGGAATCATGAGAGAACGAAGAGAGTACACCAAAGAGTTCAAAGAAGCGGCAGTGGATTTGGTAC
>JAIRYT010000087.1 GCA_031267675.1 Treponema sp. | reverse complement strand
TACTTTTCTTCCAGTTGTTCCACAGCGGGTATATAACCTGGCGTGAACAACCGGTAGCCGCCGCTATTTCAGAAGGGCTGTTCCCGTTTTCCTTCATACGGATTATTATTCTCCGCCTTTCTTCTAATGCTGTCGCACCCAGCTTCCTGCCGTCTTGCTTTTCCATCCTCCAATCATTATATGTCAATATGTATATTGCCGGGTCAGTAAACAAGTCTAATATTGATTATTATTTCTTCATCGTTCTTTTTTTCCCATCTTACACAAATTGCTTCAATTTCATTTTCTCCAATTTTATCCTCATTTACTTTATACATAAAATTCCCGCTTTCTTTATTTCCCGCTTTCTTAGAAGTAATTTTCATTAATGATTTATTTGGGACAAAATATAAATTTTCAAAATTCAAATATTCGATATTTATTTTATTGAGAGCATGTTTTTGTGCTTCGTAACATCTCTTCAATTTTGCATTATCCAAATAATCATAAAAATTTGGAAAAAATATTCTAAGTAATAAGGAGATAAGTAAAATAACAGAAGCAAAAATACCATACCTTGAAAGATATTTTAAGATTTTATTTCTTATTTTTTCAATCCATTGTTCCATAGAGTTTTATTAACCTTAATAATATAATAAGTTCTGTTCTTATTTTTGTCAAGTATTTTTTTGCTTTTATATTTCGCCTAACTGATGATTTCCGCTTTTTCATTCGTGATGTTGGCGAGGTTGGCCGCCACGCGGCAATTGAGTTACCGCGTCAGGCAGGAATAGATAAGCCGCGCCGCCTTGCCCCGGTGGCTTATGCGGTTTTTTTCATCTTCGGACAGTTCGGCGACCGTACAGCCGCGTTCCGGCAAAAACACGACAGGGTCGTAGCCAAAACCCAGGCTTCCCTGCGCGGCATCCATAGTAATGACCAGTTCCCCTTCAAGGGTTTCCTGCGCGGTACAAAAGCGTTCGGCCTCCCAAAGCAGCGTCATCGCGCAGACAAAGCGGCAGCTTCGGCCCTTTGCGCCCGCCAGCGCGTTTACCTCGTCAAGCAGCAGCGCGTTTTGTTCGCCGGCGCTTATAGCGGGCCCGGTATTCCCGGTTTTTCCGCGATAGCGGGCGGAATAAATACCCGGCCTTCCGCCAAGGGCGTCGACACAAAGCCCCGAATCGTCGGCCAGAACCGGGCCCTCCAGTCCGGCTTTATTCAGAAGCAGGCGGAGCGCCCGCGCCTTGATCAGCGAATTTTCCATAAACGTGACGCCGCACTCGTCGGCTTCAAATGAGGCAATCCCCGCTTCCAGAGGGGTTTTAAGTTCGTACCCCAAAAACGCCGCCTGTAGTTCCCGCTTTTTGTGCCTGTTGCCCGAGGCAAGATAAATAACCATAACCCATCGTTTGGTTATAATTGGCAAAATGTCAATACTTTACTATACTCGTTAGGGTGAACATTGCCTTTGGTCACAGCAATATGGACTTTGACTGCCTGGGGTCCCTTATCCTGGTCAAAAAACTTTTTCCCGGTTACCAGCTGGTGCGCAGCATCCGCATAGCTCCCGCGGCGCACAGGCTGTATACGCTTTACGAAAAATACTTTGACTGCGTCTATCCCAAAGATATTTCCGGCAGCCGCATTGACAATATTATCATTGTCGATACTTCAAGCGCCTCGCGCATTAAGGAATTTCTTGCCTGCATTAAAAATTCCGATCCGGCGATTGTTATTTATGATCACCACCCGGCGGGGAACTGCGACATTCTGGGCGCGCGCCTTGAAGGAAAAAACAGGGGGGCAAATACTACCTGCCTGGCAAAGCTTGCGATGGAAAAAGGCCTTAGCCTTGAAAGCGAAGAGGCGACCATCGCCCTTACCGGAATCTATGCCGATACCGGCAGCCTGATTTACGAAAACGTCCACCGAGAAGATCTTGAAGTTTCCGCCTGGCTTTTGGATCAGGGGGCGTCGCTTCGCCTTGTCAAGGGTTTTCTTGATCCCATTAAAGAAGACGATCAAATTCTTGTTCTTAACCAGCTTTTACTGGTCATTCAGACAGTTCAGATTCAGGGCAACGAAATTCTGTTAAGTTACCTTGAACTGGATGATCACATTCAGGGTCTTGCCGCCGTGGTAGAAAAAATAATGAGCATCGAAAATCCCGACGCGTATTTTGCCCTGTTTTATATACGCAAAACAAAAAGTATTTTAGTAATCGGACGCAGTCAAAAACACCGCATAAATCTGCACGAGCTTTTTGCAAAATACGGCGGCGGCGGCCACCAGAGCGCGGGTTCCGCATCGTTCACCGGAAGGGAGGGCCCCGGTTTTAACCAGGAATTCCGCAGCTACCTGGAGCAGGCGCTCACGCCGGCAACCTGTGTGCGGGATATTATGACAAAAAATGTGTGCACGCTTGCGGAAACCGACAGGCTTCTTGACGCGTCCAAATACATGGAAGAGGTTGATCACGGAGGCTTACCGGTGCTGAACAGGAATGGAGAAGTAAGCGGATTTATTACCCTGCGCGATATTATGAAAGGCCGCAGGGCGTCGCAGATGAACGCTCCGGTAAGCGCCTACATGGCGCGCGGCGTGGTATGCGCCGTGCCCGGAATGACCATGCGCGAAGTCGAACGTATTTTTTACAAACATCACATTGGGCACATTCCGGTTGTCGAAGAAGGCAGACTTGCCGGTATTGTAACCCGCTGGGATTTTCTTGAATATAAAAAGCGCCGCCAGGATTTTGAAAGTTCACCGGCGGAAAAAAGGGAAGCGTAATGGAAGCTCCTTTTTTTTCATCGCTTGCCGCCGGAGAGGGACTTGGTAAAGAAGGCGGCATGGCTCACCTTGATTTGCGTGACGGCGGCAAATTGCTGATCTTAAGCGATCTGCACATGGGCTGCGGCCCCCGCGACGATCTTGCCGCCAACGGCAGGCTCCTTGCCGTCATGCTGCGCGATTATTATTTACCCAAAGGCTTTATTCTGGTGCTGAACGGCGATATTGAAGAACTCCAGCGCTACCGCCTTGGCGAAATCAATAAACAGTGGCGGGAACTGTTTACCCTTTTTGATGAATTTGCCGCCGCCGGCCGTTTTGTTAAAACGCTGGGCAATCATGACGAGGATTTAGTATACGAAAAAAATTATTCGTATCCGCTGTATCAGGCGCTCCGGGTCGACACCGGACAAATCCCCGTTTTTATTTACCACGGCCACCAATCGTCAAAATTATTTACCAAGTACAATTATCTGGCTCATTCGCTTGTCCGCTATATTTTTGCCCCGTTCGGAATCAGAAATGTTTCTGTGGCGCGTTCTCCCTACCGCCGCTTTTCGGTCGAAAAAAAAGCGTATGCGTTTTCGCTTGCCCATTCCTGTATTTCGATCATCGGACACACCCACCGTACGCTTTTTGAATCGCTGGGCCGCCTTGATTATATCAAATACGAAATTGAACGCCTGTGCCGCGATTATACCGCCGCCCCGGACACTGATAAAGTCCGCATTGCCGCCGAAGTCGCCGCCCTGCGCGGCGATCTTTCCCGCCTGCGCAGATCGGAACGGCGCGATGTACTTCGCCAAAGCCTTTACGGCGACGAGCTTCCTGTGCCCTGCCTCTTTAATTCGGGAAGCGCCATAAGCCGCAAGGGAATAAACGCGCTGGAGCTAAACAACGACGCAATCGCGCTGGTGTACTGGTTTACCGAAGGAGGGGGAAGGCGTTTTGTCAGCAGGGGAAACTACCAGGTGGAAAAAGTAAACGGCCGCTGCCGCGCCGTCCTTAACCACGACCGCCTTGATTACATACGCGCGCGCATAGAGCTGCTTGGCAGCCCCGGGAACTCAGGGGCGCACAATACGAAGTCCTAAAGCGCCTTTGCCATAGCACATTCCTTTACGAGTATCGGCAGTTTTACAAGGCTATCAAGTAGGGCCCGGCTTGACCGATTATCAGTAATAGGGCCATTATTGGAATGGCGTGAAAGGAAAACCATGTTGGGAAGAATAATAGTCCTGTTAGTCCTCATTGCGGCGCTTCTTGGCGGGGGGATTCTGTGGTTTGACTACCTGAATGTAATCGACGCAAAAACGGCGCTCGCCCCGCTGTACCGTCTTATCGGGCGCGAAGGCCGCACCCAGGCGGAACTGGGAGACGAAGACTTTATCAACCTGGACGCCGAACGCCTTGCCGTGCGCCTGGAGGCGCTGGCCCTGCAGCAGCTTGATCTGGACAGGAAAGCGGCCGACATAGAAGCCCAGCGCGGCGAAATTACCCAAATGGCCGCCGATCTGGAGGATCGGCAGCGGCAGCTGGATGACCGGGAAATTTCCATCAATGCCGCCGCCAATGATGCCGACAATAGAGACAGAAACGTTGAAGGTATTGCGCAGCAACTGAACGGTATGCCGCCGGAGCGAGCGGTGGCGATTATTGCCGCGATGAACGACCAGCAGGCCATTGACGTACTCCGGAAGACCGAAGAGATTGCCCAGCGGGACGGGACTGCGTCCATTGTTCCCTACTGGATTTCACTGCTGCCGCCCGAAAGGGCCGCCGAGCTGCAACGTAAAATGGTTGTCAGCACTCCGTAAGCAGCGGCCGTCCGGAATCTAAAGGACGGCGATGTTAGTAATCGAACAAAATCCTGCCCCAAAAGCTCAGGAGCTTTCCCCCGGAGCTTTACACCAGAAGGGCAAGAAAGCCACGGGTGTTTTTGCCAGACTGCTCGCGGGCCTCGCCAAAAAACCGGCGGCAAAAGAAGTAATTCCGCTCAAACCTGAACAAGTCCGGACAGACGGCCAAAAGGTACAGAGCGGGAAGGCGAAAAACGTAAAAAAAACGCCTGCGGGTGAAAAATCAGCAGAAAAAAAGGTCTTTACCGCAGCGCCTCGTTCCGCCGAAAAAAAGGAAACCCTTGAGGCAAAACAGGCAGAAGCGGCAAAACAGGTAAAAGAGGACCAGCCGCTGAATTTCCGCCCGCCCGAACAATCCCCGGCAGAAACCGCCAGGACAGAAAGCGCCAAAACCCAAAAACGCGAAAACCCAATCCGGCTTTCCGAAACACCATCCGTTAAAGCGGAAGATCGTTCACCCATCCGGCAGAATGAAAACGGGATCGCCCTTCAAATTCGTAAACCGAACAAGGAAGCCGAACCAAAGCCGGACACACGGAAGAGCGAAAAGCGAAAAGACCGTGTTACGGTGGTGGATATGCGGAGCGACGCCCCGGCGGCGCGGCTTGACCGGGGCCTTAAAGCGGTTCAGACGGAACGGCAGGATCAGGCATTGATCGTCGAAAGCGCAGGCGGGAACGAAAGCGCTGAACATTCCGTAGAAAAACCCCTTCCGGATTCCGGCGGCGGCTTTGACCAGATCCTTGCCGAAAAGCTCCGGGGCGATCTTTCCCCCGACATTGTCCGCGAGGCGTCGATAGTGCTGCGTGACGGCGGCGAAGGCACGATTAGGCTTTCGCTCAAACCCGAAGCGCTGGGTAAAGTTAAGATACATCTTGAAATGACCGAAAACAAGATATCGGGGCGTATCCTTGTCGAAAGCGACGAAGCGTTAAAGGCCTTTCAACAGGAAATTCATACCCTGGAACAGGCCTTTAAAGATTCGGGCTTCGAGGGAGCTACCCTGAGTACCGCGCTGGATTACCGGAACAGCGGACACGAATGGCAGGGCGAAAACAAACAGCCCTTCTATTCTGAACGCCTTGCCGCGTCCAGTTATGACGATTTTTCAGGCGCCAGTGATTTTGAAAGAAGCGCGTATTTTGGCGTTTCTTCCCTATTAAACGTGCTGGCCTAACAGCACAGCAGCATAAAGAGGTGACAATGACTGCGATTGATACAAGAAGCCAGGATTTAAGCCAGCAAACGTTCAAAATGAACGACGCTGAATTTAACCGGCACAAAGAAGACGTGACAAAAATCAACCATGAAATGTTTGAAGCAAAGGATGTCCGCACGCCCCGGCAGAGCCTGGGTAAAGATGATTTTCTTCAACTGCTTATGAAACAGCTTGCCTATCAGGACCCCATGGCGCCCATGGAAGACAAGGAATTTATCGCCCAAATGGCGCAGTTTTCCAGTCTGGAACAAATGACCGCCATGTCCCAGGGTTTTACCAAACTGTCCGGCGACTTTTCGCGCATAGCCGACATGATTTCCGGTTCCGCCGCGACAGGCGCGCTGGGAAAATCGGTCGAACTTACGAACGGCGATTCCGCGGTCCAGGGCGTTGTCCGCGCGGTTACCAGGGGCGGTAATCCCCAGGTGCTTATCAACGGGAACTATTACAACTGGGACCAGGTTACCAAGGTATTTGAGGAATAGGAGGTTCTATTATGATGCGTTCACTTTTTGCGGGTGTTTCCGGACTTCAAAATCACCAGACGCGTATGGATGTCGTTGGTAATAATATTGCCAACGTTAATACCTACGGCTTTAAAAAAGGCCGGGTAAATTTTCAGGATATGATTTATCAGCAGATTGCCGGGGCCGCGCGTCCTACCGAGGATCTGGGCGGTATTAACCCCAAAGAAATCGGCCTGGGCATGAGCATCGCGTCTATCGACACGATACACCTGCAGGGCTCGTTACAGGCTACCAACGTAGAGACCGACCTTGCCATTTCGGGCACGGGGTTTTTTATTCTTAAAAGCGGCGACAGTTCCTTTTATACGCGCGACGGCTCGTTTGGTCTTGACAACCAGGGAACCCTGGTCGAACCGGCAAACGGGCTGCGGGTACAGGGCTGGATGGCCCGCGAGATAGACGGCGTTCCCACGCTGGATGTTTCGCGCAGCGTGGAAGACCTGGTTATTCCGGTCGGATCAAAAGATCCCGCGCGGGCGACCACGCAGATCAATTTTGCCTGCAACCTTGACAAACGGCTTCCCCAGATACCCGAAGAAAACCCCACCCCCGGACAAATATCCGCAGGAACCTGGCGCACCGCCATCGATATTTACGACTCGTTTGGCGACATCCATACCATGCAGGTTGAATTTACCCGCGTACCCGGCGAAAACAATTCGTGGAACGCGACCGTTATCGTTGATCCACAAAGCGATCCGCCCACCAACGCGGCAATTGGTCTGGGCGCCGACGTTCCTGCGGTGGGCGGACCCAACGTGTTTAACGTAACCTTTGACAATAACGGCCTCCTGCTTTCCGCCGCAGACGGCGCGGGAAACGAATCGGGCGGCGAAGGCCAGGTAATCATGAATGTCGCCTATGACGTACAGGGAACAACCCCCGGCGAAGACGGCGCCCCGGTACGGCAGTTATTTACCCTTGACCTGGGAAACGTCGGCGGGTATACCCGCGCCATAACCCAGTTTTCCGAGCAGAGTTCTTCCAAAGCGGTCGAACAGGACGGTTACGGTATGGGCTATCTTGAAAACTTCAATATAGACCAGAGCGGAATCATTAACGGCGTTTTTTCCAACGGAACAAACCGTACGATCGGGCAGGTCGCGCTGGCGACGTTTGCTAACCAGGGCGGCCTTGAAAAGGCCGGCGAAAACACCTTTGTGGTTTCGACCAATTCCGGCATCGCCAATATTGGTCCCGCGCGCGTAGCCGACAAGGGAAAAATTATCGCGGGAACGCTGGAAATGTCCAACGTCGATCTGGCCGATCAGTTTGTAGACATGATCGTAACCCAGCGGGGCTTTCAGGCGAACTCGCGCACCATTCAGACCGCGGACCAGATGCTTCAGGAACTCCTGACCCTCAAGCGATAGTAAAAAAGGGGATTGATTGTATGAATATTCCGGAAACGGTAAGGAGCTTTCCTGCATGATTAAGGTCAGCAGACTTGACGGAAAAGAATACTACATCAATCCCCACCAAATTGAGTCGATCGAAGTGCATCCTGACACCACTTTGTTGATGTTGTCAGGAAAGCACGTTGTTGTTCGTGAAAGCGTGGACGAGTTAATCGACAACATTGTCGAATACCGCAGACGGATCGGCCTTTTTAAAAACGAGGAATAGGAGTTAAGCCTTATGGATCTTTCAACCATAATCGGAGTAGGCGGATGCTTTGCCATGGTCGGCCTTGGTATTATTACCGGCGGTACCGGCCTTCTTACCTTTGTCGATATTCCTTCTGTTTTAATCGTTGTTCTGGGCTCGTGGTTTGCCCTGTTCACTTTTTCAAGCATTTCCGGCGCGATTGGAATTTTTAACATTATCGGCCTGTGCTTTAAGGTTCCCGTATACGACGAAAAGGGAATTATTACCCGCCTTATGTCAATGTCCGAAAAGGCCCGGCGCGAAGGATTATTGGCGCTTGAAGAAGAACTTGAAGACCTCGAAGACGAATTTATGAAGAAGGGCCTGCGGCTTGTTGTCGACGGCACCGACCAGGAAGTAATCCGTTCCCTTATGGAAACAGAATTAACCCAGCTGCAGGACCGGCACGGTTCAAAAATCGGCGCCATTAACATGTGGGCCGGCCTTGCGCCGGGCCTTGGAATGCTGGGAACCGTTATCGGGCTTATCGGCATGTTAAAAAACCTCGAAGACAAAAGCGCCCTTGGCCCCAACATGGCCGTTGCGTTGATCACGACGCTGTACGGTTCAATTATGGCCAACCTTCTTCTTATTCCCGTCGCGGGAAAACTTAAAACCCAGGACGGGGCGGAAACAAAAATTAAAGAAATGCAGATCGAAGGGGTGCTGTCAATTCAGGCGGGCGACAATCCCCGCATCCTTGCCATGAAACTCTTAAGTTACCTGGAGCCCGGCGACCGCAAGGCCGTCGAGGCGGAAGTCCTTAAAGACTAGGAGCGGGCGGTGGCAAAAAAACGAAAAGAAATAGGCGGCGCGAGCAGCGAATGGCTGGTTACGTATTCCGATATGGTCACGCTCATGCTCTGCTTTTTTGTGGCGCTTTTTAATCCTGATGAATCGGATCCGTCCCAGCTTCAACAGATGATTTCGGCGTTTAACGCCATCGGCATGGGCGCGTCAACAGGCGGCAACACCATTTCGCCGGGCAAAAGCGCCGACCTTGGCAATACCATTATGTCGCTGCCCTCCCTTGACCGGGGGCGGAGCCTGGGCGCTTCGGCGCGGCGGGCGATGAGCCTGTTTGAGCCGGAAATTAAATCAAACAAGGTAAAGGTAACCCACGACGAACGGGGAATTATAATCAGCCTGGCGTCGGACCTGTTTTTTGCGCCGGCGAGCGCGTTAATCAACTACGAGGAAAGCCGCGACATACTTATGCGTTTGGGGTCGCTGCTTAATTCAGAAGAACTGGCCGGCCGGCGATTTCGGATCGAAGGCCACACGGACGGCAGCGACACCGATCCCGACATATGGCCTTCAAACTGGGAATTATCGTCGGCCCGCTCCATCGCCGTGCTTCACTATCTGGCGGATATCGGCGTTGACGAAGATCGCTTCCAGGTTGCCGGGTTTGCCGCCACCATGCCGGTAAGCCGCGACGATACCGCCGAAGGACGGATGAATAACCGCCGTGTGGATATTGTTATATTGGATGAAGGGCACCTGTAGCGGTCCTGCGGTAACGTATACGATTTATGCACAGGATACTTGCGTAAATTGTGAATAATGTGTATAATCTGGGAGGTTTTTCTTATGTACTCAGGAAAAGCCTCTGGGATTTGGGAGGTACCAGATGGGTGATGATGACGGCCTGGATCTCGGCGGCGAGGATGTAACCGGGATAGACGGCGGATCCAAAAAATCGGGCGGCGGCCTTGCGGACCTTTTGCCCAATCTCCTCAAATTTGCGGCCATCGGCCTTGGCGCGCTTGTGTTTATCGTAACCGTGGCGGTAATCACCTTTAATATTATGAACGGCCGCGGCGAATCGCAGACTGTTTTTGATCCGACAGCCGAATATGTAGGAACACGGCCCCAATACGCTACATTTAATCTTATTGGCCAGTTGAGCACCAGTACGCGGGATCAGAATCATACCGTGATAGTAGACATGGTTATCGGCTATGACATGAACAATAACGCCGCTTCTACCGAGCTTACCGCGCGGGTTGTGCAGCTGCGCGACTTTACCCGCAACTATTTTGCCGGGAAATATTACAGCGAACTTGAGCCGGCGAACGAGATGGTCCTAAAGCAGGAAATTCGGGAACTCCTTAATACGCGGTATCTGGATACCGCCAAAGTACGGGAGATTTATTTTATTAAACTGGACGTAATGGAAACGTAACGAAGGAGCGCTAAAACTTGACCGAAGTTCTGTCCCAGGATGAGATAGATCAGTTATTAACCGCGATTAACGCCGGAGACACCGAACCAGAAGATTTCCGCCCTGCGGCGGACACCCGCAAGATCAAAATCTACGACTTTAAGCGGCCCGACAAATTCTCCAAAGAACAGATCAGAACAGTCTCGATCATGCACGAAACCTTTGCCCGTTTAACCACGACAAGTCTTTCCGCCCAGCTGCGCTCAATGGTTCACGTCCATGTCGCTTCGGTAGATCAGCTGACCTACGAGGAATTCATACGCTCCATTCCCACGCCGACAACGCTGGCGATTATTAACATGGACCCGCTCAAGGGCAACGCGATTCTTGAGATCGACCCCGCGATAACGTTTTCGATCATCGACCGGCTTTTTGGCGGCACCGGCGAGGGTACCAAATCCCAGCACGAACTGACCGATATCGAACAGGCCGTTATGGAAGGGATTATTGTCCGTATTTTGGGAAACATGCGCGAAGCCTGGTCCCAGGTGATCGATCTGCGGCCCCGGCTGGGGCAGATTGACACCAATCCCCAGTTTGCGCAGATTGTACCGCCGACCGAAATGGTGGTGCTGGTTACCCTGGAGACAAAAGTGGGCGATGTAGAAGGTATGATGAACTTCTGCATTCCCTATATCACAATAGAACCCATCATCGGCAAGCTTTCCGCCCAATTCTGGTATTCTTCGGTGCGCCGGGGAACCACAACAGAGAACCTGACCGTCTTAAAGGATAAGCTTTCAACTGTCGATGTTAATGTAGTAGCGGAAATTGGCAAAATTCAGATACCAGTACGGGATGTGCTTTCCCTGCGGATTGGCGATGTGGTCCGGCTGTACAATGTACAGGTCGGGGATGCTTTTTCCCTTAATATTGGAAGCAAGCGAAAATTCCTGTGCCGTCCCGGCGTGGTCGGCAGAAGAGTCGCGGTTCAGGTCGTTAAAAAGACCGCCGAACTGGAACAGGAAGAATTT
This sequence comes from Treponema sp., assembly GCA_031267675.1. Classification (GTDB taxonomy): domain Bacteria; phylum Spirochaetota; class Spirochaetia; order Treponematales; family Breznakiellaceae; genus JAIRYT01. Next base: position 22,182 of record JAIRYT010000087.1, on the reverse strand, counting down.
GAAGAGCTTGCTTCAGAAGCGGAGGAACTGTAATGAGTGACGGCGCTCTCTCTCAGGATGAAATAGATGCGTTGCTGGCTGGCGTAGATTCCAGCAGTACAAGTACGCCCGCGCCCGTCATGGCCGCCCCCATAGGCGGAGACGAGGAACGCAGGGCCCTCCAGACTTTTTTGGCGGGAACGGTAGACGCCCAGTCTTCGAACCTGTCCATGATGACCGGAAAAGACGTCACATTCAGGGGCCCCAATGTGGTCCCCATGACGCGCGAAGATATTCTGCAGCAGCTTCCCGATATGGTTACCGCGGTAAAGGCGGATTTTAATTCGGGCTTTCCCGGCGAACACAGTTTTCTTTTTTCCGAAGACAGCGCCAAGGCGATTGCGTCGCTGATGAACAAAGAAGAAAACATCCAGCTTGATGAAATGGCCATGTCTGTTTTGGGCGAAGTTGTATCCCAGCTGGTCGGAAGCCAGATTACCGCGCTTACCGATAAAACGGGGAATAAATCAATCGCTTCGGTGTCGCCGGAAGCGGCCAATGTTCCAAAGGCTGTTGTCGCCCTTCCCGGCGGAACCTTTATGTGCGCCACCTACCAGATTACGCTGGGCGACGGGCGCAGCCACCAGCTGTGGGAAATCTTTGGCCCGCAAAGCGCCCTTGACATTTCGCAGGCGCTTGTCGGCCGCGCCGGTCCCGCTCCGGTTGCGCCTTTTGCCGGAATGGATACGGGGGCGATGCCGAACCTTGGCGCGATGGGAGCGATGGGCGGCGGAATGCCAATGGGCGGAGGAATGGGAGCGATGGGCGGAATGCCCGCGATGGGCGTAAATATGGGGCAGGTTCAATCGGTACAGTTCCCCAGCCTTATGCCCGGAACAGCGACCCAGGAACAGGGGAACATCGGCCTTATTATGGACGTGTTCATGGAAATGACCGTCGAACTGGGCCGCACCCGAAAGCTTATTAAAGAAATTTTAGGAATGGGCGAAGGCACGATTATCGAATTGGATAAACTTGCCGGCGAGCCTGTGGATATTTTGGTAAATCACAAATTAATCGCCAAGGGCGAAGTGGTGGTTATCGACGAAAACTTTGGCGTGCGCGTTACCGAAATTGTGTCGCCCATGGAACGCATGACAGAAACACTTGGGTAGGCGATCGCACCTGCGCCCGTCATAATAGCCGCGGCCTGATAAGCCGCGTTCAGTTTAACTTGGGAGGGGAAAACTGAACCGTATTTACCTGTTGCTCATTATTGTTCTCCTTGCGCCCTGTGTGTTGTCCGCGCAGACAAATGACGAAACCGCCGGCAGCCGTATCGATGAAACAACGCTTTCGCTGGAAGATGACGAAAGCGCCGCGGACGAAGCGGAGGCCGCCCGGCGGGAACGGGAATCGCTGCTTCCCATAGACGGGGACGTTCAGTCTTCGTCGTCTTCTTTTGCGGCGCTTCGCATGTTTTTTGTTCTTATTCTTGTCGCCGTAGTCATATATCTGGTAATCTTTTGCCTTAAACGGCTTTCCCGTCCCCGGGCCGAACAAAATCCCCATTTACGCATTTTAGCGTCGACCCATTTGGGGAGCGGGCGCTATATCCATGTTGTTTCGGTGGGAACAAACGCCTGGCTGGTCGGTTCCGGCGAGGGCGGGGTAACCCGCATTGCGGATGTCACCGACAGGGAAGCCGTTGACGCGATGATTGTCGATAATTCGGCCAAAAGCGCCGAAGCGCTGACTCCGCTCCCTTCATTCAGGGCGCTGTTAAAAAAACTGGGCGGCGGCGGAACGGTCGAACAAAACCGGCTCGATAATTTACGCCAGCGCCGCGAACGTTTCAGGAAGTTTTAAGGTGGGTAAACGAATTTTACCGGCGCTGCTTGTTCTCTTTTTGGGCGCCGAACTTTTTGCGCAGGCCGCCCCGGCGGTCACCGCTCCGCCCGCTTCGGGGGGTGTTACGGTTCCTCCTCCCGATGCGGCCCGGACGGGAACTACGGAGCTGCCGTCTCCGCCGGACGAGGGCGTTATTCCGTTTATCGATCTTACCGTGCGAAACCCCGCCAACGGGCAGGAAGTCGCCTTTTCGCTGCGCCTGCTCCTTGTCCTCACGGTGCTTTCGCTCGCGCCAAGCATTATTATTTTAATGACCAGTTTTCTGCGTATTTCCATCGTGCTTGATTTTGTTAAGCGGGCCCTGTCGCTCCAGCAGGTGCCGCCGAATCAGGTTTTGCTGGGAATCAGCCTTTTTCTTACCCTGTTTATCATGCGGCCGACGCTGGAGGATGTATACCGGAATTCGTTCCGGCCGCTGGCGGCGGGCGAAATAAATGTAGAAACCGCCTACCGCGAAGCCGAAGGCCCCCTGCGTCTTTTTATGTACCGCCAGATGCGCAGCGACAGCGGCAGGAACAATGTGCGTCTTTTTATGGCGATGCGGGGGCTCGACGCGCCGCAGAATTTGGCGGATGTGCCGACCTATGTACTTATTCCCGCGTTTATTTTAAACGAATTAACCGTGGCGTTTAGAATAGGAATACTGCTGTTTATTCCGTTTATCGTAATTGACATGGTAGTGGCAAGCGCGCTTATGTCAATGGGTATGATCATGCTCCCCCCGGTGATGATCTCAATGCCGTTTAAATTAATTCTTTTTATTTTGGTTGACGGCTGGGGGCTGTTGACCAGCCAGCTTGTTCAATCGTTTGTGTTGAGGTGACGCATGGATGTTGGAATGGCGACAACGCTGCTGCGCGAAGGTATTCTGCAGGTGCTCTATTTGGCGGCGCCCATGCTGCTTACCGCGCTTTTGGTAGGCCTTGTCGTGGCGATACTGCAGGCGACCACTTCGATACAGGAACAGACACTTACCTTTGTGCCCAAGGTAATCGCGATTCTTTTGATTTTGGGTTTTCTGGGCGGATGGATGTTTTCGTCGTTGAGCGGATACACCATACGGCTTTTTCAAATGATACCGCAGATGGCGCGCTAAGACTGCGCCGGACAGGGAGCAAACGTGATTAGGGAATTGTTAAACGGAGCGCCGCTTTTTTTACTGGTCGCCGCGCGCGCGCTTGCCCTTATTGAAACAGCTCCCCTTCTTTCTTCCGAGTCGAATCCGCAGATTGCGCGCGTCGCCCTGGCGGGTTTTGCCGCGTACGCCGCGGTTCCCTCCGCCTCGGCGTTAAACACGGCGGGCCTGGAACTTTTTTCGCTTACCTTTGTATTTTTGGCGGCCAGCGAGGCGGTCATCGGTGTTATTATGGGGTTTTTTATTACGGCGGTGTTTTCGGCCTTTTCGACGGCGGGGCAGTTTTTTTCGCTGCAAATGGGTTTTGGCGCTTCGGAAACCTTTGATCCGCTGTCGCAGATCGAAAACCCCCTTATGGGATCATACCTTAACCTTGTCGCCATGCTTGTCTTTCTTTTGTTAAACGGATTTACCGAATTATTCCTGGGCGGATTTTTACGCTCGTTACAGACCATAAGCGCTGTTTCGCTGTTAAACGGGCGCGAAGCGGTTTTAGGCATGCTGCTTTCGGGTCTGTCGCGGCTCTTTCTTGACGCGATGGTAATCTCGCTCCCCGTATTGGGAACCCTGTTTCTTACCTCGCTTGCGACGGGGCTTATTTCAAAAGCCGCGCCGCAAATTAATATTTTAACAGAAGGGTTTCCCATTTCGATAACGACGGCGTTTATTTTAATTCTCGCGACCATGCCCTTTATGGTAGAAGCGTTTGGCCGCGTCATCAATTCGGGGTTTAGCGCCATAGAAACGCTCTATATACAGATCGGCCGGCAAATTACGGAGGGCGTATGAACTGTGCCGGCGCAATGCTGTACGGGTCCCGGCGCGGAACACCGCTAATTGATCTTCAATGGTTTGCCGCCGAAGACGAAGGCCGTACCGAGGAACCTTCCGAGTATAAAATCCGCAAAGCCCGCGAAGAGGGGCGTGTTGCCAAAAGCCAGGAATTAATCGCCGCGCTGGGGCTGCTTTTTCCGGCGCTGACCATTTTATTTTCGGCGGGGTATATGCTTACTACCTGCATAGAAATGATACGTTTTTTCTTTACGCGGATTAACGAACTAAATCCGGCAAGCGACGGCGTAACGGCGGGATTGTTTTTTAGCTACTTTATAAAACTGGTCTGGCCTGTCGCCGCTGCCGGCGTCGCGGCGGCTGTTTTTTCAAATCTGGTGCAGGTCGGCCCGCTCTTTACCACAAAGCCGCTTGTTCCCGACTTTTCGCGCATTGTTCCCCATTTTGGCCGTTATTTTAAACGGACGCTGTTTTCCATGGAAGGGCTGTTTAATTTTGCCAAATCAATCGTAAAAATGGCAATTATCGGCTCGGTGGCGTTCTTTCTGATACGCTCGCGCATAGAGACGCTGGCCAATCTGCAAAACGCCGGAATCTGGCCGGGCCTTGTCACCGTCGGCGGCCTTGCCATACGAATGTTGATCATTGCGGCGCTGCTGCTGCTGCTGCTTTCGATTCCCGACATGCTTTTCCAGCGCTGGCAGTACCGGCAGTCGCTCAAAATGACCCGCCAGGAAGTAACCGAAGAGCGCAAAATGTACGAAGGCGATCCGCAGATACGCGGCAGAATACGCCAGCGGATGCGTGAATTAATGGGCCGTAACATGACGGTAAATGTCGCCAGGGCGGACGTCGTAGTTACCAACCCGACTCATTTTGCCTGCGCCCTGGAATACGACAACATTACCATGCCGGCGCCGCGTCTTAGCGCCAAGGGTGTTGACGAAACCGCGTTCCGCATGAAGGCTGTCGCAAAAGAAAACGACGTACCCATTATCGAAAATAAACAATTGGCCCGTTCCCTTTTTGCGGAAGTTGATATAGGACAAATTGTACCCGTCAGGTACTATGAAGTGCTCGCGCTTGTGTACGCCCAGGTGCAGCAGATAAACGAAACCCGCCGCAGGGCGAATGGGATAGGGGCATAATGGAGGCAGCATGGCTGATGTAAAAAACGCGCCGAACGGTTTAAAACCACCGGGAAATACAAGCGATCTTGCCATTGCCGCCGCCGTTATCGCGGTAGTAATGATGCTGGTTATCCCCCTTCCCACGATTCTGCTTGATACGCTTATGGCGATGAACCTGCTTCTTTCGTTAATGATTCTGCTTCTTGTCCTTTACACAAAAAAAGCGACGGATTTTTCTTCGTTTCCGACCGTGCTGCTTATCGTTACGATTTTTGGCCTGGCGTTGAATGTTTCTTCCACGCGCTTAATACTTACCAAAGGCCAGCAGTTTGACGGACGCATGATACGCGCGTTTGCCTCGTTTGTCGTCGGTTCCGCCGGAACGGACGGCCTGGTCGTAGGCTTTATTATATTTATCGTAATTATCGCGGTCCAGGCCATTGTAATTACCAAAGGCTCGACAAGAACGTCCGAAGTCGCCGCGCGCTTTCGTTTGGATGCGATGCCCGGCAAACAAATGGCGATTGAGGCCGAATTTAATTCCGGCTCAATAAGCGAAGAAGAACTTATCGCCCGCAAGGCGGAGCTTCAGCACGAAGTGGATTTTTACGGGGCAATGGACGGCGCAAGTAAATTTATTTCGGGAAACGTCGTGGTGGGAATCCTGATCACCGCGGTAAATATTTTGGGCGGGATTATTGTAGGCGTCGCCCTGCACGGCGAAAATATAACGGCGGCCATGGCGAATTATATTACGTTTTCCATTGGAGACGGCCTTCTTTCGCAGGTTCCTTCGCTGCTTGTCTCTACCGCAATGGGCATTATTGTAACCCGCTCCGCGTCCGACAATACTTTTGGCGAAGATCTAAAACGCCAGTTTAGCCAGGACGCGAAGATCTACGCCATTGGGGCCGCCGTGCTTATGGGCTTTGCCCTTCTTCCGGGTTTTCCCTGGTACGTGCTTGTTCCCATGGCGCTGCTCGTGGGCCTTTACGCGTTTTTGCTGCGGCGTAAAAAGAAACTGGCGTTTGAAGAAACCGTAAGCAAAAAGGCGGGCGAGGCAAAACCCAAAGACGATGCCGCAGAAATGAGCCCCATTGTTCCGCTGGATCCCATATCGCTGGAACTTGGCTACGGCCTTATTCCCCTGGTTGACCGCGACAAGGGCGCGGAACTGCTTGAACGCATACAGCGCATAAGGCGCGAGTCCGCGCTGGATTTGGGCCTTGTTATTCCCCGCATCAGAATTATCGACAATATGCGCCTTGAACCTTCGGAGTACTGCATTAAAATAAAAGGGGTTGATGTCGGCAGGGGAAAAATACGCATGGGTCATTATTTATGCATTAATCCCGGCGGCATTAAAGACGAATTACCGGGCGAAAAAACCCGCGACCCCGCTTTTGGGCTTCCCGCGTTATGGGTGCGCGATGAAAAACGCGACGAAGCGGAACGCGCCGGGTACACGGTGGTAGATCCTCCGTCAATTATCGCCACACATTTAACCGAAATTATTAAACACCACGCCGCCGAAATTCTGGGCCGCCAGGAAACCCGGGGCATACTGGATGAACTTGCCAAGACCTATCCGGCGGTGGTCGAAGAAGCGCAAAAGAGCCTTGGCCTTGGCGACATACAAAAAGTAATACAAAATCTTTTGCGCGAACAGGTTTCGATCCGCAATATGACGGCGATTCTGGAAGCGCTTGCCGACTATGGTTCCGTTACCAAGGAAACCCAGTTCCTTACCGAAAAAGCCCGTCAGGCGCTTTCGCGGCAGTTATGTCTGCAATACGCCGACGACGAAAAAGTTCTGCATGTGCTTACCATCGATCCTTCGCTTGAACAAAAGATCATTGACAGCGAAGTTAAAACAGCGGCGGGTTCCATTTCCGCCCTTGATCCGCCGGTGCAAAAAGAATGGATCAAGGGGCTTTCACGGGCCATTGCCGCCGTGCAGGAACAGGGCTGGCTGCCGGTAATTCTTTGTTCGGAAGCGGCGCGTTCGCTCGTAAAATATTCTACCGCGCGGGAACTGCCCGAACTGGTAGTGTTGTCGGTGCCGGAAATGGTAAACGATGTTACCATTGAATCGGTTGGAGAAATCAGACTGGAGGCGGCTGCGGCGTAAAATGGAAACGCGAAACATTTATTTTACCGAACAGGCTCGAACCCGCGAAGAATGCGAAGATCGTATTCATCAAAAATACGGACCCCATGTATTTTTGGGTCCGTTCCGGACAGTATGGCGCGGCGGTTTTTTTGGTATTGGAGGCCATGAAGAATGGGAAGTCAGCGGCAAGGTACTGCCGCCGGAAAATCCGCTGCGCGGCAAAAACGTATACGCAAACGCGCCGCCGTCAAAACCGCTTGACTTTGAAACGGAACGGCAAAAAATTCTTGCCGCGCAGGGAAAGAGCGGCGACAGCAAGCTGGAAGCGGTGCTTAAAGAGCTGCGCAGTTTAAGCGCAAAGGTGGAAGAATCAAAACAGCCTCCGGTAATTCCCAGGACCGCGGAACATGAAACCCTAAAAAAGCTGGAAGAAGATCTTCTTTTAAATGATTTTTCTTATACGTATATCCGGAATATTATGGATCGCCTGCGCCGCGAAACGCCGCTTGAACAGCTTGACGACTATGACGGAGTAAAGCGAAACGTTATTAAATGGATTGGCGAAAGTATTTCGATTTACGACAGCGAAGCGCAGCATAAAAAGAGGCCCCGGATAATTGTTCTGGTAGGCCCCACTGGTGTGGGAAAAACAACAACAATCGCTAAAATGGGCGCGTTTTACGGCGAACGCAGCGAAGGTGAATGGCAAAAAGAAGTACGTCTGGTAACACTGGACGTCTACCGAATCGGCGGTAAACAGCAGATCGAAAAATACGGCGAGATAATGGAAATTCCGGTTTCCGTTCTGGAAGGCCGCGACGATCTTAAACAGGTGCTGGAATTGTACAGTCAGGATATTGACTATATTCTTATTGACACCATTGGCAAAAGCCCCAAAAATTACAGCGAACTTGGCGATATGCGTTCTGTTCTGGACGCGTGCCCCGCCCGCGCGGAATGTTATCTGTGTATCCAGGCCGCGACAAAGGCCAGCGACATTACCGAAATACTGCGGCAGTTTGAGCCGTTTAATTACAGGGCGGTGATTATTACCAAGCTTGACGAAACAGAGCGTACGGGAAACATTATCAGCGCCCTTGCCGAGGCAAAAAAAAGCGCCGCCTTTATTACCGACGGACAGACGGTGCCTTCGGATCTGGAAAAAGCTTCGCGCAGGCGTTTTTTGATAAACCTTGAGGGTTTTGTTGTTGATGAAGCGCTTAAGGCGCAATTATTCAGTTGAAGGATGTTTAAAGATGGAAGATCAGGCTGAACGGCTCAGGGAAATGATGCGTAAAAAAAACGCTTCCTACGAAAAACCCGCCAAACTCAAAGAGGGAAAGAAAACCCGGATAATCACCGTTACCAGCGGAAAGGGCGGCGTCGGCAAAACAAATGTTTCGGTAAACCTTGCCCTGGCATACGCGCGGACCGGAAAAAAAGTAGTCGTTATGGACGCGGATCTTGGGCTGGCCAATGTAAATGTCATGCTTAACATGATTCCCAAATTCAATCTGTATCACGTTATCCGCAAGCAAAAAACAATGAAAGAAATAATGGTAGAAACCGACTATGGCATTTCCATTGTCGCCGGCGCGTCCGGGTTTTCAAAAATCGCCAATTTAACCGAAGCCGAACGCCAATATTTTATCAGAGAACTGGAAACCCTTTCCGCCGCCGATATTGTCATTATTGACACGTCGGCCGGCGTTTCAAGCAATGTGCTGGATTTTGTCGCCGCGGCGGACGATACGGTAATCATTACAACGCCGGAACCTACGGCAATTACCGACGCGTACGGAATTATCAAGATTATCGCCACCGAAATCAATTCGCTTAATATGGGATTAAAACTGGTGGTAAACCGCGTCAAAAACGCCGCCGAGGCGCGCAAGGTAGCCGAGCGCATGATTAACATTACCGGCCAGTTTTTAAACCTTAAGGTCGAATATTTGGGCTTTATTTTTGAAGACGGCGCCGTTTCGCAGGCCGTGTTAAAACAGCGGCCTTTTATGATTGTAGACCCAAAATGCAAGGCAAGCCAGTGTGTCCAGCACATTGTAGGCCGCATGGAAAAAACAGAGATGCGCGACAACGGGGGCTTTGGCAATATGCTTAAACGAATGTTTAAGGGAGACTAGCTTGTTCAATTTTAAGGCGGCGGGTATTGCGGCTGTTTTTGCGGCGGCGCTTTCGCTTATACTGGGCGTTCTTAACGGGATTGGCCCCTTTGTCATTGTCTGTAGAATGCTGCTTTTTGGGGGTCTTTTTTTCGGGCTTGCCTGTCTGGTTATCTGGCTGGCAGGCCAGTTTTTGCCCGAACTGCTTGTCCGGGGCGAAGACGACCTTGACATACCCGCTCCCGGCTCTTATGTGGACCTGACGGTCGGGCCCGCGACGGGGGCGTTCCCCTCCGGCAGCGGGGAAGAGGTGGACGATATTGCCGCCAACCGCGGCTTTGCGGGAAGTCCCGGCGAGCCCCCGCCTGAGTCCGGTCCTGATTTGGGTATGGACCCGGACGCCGATCTTCAGTATAATGAGGGCGGGGTGTTTGCTGGCACTGATGAAGGAGAGGGCGAGAGCAAGCAGTCCGACGCGCTCCCCGACATGGATGTCATGACGGAAGCGTTTACGCAGGCGGGTAAAGACGCCGCCGCGGCGGTTGAAGCGATTGCGTTTGAAAGCGACGGCCCCCGGCAGCCGCTTTCAACCTCGTCACGGAATAAAGCGGATATGGCCGGCGACTTTAACCCAAAAGAACTGGCCCAGGCGATACAGACGGTTTTAAAAAAGGACGAAAAAGGATAGATTATGGCCAATACTTTCCTGGGCGCGGAGCAGCCCATGGAAGAAAAAGCAGAAGAAGAACTCTGGATTTCGTATCGCAGAAAAAGGGACCCGGCGATCAGGGAAACTTTTATCAAGCAATACGCGCCCCTGGTAAAATATGTGGCGGGCAAAGTCGCCGTTGGAATGCCGCATAATGTTGAATTTGACGACCTGGTGGGCTTTGGGGTTTTTGGGCTGCTTGACGCAATTGATAAATTTGACCCGGAAAAAAACGTAAAGTTCAAAACCTATGCCGTTACGCGCATACGCGGGGCAATTTTTGACGAACTGCGTTCGATTGACTGGGTACCCCGTTCGGTCAGGCAAAAAACCCGCGAAGTCGAAGACGCGATTGGGTCGCTCGAGGCGCAGCTGGGGCGCACCGCCACCGATCAGGAAATTGCCAAATCGCTGGGAATGGACGAAAGCGATTATCTTAAAACCCTGCAGCGTATTTCCAGCACCTCGATACTTTCGCTCTCTGATGTGTGGTTTTCGGGGGACGAAAACGACAAGGTTTCCATCGGCGACAGCATCGAAAGCCCTTCAAGCCTTAATCCCGACGTAATCGTAGAAAAAGAAGAAATACGCCGCGTCATTATTGAAGCAATAAATGATCTGCCCGAAAAAGAAAAGAAAATTCTGGTCCTTTATTATTACGAGGATCTTACGCTTAAAGAAATTGGAAAAGTTCTGGAAGTAACCGAGTCGCGGGTAAGCCAGCTGCATACCAAGGCGATACTGCATCTGCGTTCAAAATTAACCAACGTACGAAAGGGTATCGCATAGTATGGTAGATTTTGTCCAGCTTCAGCATGCGATGAAAGAACGACTGGAGCGGGACAGGGCAATCCACACCATCGAGGCGGAAGGAGCAACCCTGGAAGAAGCGGTAAGCACCGCGTCAACCCTGCTTAATCTGGCAGTCCGCAAAATTGAATACGAAGTAACGGTACGGGGGTTTTCCGGGGTTTTTGGCACCGGAGCAAAGCCCTGGAAAATTCGCGCCTATGAGCGGGTTACCGTCCAAACCATCGAAGAAGAAAAAGCCGCCGCCGCCGAAGAAGCCGCCGCGGCGGCAAAAGCCCAGCTTGATGAAAACGGCGAGGCGTATGTCCAAATGCTCCACGACGGCGTGTATCTAAAAGTCTGCCCGCCTGCGGGGCGCGGACGCCATGCCGCTCCGGCGGCGGTTATACAGCTTATCGCGGCGCGCGGTGTTTCCGTCTACAACCAGGAACTTGTCGCAAAAATAACCGGCGAAGCGGCGGGCCGGTATGAACGCATAGGCGATTTTGAACGCGTTCCCGCGAACGATTCAATGGTAAGCGTTGACATTACCGCCGATGAAATGAAGGCGTACATTACCGTACAGCCGCCCGGACGCGGCGGCTGTGATATTCCGGTCGAAACCTATCTTTCGTTCCTGCGCAATAATAAAGTGATCTACGGAGTAGATGAAAACTTGCTTTCAAAGTTTGCCGACCGGCCTACGTACAAGGAGCCCGTTCAGGTGGGCTTTGGCGACAGACCTTCCGACGGCAGGGATTCCCGGATTCAGTATAATTTTGAAACCGATATGTCGCGGGTCAGGCTTAGGGAGGGCGCAAACGGCAGGGTTGATTTTAAAGATCTAAACATTATTCAAAATGTCGTAGAAGGCCAGCCGCTCGCGGTACGGATTCCTTCGGAAACCGGCACGGTCGGCAGAACGGTAACCGGCAAGGTAATTCCCGCAAAGAACGGCAAAGAGATTCCCCTTCCCCTTGGCAAGAACGTGCATGTAGGAGACGACGGCGCGACCATTATCGCCGATATGAACGGGCAGGTTGTGGTGTCGGGCGGCAAGATCAATGTTGAACCGGTTTATACGGTACAGGGCAATGTAAACATAAAAACCGGGAACATTATTTTTTTGGGAACGGTTATTATTACCGGCAATGTAGAAGACGGTTTTTCTGTCAAGGCGGCCGGTAATATAGAAGTTGACGGCACTGTTGAAAAAGCGGAGCTTGACGCGGAAGGCGACATTATTGTGCATCAGGGAATTACCGGAAAAAGCACGGGGCTTATCCGAGCCGGTCGTTCCATTTGGGCGCGCTTTATTGAAAACGCCCAGGTAGAAGCGGGAAACATGGTGGTTGTTTCTGACGGCATTATTAATTCACAGGTTGACGCGTTTAAGCGGATTATTTGTCAGGGCAAGCGGGCTTCGATTGTAGGCGGGCGGCTCCGCGCTACCGAAGAAATAAACGCCAAAAGTCTGGGGAGCCCCACAAGCGGGACAGAGACAATCTGCGAAGTCGGCTTTGATCCAAGGAGCAAAACCCAGCTTGAAACCCTGAACGCAAAAAAAGAAAGCGCGGAAAAACAGCTTGAAGAAATTCAGCTTAATATACAAACGCTTATCAATATTAAAAAACAGCGCAAAAGCCTGCCCGAAGACAAAGAGGCGTACCTTCACGAACTTATGGACAAACGTCAGGAACTTATGGGGGACCTTCAAAAGAACAAGAGCGAAACGGCAAAAATTGAAGAATTCCTGGCAACGCTTAAAACACGGGGACGGGTGTCCGCTTCCGCCAGGGTATATCCGGGGGTAAAAATACTTATACGGGACGCCCGCGAAGATGTACGCAACGAATACCGGGCGGTTACCTTTGTTCTGGGAAACGGCCTGGTACGGGTGACAAAATACGAGGAGCCCGGCGAAGAATCAAAAAAGGGACCCGATGGCTATATCACCAATTGATCTGCAGACGCTTTTTTCGCAGGTTGACAAAATTGGCAAACAGGAAAACGCCCAGCGCCAGGGCGCGGCGATACAGCAGTCGCTGCAGCAGATTCATAACCAGCTGCAAACCGAAGAACGCATACAGGAAGTAAACGAGGCCCAGAACACCGGCGAGGGCGCGGAGGCGGTAACGGACGGCAGGCCCCGCCAAAGAGAAGACGAAGACAGGCAAAAAAAGGAAGAAGAGCCCGGCGAAGAAGAAGCAAAAAAAGACAAAATAAGCGATCCCGATTTGGGAAGGAACATTGACGTACTGTTATGAATACCCTGTTTTTCTTTGCCGCCGCCGCCGTACTGTTGTGGGGAACCGCTTTTTTATACCTGCGTTCCTATGTCCGGAACAGAACAAAACCCGATCATATCCTGGGCATACTGCGCGATGAAATTATTCAGCTTGAAGCCGACATTGATGAAAAAACAGAAGAAGATTTACAGTTGCTGGAAGATAAAATAAGCGCCCTGCGCGAAATCTGCGGCGAAGCGGAAAAGCGTATTGCCGTGTATACCCGCGAACTGGAAAATCATTCCGCCGAGGAGCGCTCCTACGCGTCCCTTGGCAGGTCCGTTCCCAAACCAAAGCGCGCGTCAAAATCCAAAAAGGCGGCAAAACCGGCCGGTAAAAAGTCCGGCGAAAATTCGGCGGGTCTGCCCGGACTTAAGGGGCTTGAGGTGCTTGCCGGCGCCTTTGAAACAGCGACCGCGGCGTATCAGGCGGAGGCGGGACATTCCGCCGCGGGTACAATAGCGGCTCCAGCCGAAAATGCCGCATCGCCCGCGCCTGCCGCTACATCGCCCGCCGCCGCGGCAGCGCCCGCAAACGCGGCTATCGCCATAGCTGCGTTTGCATCGCCCGCAAACGCCGCGCCCGCGGAAATTTCTGACAAGTTCGTGGTGGTAAATGCCGCAGCTCCGGAAGCGGCTCCTGCGCCTGTTATCACTGTCGCCGCGCGGCAAATAACGCCCCGCCCGCCGCCCGTGCGCGAGCGGGTTGCGGAACTTTACCGCGCGGGCTTTACCGCGGAATTAATCGCCAAACAGCTTGATCTAACGGTAACGGAAGCAAAACTCCACATCGCAATGCTGGTTTAATGAACCCTGCGGCAAAAGCGGCGTCCGGACGGCACGAAGGTTTTATAATCCCGCCCTGCTCTGTGTAATCCAGCCAAGGCTTATTTCCAGGTTGCTGTTCCGGCGGCGGATTTTATCCAGGAATTCTTTTTCATTTTTTAGATTTTTTAAAACAACAATATATTGAAGTTCATATAAACTTCCCAAACTAACGGTTCGTACTTTTTCCAGCTGGACGCTTTTTGTGTACTCGCTGAACAGATCGTTAAAAATGACCGTATAATCCAGATCTTCGGGAACAACAATTTTAAGATATTTGACCGGATTTTTTTGTTCGCCGAACCCCGCGTAACAGGTAAATACAAGCAGCATACCGTTTATTAAAACGGCAAAAACCGCGGCATACCAAATACGGCCTGCTCCGGCGGCAAGCCCCAGCGCCATCGCCAAAAAAATACTGCATATTTCCTTGGCGGTTCCCGGCACGGACCTGAACCTGACCAGGCTAAACGCGCCCATTACCGCGATACCGGTTCCCACACTGCCGTTTACCAGCATAATTATTGACTGGGTAATTATCGGCAGCAGGGCAAGGGTAATTACAAAGTTTTTATTGGTAATCTGGCGAAAGGTGTAGGTTAGCGCGGTAATTATACCCGCGGCCAGTGATACTACACTACAGATAAGTATGCCCGTTATTGTTAAGTCAATACCCCTGGTGCTAAAAAACAATTCAGACATGGATCCTCCGCTTGGTAATAAGGTTTTCATAAGCGATTTTATGCTTGGAGAATGAAACCGGAAATATTTTTAACCGTGTCAGCTGGCGGACAAGAAACAACGGTATGGACCGCTCTACCTTTAATTCCATAAGCCAGGTGTTTTTATCAAGCAGCGGATAGCCGCGCCCTTCCTGTGTGTAATCGATATCAGAATGCCAGCGGATGTTGGTGTCAAATGTTATTCGAAAGTCTTTATGTTTTATGCCCCAAAAGGCAAGGCGGTCATACCACAGCATAAATTTTGGAAGCGGTTTATAGTGTTGCAGAAACCAGTTTGTTTCGCTGGAGACATAATTATCGTAGGCGCTCAAATCAAGATCAAAAAAGGATTTTATGCCGCTAAACCGCATGGGGAGCCTTTGTTTATAACTGATGCCTTTAAGTTTCTTTTTTAATTCCAGATAAACAGTGTCGCCCCTGCGCGGTATTCCATAGCTTCGCAGCCGCAGTTTTTCTTTATAGGATGACCGGTTAAACAACTTTTTTGTCAAGATATAATCGTCGGTATCATAATAAATGGAATAAATCGTAGCCTGCCCGAATTCGTCTTCACCGGCAAATTCGGGAATCATACGCGAAATCGTGTCATATTGAGACCGGTCAAGCAGATATTTTTGCTCATATCGGTGAAGACAAGTAAAAGTTGAACCAGGGTCCATGTCTGTCTGCTCCCAGTAACAACTATATTTTTTCAGGGTGATATAGTCAAGCGCGCCATTGGTATTTTTATTGGTCCAATGCTTTTGGGCTATTGTCACTAACGCCGCATTGTATTAGAATACGGATCGCGAGAGATTAGCTCATCTGGATAGAGCGTCAGCCTCCGGAGCTGAAGGCGGCAGGTTCGAGTCCTGTATCTCTCAAAGGTAATTCCTTATAATATAAGGAGTTACGGTACATTTCCAAAATCGAATCGTGGGCGTGGGCTTGACTTTGCGCGTATCGTGCCCGTATCATTCAGGTAATGATGATGAAAATAAATCCGGTCCGTAAATGAAAAACCTTGTGTGGGGAATTGCGATACTGCTTGCGGCCTGCGCCGGCGCCGCGCCGGAAAAACCGCAGCCGGTAGAAGACATAGCGCCGGTACCGGTCGATCTGGTAATCGAACTGCCCGGCAACATTACCACGGGCTATTCCTGGTCGTACACTTCGTCGCAGGCGGGAATTATCCGCGAAAAGGCCGCCGGCGAATATGTCGAGGGGGCCGCCGTCCGCGCCGGAGCGGGGGGAAGTTTTACCTTTGTCTTTGAGCCGCTTAAACCGGGAACAACCACCCTGCGCTTTAGTTATGCCCGGCCCTGGGAATCCCGGCCTCCGTCGGCGGGCGCCGTATATGTGATTACCGTCGACCAATCCCTTGGCGTGAGCGCGGTCAGGCAATAGGCAAACGGTAAACAAGGCTGCTGTTTTTTCCGATAACAAGGTATGGACCGGCGGTACTGCCGCCCATACCTGAAACAGGAGAGTATGTATGTCTAAATGCGTTCATTGCGGATCGACAAAATTCGGCTCTGGCTGTCCCAAGAGTATTAATGGGCTGCATCAGCACAATACCGGCGAAAAACACTGTATTTACTGCGGTTCCTCGTCCTATGGAAACGGATGTCTGCAAACGCCTACCCGCAAACACATTCACGGGCACGGCGCCAGCAAATGTATCTACTGCGGCGCTTTGGTCGGCGCCAGCGTCATGGGCTGCAAACACAGCCCCACCGGCAAACACGAAACATAATCCCCCAATCCCGTGACTGACAACTATGCGCGGCATGGTTGGTATTAGATTGACCTAAAGGTCAATCTGTCATAGACTTATACCCACATGAAACTGGTTGTTATCGGCGCCCAGTGGGGCGATGAGGGCAAGGGTAAAATTGTTGATTATCTGGCCAACGAGGCTCAGATTATCGTACGTTTTTCGGGCGGCGCCAACGCCGGGCACACCATTGTCCTTAACGATGAAGAATACGCGCTTCACCTGATCCCTTCGGGTATTTTATATCCTGATAAAATGGTCGTGCTTGGCGCGGGCATGGTTATCGATCCGGACGCCATGTTCAAAGAGCTTGCCATGCTCAACGAGCGGGGAATCGAAACCGACGGCCGCGTATTTATCGCCGACCGGGCCCACATTGTTTTTCCACGCTATACCCAAATTGACCGCGACCGCGACAGTAAACGTACCCAGCCCATTGGTACCACGGGCCGGGGAATCGGCATTGCCTATTCCATGAAGAGCGAACGGGACGGAATCCGCTTTGCAGACCTTTTCTGGAAACAGCGAATGGACAATCTGGAAAAGGCGGACCGTGAATTTATCGAACCGTTTATCGAGCGCCTTAAACCAATGGTGGTTGATCTTTCCTATTATCTAAAACACCGCCATAACGCGCAGACGCTTTTTGAAGGCGCGCAGGGAACGCTGCTCGATCTGGATCACGGAACCTACCCCTATGTTTCAAGCGGCATGTCCTGCGCGGCGGGAGCGGCAGTCGGCGGCTGTGTCGGTCCGCGCGCGCTGGATGCGGTACTGGGCGTGTTTAAGGCGTACACAACGCGGGTAGGCAACGGCCCCTTTCCCAGTGAATTTGACAATGACTCAGAAGATGAATTGTGCCGCTTTGTCCGCGAGACAGGCCGCGAGTACGGCGTTACCACCGGAAGGCCCAGGCGCTGCGGCTACCTTGATCTTGTCGCGCTCCGGTATGCCTGCATGACCAATTCAATTGATTCGCTGGTAATGACTCACCTTGACGTGTACGACACCCTTGACGAAGTTAAAGCCTGTGTCGCGTACCGTATTGGAAACCGCATAGTAGAAGAATTTCCTTCGTCCATCGATGATCTTAACAATGCCAAACCGGTGCTTAGATCGTTCCCCGGATGGAAACGGAATCTTGCCGACAGGCTTACCTACGAGGAATTTCCAATCTCGGCCATGGAGTATATTGAATTTATTGAGCGCTTTTGCGAAACGCCAATCAGCATTGTCTCTGTCGGGTATGAGCGCAAAGCCACCATTATACGAAAAAGTCCCTGGCGCGCCTGATACCGCGCGTAAAGGTAACTGTGGATAAAATTTTAATTTTGGATTTTGGAAGCCAAACAACAGCGCTTATCGGAAGGCGGATACGGCAGCTTGGCGTCTATACCGAAATTCTTCCCGGAGACGCGGATCTGTCCGGAATGCTTTCGCCGGGCGGTACATCGAGTATTCGCGGAATAATTCTTTCCGGTTCGCCTGAATCGGTGTACGAACCCGGCAGCCCCGCTCCCGACCAGGTGATATATCGCTGCGGCCTTCCCCTGCTTGGTGTTTGTTACGGCCTCCAGCGCATGAACTTTGACAACGGCGGCCTTGTGGAGTCAATGGCGCGTCATGAATACGGCGGCGAAACGGTGCTGCCGGCGCGGGGTAAAAAGCTGCCGCTTCGGGGAACGGTTTTTTTAAAAGCGGCCAAATTACCCAAAAAGGGATTTACCGCGTGGATGAGCCACGGAGATTCCGTCGCCCGCCTGGCCCCCGGATTTGTTTTGGCGGCAAAAAGCGCTTCCGGTCTTCCCGCGATTGTTTTTCACCGCGAAAAACCCTGGTACGGCCTGCAGTTTCATCCGGAAGCAAGCCACTGCGAAAACGGCATGGATATTCTGGGGGCCTTTGTATTTACCGCCTGTCTTTGTAAAAAAACATGGACCATGGAAGCGTACATTGACGAAGTTACACAGGAACTGCGCTCCCGTGTAGGCGCCGCTCCGGTGCTCCTTCTTGTTTCGGGGGGAGTCGATTCTACCGTTGTTGCCGCGCTTCTTCTAAAAATACTGCCGGCCTCCCAGGTTCATCTTATGTACATGGACACCGGCCTTATGCGCAAAGACGAAACCGTTCAGGTAGAAGCGGCGCTCAAAAAATCAGGCGCAAAGAATCTTCATATTATCAGGTGCGGGGATGAATTTCTTTCGGCCCTTAAGGGAAAAAGCGACAGCGAAGAAAAACGAAAATGTATCGGCGATCTTTTTATTACGATTCAGGGGCGCGAAGTGGCGCGGCTTGGATTGGACGATTCCTGTTTTTTGGCGCAGGGTACGCTTTACACCGACCTTGTCGAAAGCGGCAGGGGAGTCGGCAAAAAAGCCCGCGTGATCAAAAGTCATCACAATGTAGGAAGCCCCCTTGTCGACGCAAAACGCGGACAGGGCAAAATTATTGAACCGCTGGATAAATTGTACAAGGACGAAGTACGCGTCCTTGGCGGGCTTTTGGGCGTAGACGGCGAGGTTTTGCGCCGGCATCCCTTTCCCGGTCCCGGACTTGCCGTGCGCATACCCGGCGAAGTCAGCATGGAAAAATGCGACATCCTGCGCAGGGCGGACGCGATTTATATTGATGAATTAAAAAAACGCGTGTCAAAGACAAGCGGCAAAAGCCTTTACGATGAAATCTGGCAGGCGTTTGCCGTGCTGCTCCCCGTCCGCTCCGTCGGGGTGGCGGGAGATATACGCAAATACGGCTGGGTTCTGGCGCTGCGGGCTGTTACCAGCGAAGACGGCATGACCGCCGACGTGTACCCGTTTCCGCCGGCGGACCTGGTCGAAATTTCAACGCTGATCACCAATACGGTAGAAGAGATAGGCCGCGTAACCTATGATGTTTCGAGCAAGCCGCCTTCCACGATAGAGTGGGAATAAGTTACTGGACTACATATTCGGCGCCGCGTTTACCGTTCTTGACGGTAAGGGAACTGAGCGCCAGATACAAATAGGGAAAGTCATCTTCCTCGTAGTAACTAAGCGTGCCGACCGCCTCGACCCAGTCGTCATTTTTGGGCATGGGTTTGTCTTCGCCCCAGGAAACTTCAAAACCGACGCTGCCGTCGTTGCCGCAGCAGCCCGGGCCGTTTCGCAGGACAAAGCAGTAGGTCCGTGAAAGATCGGCATAACTGTCTGATTTAAAAAGACCTTCAAGTTTAAATATCTTTCCCAGATAATCTTCGGCGTTAAGGTAGACGTCGTTTGTCTGGGCGATGAACATTTTTTCTTTTATTTCGACAATGCCGTCCTTACCGGCCTGGGGAGGACTGGGCAAAATAACGATGGGCGCCTTGACGTTGTCGGGCAGCCCGACCGAACGGGTCCCCGCCTCGTTCATGGGAGTAGAAAGCACCGGACCCCGTCTGCATCCGGCAAGGAGTAAAAGAAGCGGAACGGCTCGCAGTATGTTTGTTTTCATTCTGCCTTTAAGTGTACTCAAAATCCAAAACGTAGTAAATACAAGCATGTTAAAGATCACCACGCTTGCGCCGGTAGGAATGGCAAAAACATAGGAAGCGACAATGCCCGCAAAGAAACAGGCGACCGAAACAAGCGCCGAAGAAAATGTCACCGCGCGGAAACTTTTTAAAAGCCGCATTGACGAAAGGGCGGGAAAGATAATAAGGCTCGAAATAAGAAGCGCCCCCATCATGCGCATGCCCAGGACAATGGTGACCGCGGTTAAAAGGGCGATGATCATGTTGTAAAGCCCCGCCTTGATTCCCGATGCCCGCGCAAAATTTTCGTCAAAGGTAACGGCAAAAATTTTGTTATAAAACAAAACAAAAAGCGTAAGTACCGAAACCGAAAGCACAATGCTTAGCCGGACATCGGACTTGCTCATGGCAAGTATGCTGCCAAACAGATAATTGCAGACATCGGTGTTCATTCCGGTTGTCACCGAAATCACCATAACGCCGATTGCCAGCGCCCCGGTCGAAAAAAGCGCGATTGCCGCATCCCCCTTAATCTTTGAATTTTCACTTAAACGCAGCAGCAGAAACGCGGCGGCGATAACCGTCGGTATTGACACTGCCAGCGGCGCCATGTTCAACGCGGTCGCCACGGCAAGACTTCCAAAACCCACATGGGAAAGGCCGTCTCCAATCATGGAATAGCGCTTAAGTACAAGGCTTACGCCAAGCAGACTGGCGCAGAGCGATACCAAAAGGCCGACAATCACCGCCCGTACAATAAAGGTATACGAAAACATGCTGATAATAACATTCACCGCGCCGCTCATACCGCCTCCTGTTTTATTCCGCTGAATTTTCGCTGGTGCAAAAAACGCCGCCCCGCTTCGGATGCGCGGTAGTCCGCGCAGGATCCGTAAAAGAGCGTTGTTCCGCCGCCGGCGTGTTCCCCGATATGGAGTATTTTGTCCGCCAGTTCGAGCACGCCTTCCAGTTCGTGGGAAACCATAATGATCGTAATAGCAAGTTCTGAATTGACGCTGCGCAGGACGGCGTAGAGATCCCGCTGAACCAGGGGATCAAGGCCGGACGCCGGTTCATCCAGAATAAGGATGCCTGGGTTTTTCGTCGTTTTGGCTTCGCCGATTCCGGCGGCGCAGAGCGCCCGCGCCAAAAGCGCCCTGCGCCGCTGGCCGCCGGACAATTCGCGAAAACAGCGCCCCGAAAGCCCGGCAAGTCCCGTCCGCTCCAGATTGGCGTTGACCGCCGCCTTATCCGCTTTGGTGTAAAACGGCCAGAGCCCCCGGCAGCTTTGGCGCCCCGAAAGCACCGCCTCGTAAACGGTCGCGGGAAAGTCCTTTTGCAGGGAACTTTCCTGCGGCAGATAGCCGATGCCGCCGGCGTACAACCTGCGTTCAATGCTGCCGCCGCTCGGTTTAAGCAGCCCCAAAAGACCCCTGAGCAGCGTCGTTTTGCCGGATCCGTTTTCCCCGACAATGCAGAGCGTTTCGCCCGCGTTGACGGCAAAGCTAATCCCCCTAAGAACGGTCAGGCTGTCATAGGAGAAGGCAATATCTTTACAGTGGAGCAGTTCCATACCCCATTGTATCAAAAAGAAAAAATCTTGTCAAAATATGAAAATAAAACCCAGTTTCATATTGACACGCTGGCAGATTCTCTGCTACATTGGCGGCGAAGGGGCCTCTGCGGACCGGCTCCTAAATTCATCCGCTGAACAGGAGGTTCCGTATGAACGAGCAGGGTACAAAGCCCCGGGGAAGTTATCACACCCGCCAGGGGAACGAAATTCTTTCCTATCTTAAAGCGTCAAGCGGCGGGCACATTACCGCAGGCGCCATAGCGGCCCATTTTGGCGCGCTTAAACCGGCGGTCGGCAAAACAACCATTTACCGCCATCTGGAAAAACTGGTCGAAGCGGGGCAGGTACGCCGTTACTTTCTTGAAGAAGGCGAAAGCGCCTGTTATCAGTATGTGGAAAAAGGCCTGGAATGCCGGGAACACTTTCATCTTAAATGCGAAAAATGCGGCGAGCTTTTTCACCTTGACTGCGATGTGCTGGATACTGTGCGCGGTCATGTTTTAAAGGAACACCAATTTAGCATCAATCTGCTACGAACGGTGTTTTACGGTATCTGCGGTCAGTGTGCCTGAGGGAGTGACCTAAAGGTCAATCCCCGAGCTGCTGCGCAGCTTGCGAATTTGTTCGCTGGCTCAGCCTGCCGGTAAACCGGCGGGCTTTCAGGGGGGAATATACTGCGGTTCGGTCCGCGGTTAAAAATAACAAGGAGAATGATATGAAAAAGATTTTAGGAATCGCGGCGGTATGCGTACTTGTGTTTTCCGCCTGCGCCGCTCAACGCCCCGATGACGGAAGACTGTCGGTGGTAACCACGATTTTTCCGCCGT
>JAIRYT010000076.1 GCA_031267675.1 Treponema sp. | reverse complement strand
TGAAACTTATTGAAG
The DNA here is from genome assembly GCA_031267675.1 of Treponema sp. GTDB lineage: Bacteria > Spirochaetota > Spirochaetia > Treponematales > Breznakiellaceae > JAIRYT01. Next base: position 19,551 of record JAIRYT010000076.1, on the reverse strand, counting down.
TATCAGAACAGTTTGGATTCCATTCAAATTGTTCGTTGGCGCAAGCGCTCAACAACTTGACTTGTAAGTATCAGCTCTATGATCCAGCGGAATGGATGTATGATATGATTGTATATACAGTAATTGATCCTCAAAAATTGAATTATTCTGCCAAAGAGATAGGCTGCATCATTGACAATATTATTCTCTGTGCTGAATCAGAATGGAGGCCAGATATTTATTCCATTCTTTATGATTTTCAAAAACTTTTGTTTTCAAGGACAAAAATACGTCTCATGGTATATCAAGCAAATAATAATAACAAAGTTAGGTATTCAGAAATCATGAAAGATATAATCAAAAATTCAAAGTCTTGCAGAGATGACGATATATTTGTTTTTGCAGTTTATGACTCCACAGAAGACAATGGGACATTAGACATCACACGATTCACTGTTAATGATCTAAAAATAAGTAAAACAACAAAATAAATACGTAAAGTTTATGAGAAACGAATTAAAACCAAATTTGAAACTTGCTGAAAATACATTTCCAAAAATTCTAAAATTGTTAAAGAAAGCTGACATTCTTATATTACAGAACTGGCCCATTTCCTTTTCCTTCACTATAGAAAATATTTTTATTGAATTGAGGCGTTTCCTAAAGTTCAATTTAGGGCCCTTTGTTACACCGGCTCAAGATGCAAAGGGGCAGGCGTTTTCGGGTACGGAGGGAGTGGCGTGAAACAGACAAAGATGCTCTGCTTTCCTGCCCTCGCGCTGTGCACTGTGCGTTGTCCTATCCGCCTAGCCGGACGTGCTGGAACGCGGCGTTGCCTCGCGGTTTCAACATTCGCTTGACTGGTAGGAAACGCCATATTCACGGCAGGCGCGGTTGCCGTGAACGCCGCGCAAAGGAGGCTTTATGAAACGCTTGTTATGCGACGCAGGGGCTAAAGTTTGTTGGAAATATAAGGAATGGATTTAAGGCATTGACAAAATATTTTCTTCCATAATAATATTAAAATAATTTTTGGAGGAAAGGATATGGAAATTAATCAGGAAATAGAACTTTTTGAAAAATGGTATGGACATGTTAAATGTCATATTTGTAAAAGAACATATAAGAACATATAAGAACATGTTAGAATTTAAGGCTAAATTTATAAACATTATTGAAGAATTAACGATAAAAATAAATGAACACAAGCAAAGAATCAAAGGCCTGAAAGGATTTACACAAGAAAAGACTACATTCATAAATAGTCTTAATGAAAAAATATTAAGTATGAACATGAATGAATTTTCTGAAAACAAGAGTAGGCTTCTTGCAGAAGAACAAAAACTGCAAATAATTTATAATTTTATTACAAAAAATAAACCCGGCAATAAAATAAAAAAAAGTAAAAGATATAATTAAATTATACAAAACGCAATCAGAACATTTTTATGAATTGGAGGAAATAAATAAAGAATTAGCTGACCTTGAAGGGCTTAAATCTAAAGTAGAAAAATATGTTCTTAATTTTATGGAAATAAAAAAACTAATATTTTTAATGGATTATTTGATGATGATGACGAAAACCATGAAAGATATCATGAATACATTTTTCATGGTTTAATGTTTAAATATTTACCAGGACAATTATCTGAATTTGAGAAAAATGAAAGCATATATCTATGTCCTTTTTGTCAAGAAATATTTAAAGTCAGCTTCTTGACGGTTCCCGGTACTTAGAGAGTAAATGCGGAAGCCCTGTAGCGGCCGCAGTAATGGAGCAATAGCAAGATGCCGGCAGCCGCCTAATCCGCAAGCCGTCTGTCTGTTTCAGACATTGGCAAGTTCCCGGTCATTTTCAACTGTTTTTTGCATTTCATGAACAATAGAACTAAGGGCGGCAAGGCGGACCGCCATAGACTCCCGTTTTGCCGCAGGGCGCAGTTTCCCCTGTTCTTCCGCGCTAACTACCTCATTTACCACCTGTTCAACATCTATAGCATCATCGTCCAGTGCCGAGGCTTCCTCATCGGTTAAGTCCTTCATCGTGTTCTCCTATTTGTCCAGCAATGCCATAAGTGCCCGCCGGGCTTTCACGTGAAATACATTAATACGATTTTCGCTGATGATATTGTACATTATTTCAAGGAGGTTGTTGTTTTTGTCAAACCCAGGCAAAAGGCGTTTGTTTACATCGCCGTCCACTGGGCCATCATAAAGATACCCGTCAATAGCCTTTAAGATGTCCGCCTCGGCAACACCATGCCTCAATGCGCTCGGCTTACATACAACCTCATCGTTCATACTCTTACTATATGACATATTCCAAAACCTGCCAAATGCTCGGACTTCACGAACCTCACGAATACGGCGTCTGATTTCCGACAAAAAGTTCGTATTGTTGGTGAGGTCGGTGGTTGCTTTTATCTTTTTCTTTGACTTGTTCGACTTGGCGGTAAAAAATTCTTTCTGATTACCGGGCGCTGGTGGACCTCCCCCGGAGTAGTGGACAGCAAGTTAAGCTTTGTTCCCGCGCAATCATCTTTCTTCCTCTTCCTTCTTCCTTCGTGTTCTTCGCGCCCTTCGTGGTGAAATTCTTCCGGTCTATCGCAATTTGGACGCCGCCTGAACAAGTTCGCTGTCGCCGCGTATCTCCGCTATGGAGGCGGGCAGGCGGTAGGTCCAGTTAAATTCATTGGAAGTACCCGGCACGTTTATCCGTTCAGAGGAACTGTCCGGTTCGTACCATCTGCCGCTTAGGTGGAGTAAATCCTGTACCGGAAAAACATGGCAGCGCGAGGCGGACGCCGCCATGCGCGTAAGGATAATTTTTGCCGTTTCCGGGGTGTATACACGGGAAAGCGGAGCGCCGATAAAGGCGGAAAAAACATCCTGATCGGCTTCGGTTTCCCACCATTCACGCAGGGTCGATGAATCATGCACCGACGGGACGCAGACGCTTTCTTCGGGATATTCCTCAAGGGGAACATAGGGCTGTCCGTTTTTATCCCAGCGCCGGAACCAGCGTACAACCCTGAGCCCCAGGATGTTAAGGTTTTTTAACACACGGGGAACACAGTCGGGCACCGCGCCTAAGTCTTCCGCACAGGCAATCATGGCAGAAGATTCCGTCAGCATGGAAAGGAGTTTTTTTCCCTCCGCTTCCCAGATCCGCTCCGATTCAACACGGTGTTTTTCGATAAGCGATTCGAGCGCGTTTTTTTCTTCGCTGCCAAGCGAAGAAAACCCCCGCGATTCGCGGAAATACCAAACCGGAAAAAAGCGGTCCGTCTCGTATTCGACAAAGAGCCGGTTATGCCAGAAGCGTATCAAAATCGCCCGCGCCGCGGGGGGCAGCGCCAGCGCCTCAATATCCTTTTCGCCGGTAATGGTTTTTTTAAAAAGCCACAGTTCCTCGCCGCCAATGCGGTCCAGCGCCAGTTCGAATATGCGCTCTACCCCGGCGGCGATTTCGCCTTCCGAGCTTATGCCGCTGTGTCTGACCGCGCCCCATATTTCGCCGGTGGGCACATGGCTTTGGCTTAACCAGCGTATACGTCCGCTGTCATAGCCCAGCTCTTCAAGCTCCGCTCTGGTAACGGCCACATAGGGAACATAGCGCCCCAGCGCCGAAGAATTATCGGCGCGGGACGAAGCCCATATTCTAAAAAACCCCAGCACATGGTCGATGCGGTACGCGTCGTAGTATTTTTCCGCCGCCTTTAGGCGCGCCTTCCACCAGCGGTAATTGTCGGATGCCTGCGCCTGCCAGTCATAGATGGGGAAGCCCCAGTTTTGCCCGGCGGGGCTGTACATGTCGGGCGGCGCTCCGGCGGACAGATCCTGCCTAAAAATGGCGGGATGGGCCCAGACGTCGCAGGAATCTTCATTCATCAGGATGGGGAGATCCCCTTCCAGTTTTATGCCCCGGTCGCGTATTGCCCCGGCGGCGCGGGTAAACTGGCTGTCGAGCGTTTTTTGCAGCCAGGCCCAAAAGACATGTTCCTTCCACAGGACGGGATCGTTCCACAGGGAATCGATGCCGTCCGCCTGAAGCTGCCGGCGGCCGGCCCAGTCTTTCCAGCTTTTTTCGCCGTTGCTTTCTTTAAGGCGGCGGAATACCGCGTAGGCTTTGACCCAGGGGTTTTCCGCAATCCACGAGGCCAGCGGTCCTTTTTTTGCTTCGTCCGGAGCCCGGGAGCGGTCGTATATTTTTCGCAACAGCTCCATTTTTGCCTTAAGGACGCGGTAATGGGGAAAGCGCTTTTTTCCGTCAAACTGCGCGCCCAGGGCGGCGATTTCGCCGCTAAAGGCGGCGGCTTCTTCGATGGCGCTGAGTTTTATGTAGAGCGGATGAAGGCCAAAGGCAGTAAGGGCGCTGTAGGGCGAGCTTTCATAGCCGGTGTCGTTTACGGGCAGTATCTGGATAAGGCCAATCCCCATATCGGCGCAGAGATCGGCAAAATCGATCAGATCAAGAAATTCCCCCACGCCTGTTTTTTCCCTTCCCCGCAGCGCGCCGACGGGAACCACGGTTCCGATAAGCCGCTGGTTTATATTTTTTGTATGTATCGTGTTTACCATATTTACCTCACCCCCCTCAGTATACTATACTTCTTGCGTGAATAAAATATTGTATGAAAAGATAATGGAGGCTTTTTCTTCCGTTCTGCCCATAACGTCGATTGTGCTTATTGCCAGCGTCTTTTTGGTTCCCATGCCCGTCGGCACAATTCTTACCTTTATCGTGGGGGCGGCGCTGCTCATTCTGGGAATGGGCTTTTTTACCATGGGCGCCGAAATGGCCATGATGCCGATGGGCGAAGGTATTGGTATTCAACTTACCAAAACCAAAAATATCGTGCTGGCCCTTGTCGTAACCTTTGGTATGGGTGTCGTTATTACCATCGCAGAACCTGACCTGCAGGTGCTTTCGCGGCAGGTGGCGGTTCCGCCCCTGCAGCTTGTACTGGCAGTTGCGTGCGGGGTCGGTGTTTTTTTGGTGGTGTCGATACTTCGCATCCTTTTTAGAATCAGGCTTTCGGTGCTGCTTGTGTTCTTTTATATCATTACCTTTGCGCTGGTGGCTTTTGCGCCCCTGGATTTTGTACCGCTTGCCTTTGATTCGGGCGGCGTTACCACCGGGCCCATTACCGTGCCGTTCATCCTTTCCATGGGTCTGGGCGCGGCGGCGCTTCGTACCGACAAAAAATCCCAGGAAGATTCTTTTGGCCTGGTAGCCCTGTGCAGCATAGGCCCCATAGTCGCCGTAATGCTTTTGGGAATCCTTTTTGATCCCCAGGGTACCGCGGTCAAAAGCCATGAAATACCCCATGTAGAAACATCACGCGACGTGGTAGAGATCTTCGCGGTGCGCTTTCCCCAGTATACGATGGAAGTGGTTTTTGCCATGGCGGCGATACTCGCGTTTTTTGTCGTGTTCCAGTTAATTTCGCGCCGTTATAAAAAACACCAGATTGCCCGTATCGCCGTCGGTTTCCTGTATACCTTTATCGGCCTTGTTGTTTTTTTAACCGGGGTAAACGTAGGCTTTATTCCTGTCGGCCAGTTTCTTGGCGCGGAACTTGCCGTTAAAAGCTTTAACTGGATTCTTGTTCCGCTGGGCATGCTTTTTGGCTACTTTATTGTAGAAGCGGAACCGGCTGTTCATGTTCTTATCAAGGATGTCGAAGAAATTTCTTCGGGGACGATTCCCCCCAAAATAATGAAGCGCGGCCTTTCCATCGGCATGTCTGCGGCGCTGGGCATCTCCATGTTCCGCCTGCTTGCCGAAATTCCCATTTTGTATATTTTAATTCCCGGCTATGCCGTCGCCCTTTCCCTTACGTTTATTACGCCGGCTGTTTTTACCGGCATCGCCTTTGACTCGGGCGGCGTTTGTTCCGGCCCGCTTACCTCGACATTTCTGCTGCCCCTTGCGATGGGAACCTGCGAGGGCCTGGGGGGAAACCTCATGACCGACGCGTTTGGTATTGTCGCTATGGTCGCCATGACGCCCCTTATTGTGATTCAGATTGTCGGCCTGGTATACGGCAGTAAACAGAAGGAATTGGGCGAGAAGACCCAGGAAGAACTGGAATCGCTTGACATGGACGACGCCGGCATAATTATTGAATATCCTGTCTACGGAGGCGCGTCATGAGAATGCGCGGTCTGGCGGCAATCCGGGACGGGATAAAAGCGCGGGGCGAAAAGGTAAAGGCCCGGCGGGAGACAAAGGCGGCAAAAGCGGGATTGGGCGTGCCGGCGGGCAGGGATACGCCGGTCCTTAAGTTTATGATGTTTATTATCGATTGGTCCAAGACAAAGTCAATCACCGAAATTCTTGAAGAATCCCATGTCCGTTTTCATTTTATCTGCAAGGGCAGGGGAACGGCCAGTTCCGAGGTGCTGGATCTTCTGGGAATCGGCTCCCGCGAAAAGGCGGTCGTTATCTGCCTGGAGCAGGATATTATGGTGCCGGTGCTTTTAAAACGGGCAAGCAAAAGCCTGGGGCTTAACAATCCCGGAGCGGGCATCGCGTTTACCGTTCCCCTTTCGGGCATCAGCAAGCCGATTTTACAGGTGTTCAAGCAGAGCATTCATAAAAACATCAGCGCCGAAGAAGTACTGGCCGAAAAGGCGGCGCTTAAAACGGCCAAAAAGAATCTTGAAGAGGGAAAAAGCATGAAACAGCACGATTTGATTGTTATTATTGTAAACCACGGCTACAGCGATGAACTGATGAGCTGCGCCCGCGAAGCGGGAGCTTCGGGCGGGACGGTGCTCAACGCCCGGGGCCTTGTCCACCAGGGTCCGGTAAAATTTTTTGGCATCCTGGTACAGGACGAAAAGGAAATTATTACCATTTTGACTGGTCGTACCAAAAAGGTTCCGATTATGCGGGCGGTGAGCGAACGGTACGGCATGGCCAGCAAGGCCCAGGGCATTGTTTTTTCGCTTCCCGCGGAAAATATTACCGGCCTTGACTTGGAATAAAACCTGAATTAGACTTTTGGGTATACGGTTATTTTGGAGGATATGATGAAAAAGTTTTTGTGTACGCTTTTGACAGCGCTTGCCGTTCTTGCCGTTCTTGCGGTGGTATCCTGCGGCGGCGCTCCGGCCCCCGCTCCCGCCGCGGCCCCGGCTCCGGCTTCCGCTCCCGCCGCCGCTACCGACCTGATTATGGACGGCGCACGGTATTATACCACGGTGGGCGGTGACTGCCTTTCCAGTGTCGCGGAACGTGAATATGGCAACAAATATTACTTTCCGATCATCCAGCGGGCTTCGGGTATTACGACCAATCCCGATCTTATTTACAGCGGGCTCAGGCTTACGCTGGTCGACATACGGCGGAATCTGGCCGATGCCGGCGCCAAGGCGCGGGTCAAGCAGTATATTACCGCCGCCGCGGCAAGCTACGACAACAGGAACAGTTCTGTCGCCGCCGAAATGCGGAATTTCGCCAACGGCCTGTAATCGCCTGCAGAAAAAAGCTCCGCGCCGGCGGAGCTTTTTTCTGCCCTTGCCAAAACAAGCATAACCGTAGACTATGACAGTGCCACCTTGTTCGGAAGGATAGAAGTACCTATCCAAAGGACGGAATGATAAAAAATGCATAAGGGAATAGCCGTATTCATAATGTCAGTAATCTCATTTTGCGTTTATGCCGGCGGGATAGATTACAACGACATAAACAATGAAGCCAGACAGGTAACGTCAAAACTCATTGGCGAAGATGGTTTAATAGTTATCGATGCCGTAGTACCGGCTTGTTCAGGCGATGAAGACAGTATTTTAGAACCCCCGAAGGGGTATATTTGGGAATGAAATATAAAGATTTAATTATTCTCGAAGAAAATAGTGTAATACATGAAATGCCCGGATGGGGTTATTTTGCGAATTTAAAATCGGGATGGAAAGCGGCGTTTTTTACCGGTAATACCATGACAGAACATTTTCCGGGTGAATATGATGAAATAAAGGCAATATATAAATATTAAACCCGTGTTAAAGATCATTCTATTATATATTGACAAAAAATACTCATTATGAATATGATATTCCAACGGAGAATTGGATATGTATAATGATATTATTGAAGTAATTAAATCAACAGTTGTTAATTATGGAAAAAATAATAAATTAAATAATATGTGGAAAGAACCAGTTATAGAATTAATTTCTGCGCAAAACAGGAAGTTGTGTATTTTGAAAAAGGCCGTTTCTTTAGATCATTTTATGCCGCACGACATTCTGCCGGACGCAAAGAGTATCATAAGTTTCTTTATTCCTTTTGATAATAGAATTGTAAAAAGTAATATTAACGGGACAAAATCATCGGAAGAATGGGTAACGGCATATATAAAAACAAATGATTTAATAAAAAGAATAAACGATGACATTGAAATTTTGATGGATAAAAATGGATATAAAACCGGAAAAATACCCGCAACAGATAATTTTGATGAAGAAAAATTGATAAGTAATTGGTCCCACCGGCATATAGCGTATATAGCCGGAATAGGAACATTTGGTATAAATAATATGCTTATAACAAAGAATGGATGTTGTGGAAGGTTTGGAAGCATAATAATAAATTACAGGTTAGAAAAATATAAAGAACCAGTTGAGATAAAAGAAAAATGTTTAAATAAATTATATGGGACTTGCGGAATATGTCAAAAAAAATGCATGATACAGGCATATGAAAATAATAGTTTTAATCGTAAAAAATGTTATGACAAGTGTTTGGAAAACAGCGCGTACTATAAAAATATCGGATATGCGGACGTTTGCGGAAAATGTTTGGTTGGATTACCGTGTTCAATAAGGGAGCCGTAAAAGACTGGAGTGCGGCGCAACCGCGCATAACAGGCTGTTTGCGCTTCGCCGCCATTGGCGGCTGACTACGTTTTGGTTAGGTCATTCACATATACAGCCGGAGCGTTATGCGCAGATTTGACAAAAACGACATTAAAAACTCTTGACATAATGTACCAAATATGATACATTTAACCATGGAAACTGATAAAAGGATTGTTGCCAGATTTTTTTGGAGAGAGAAATGAATAATATGAAACACAATTTTTATATTGTTGATGAAAATTTTGTAAAAGATACTGAAAAATGTATTTCGATAAAAACGATTCTCAAAAATACAAAAAATGTAAGCATCCATGATGATATAATGTTGTATATTTGGGCAACTATAAAATAGGTAAAAACATATGATTATAAAAATGAAAAGGTAAATGATGGATTGCGTTATGATGGAAGAAGTTATATACATAATGATCAATTAAAACTGTTTTCTGAAATTATTGGTTTTTGGCTAACATTTTTAAGAATAGCGCCTAAAAAATTACTGATTAATGCGGACAATGAAATTTATGACAAGCATATTGTTGAAAAGGAGTTGAAAGAATTAGAACTGCTTATTAATGAAGCGCGAGAAAACGATTTGTTAATAATGCACTGGGGAGTTTAAAATCTATATGGGAAAAAAGACCTCTGATCAAAACGGAAACCTCGGCTATGATCTGTACCGGACGGTGCAGGAATACGAATACGATGATTTGTACCAGCTGGTAAAAGCGAAGGGAACCGTGACAGGCTTTGTCGAAGGGAGCCGGAGCGTTGCCACATGGAGGAGTTGAGCATGTTCCGCGTGTTGAATAATATTTATATCAAAAAGACAGGTGTATTAATTCTTTTTCTTTTTATTGTTGTGAATATTCTTATTTCTCAAGAAATACCTCAAATACAGGCAATTGGTACTACGATTTATTTTTTTGAAGGTAAGGCTAAAATTGAAATAGATAAAAATGATCAGTATTATATTTTTCCACACCGCCTTGTTTATATCCGGCAACAACAGAAACAAGAGTATATGGAATATACGTTGGAATTTTACGATTTTTATGGAAACAAGATTGCACAGCTTGATAGGATAGAGGGCGAAATATGTTTTGTTTTTGCTGAAAGCGGTGAAAGAGTTTTAGCAGGCCAAATTTCTGCTTTGACATTACAAAATGAAAGTTTTTTGTATGATTTAAACGGAAGGTTAATAAATGTCTTGACTCATGATATTCGTACTAAACAAATAGGTATAACAGAAGATGGGGAATACTTTTGGTTTGCTGCTGAAAAGACAAGATTTTTGCAACCGGGCGAAAAATCTATTAATACCTATTCTAAACTCTATATTTGGAATCATATAATGATATTTGATGTGCATACAGGAAATTTTATAGCAGAATATTCAACATTAGATTCAAATTTTAGTTTTTTATTGAATGGGAAAAGATATATCATACCTGTAAGCCTTCCAGATAGTGCGCCGTAGTCGTAGTGTCAACTTATTCTAAAAGCGGCGAAAAAACCGATAGGGGATAAAAATTTGGTGTGTTAACCGCGATGTCGAATAAGTTTAAGAGCAGGTAATTGTAACAGTCAGCCGGGAACAAGTGCGGGGGTGCAGTTGGGTGTGTCGCGCTCACCGGTTCGCGCACATATGTTGATCAAGGGCCCCAAGGCTTTCTTGTCGGCGGTAACATTTTTCGGGGCCCGCATCGTGTTACGGCGGCTGGTGTGTCGCGCTCACCGGTTCGCGCACGTATGTTGATCAAGGGCCCTTACGGCTTTCTTGGCGGTAACATTTTTCGGGGCCCACGTCGTGTTACAGCGGCTGGTATGTCGCGCGCACCGGGTCGCGCGCATTTGTTTTCGCATCTGAGGACCGAGGGGGTTCGCGTCCGCCGCCGGTGTGCCTCCGGACCGACTCGCAACTATGCGCAGCATAGTTGTCGTAGATTGGGCTAAAGCCCAATCTAAACTCCCTTTTCCGGGCGCTTGAAAATTGCCGCCTCCAATGACATACTTCTAAAACCATGTTTCCCCTGATCAAAGAAATTCTTTCCATGCCCGGAGACTTTCGGGAACTCGCTGTCCGCGGATGGGTGCGCACCAGGCGGGATATGAAAAATATGGTCTTTGTGGAAATCAACGACGGTTCCTGTTTTAACAGCATTCAGTGCGCCTTTGATCGCCAGACGGGCCGTGAACTTTTGGAACAGCCGGGCCGTCTGGGTACCGGCGCTTCGGTCGAAATTACCGGAAAGCTTATCCCCTCGCCCTCGCAAGGCCAGGCGGTCGAAATTGCCGCCGAAACAATCACCCTGATCGGAGAAGCGCCGGTCGAAGACGGCGGGGGAATCAGGGCTTACCCGCTGCAAAAAAAGCGGCATTCCCTGGAATTTTTGCGTGAAATGCCTCAGCTTCGGGGGCGGACAAACAGTATTGCCGCAGTAATGCGGATACGGAACCAGCTTGCCTTTGGGGTTCACCGTTTTTTTCAGGAACGCGGTTATCAGTACCTTCATACCCCGATCATTACCGGCAATGACGCCGAGGGCGCCGGAGCCATGTTTGAAGTATGCGTGCCGCAGGAAGCGCGGGAGAAAACCGCTTTTTTTGGCAGGCGGGCGTTTCTTACCGTTTCCGGGCAGCTGGAGGCGGAAGCGTACGCCCTTGCGCTGTCGCGGGTGTATACCTTCGGCCCTACATTTCGCGCGGAAAATTCAAACACCGCCCGCCATCTTGCCGAATTCTGGATGATAGAACCCGAAACGGCGTTTTTTTGCCTGGATGACAATATGGCGCTTGCGGAAGATTTTTTAAAATTCCTTTGCCGCCTGGTACTGGAAAACAGCGCCGAAGACCTTGCCTTTTTTGAGGAGCGCGTTGAACCGGGATTAACGGAAACCCTGCGGCAGCTGGTCCAGACTGATTTTGTCCACATGAGTTACACCGACGCGGTCGGGGAGCTTGAAAAAGTAACGCGCTTTGAATTTAAACCCTGCTGGGGCTGCGATCTGCAAAGCGAGCACGAAAAATTTTTAACCGAAGAAATCGTCAAGGGTCCGGTGATCGTTACCGACTACCCCCGCGAAATCAAAGCCTTCTATATGAAACAAAACAGCGACGGTAAAACCGTACGGGCAATGGACGTGCTTGTTCCCCGTCTTGGCGAAATTATCGGGGGATCGGAGCGCGAAGAAAATCCCGGGGCGCTTGCTTCCCGCATGGATGAATTGGGCCTTGACCGGGAACAGTACAGCTGGTACCTGGACCTTCGCCGCTACGGCACGGTTCCCCATTCCGGCTTCGGCCTTGGCTTTGAACGCCTTGTCCAGTATGTTACCGGCATGGTCAATATCCGGGATGTCATTCCCTATCCCCGCGCCGCGGGACAGTTGTATTAAAATCAGACTTATATATACTTAGCCCATGGAATACTTTGCCGTGTTTTTTTCAATAGCGGGAAGCCTGGGGCTTTTTCTCTATGGCATGAAGATAATGAGCGACGGAATCCAGCAGGCGGCCGGGGAGCGGATGCAGAAGGTTCTGGGCTTTATGACCGGAAACCCGCTTAACTCGGTTCTTACCGGATTATCGGTAACTGCGGTGATTCAGTCCTCATCGGCTACAACGGTTATGGTGGTGTCGTTTGTGAACGCCGGACTCCTTACCCTTAAACAGGCAATCGGGGTAATCATGGGCGCCAATATCGGCACAACCGTAACCGCGTGGATTGTGTCCCTGGTTGGTTTTTCGCTTAATATCGGCGTATTCGCCCTTCCCGCTGTGGGACTGGGTTTTTTTATGTCGGTGATCAAATGGAAATACCGGAACCTGGGGACGGCCATTCTGGGTTTTGGGTTTCTTTTTATGGGCCTTGATCTGCTTACGAAGTCAATGCCTTCGCTTGGCCCGGACGCGCTTGGGTTTATTGGTTCGTTTTCCGGTATGGGGATATATTCCACCCTGCTTGGCGCGTTGGTCGGCATGGTTATCACGCTGATCATTCACTCGTCGTCGGCCTCTACCGCCATTATTCTTACCATGGCTTTTCAGGGGCTTATCGGCTATGAAATTGCCGCGTCAATGGTACTTGGCGCAAATATCGGAACCACCATCGACGCGGCGCTGGCGAGTGTGGGCGCGCGGCCGGCCGCGCGGCAGGCGGCGCTGATCCATGTGCTTTTTAATGTGATTGGAACAGTCTGGGCGCTTGTCTTTTTTCATCCCCTGCTCGGCCTGGTGAATCTCCTGACTCCCGGCGGAGAAATAACAAGCCGGCTTGCCATGTTCCACACGGTGTTTAACGTTATCAACACCATCCTTTTCTTTCCCTTTATAAATCAATTTGGCGCGCTGGTAACGGCGATCATACGCGAAAAACCGGGCGCGTCTGCGGAGGGCCGCTACCACCTGGACTACAAGGCCGGCATGCTTCGCGACACACCCGAACTTAACATTGTCAGAGCCGAAAAAGAAATCCGCGACATGGCGGGAATTGTTTCATCCATGTACGCCCGCATAAGCGGCATGCTTGCCGCGCTGGCGGATGTCGACAGCCGCAACGAAAATGAAACACAAAAAATACAGAACGAGGTTACCGAATTCTGCGCCGAATTAAAAGACAAAGAACGGCTTGCCGATGAAATGCGCGAAGAATTAACCCGCTTTCTTATTGAGTGTAACAGCCATGAACCCAATTTTAGCTCCGGGCAGCGCGTGTCCGGCCTTTTGCGGATCATCGCCGACCTTGAAAACATGACCGATGAAAGCTACAGCGTCGCCCTGCTTTTGGAACGGAGCGTTAAAAAGAATCAAATTTTTAAGGGAAAGGAAATGACGGCCCTTGTTCCCTACACCGATCTTGTCGGCGGCTTTTTGGAATTTGCGCGGGACCATCTTGGACGCACCCTGAGCCCCGAAGAACGGAACGCCGCGCTCGATATGGAAAACCGCATTGACAAGGCGCGCAACAAACTGCGCAAATACGGACGCAAGCGTATCGAAGCCGGCGAAAACGTCAAAACCGAGCTGCTCTTTATCGATCTGGTCAGGCGGCTGGAACAGCTGGGCGATTACTGTTACAGCGTCTCGGCGGCGCTGGGGGGATGATTCGCGGACGGGTCGTCAGCGGATAAAATTGGTCATCACTTTTGGGAGTTCTTCCGGTTCCGCGATATTGGCGGCCTTTTTACACTTGATTAAGTACGCCATATTGTTTGCCAAAATCCGCAGGGTTCTTACGCCTTCTTCGTCTTTGTATACATCTTCCGGCGTGTAACCGTGGATTTGGTTCCAGTAACAGGACGAGACAATGGGCATTTGGGCAATGGTAAAATATTTATTAAGCTGATCAAATGTCGACGCGGCGCCGCCCCTGCGGCAGCTGACAATCGCCGCGCCAAACTTTAGTTTAAGCGTTGTAAAGCCGATGCTGTAAAACAGGCGGTCAAAGAATGAAGTCGCCGCGCCCGACGCCGACGCAAAATGCACCGCCGATCCCAGGACAAGACCGTCGGCGCATCGCAGTTCTTCCGCGACCGTGTTGACCAGATCGTCGTTAAAGGCGCATTTGCCTGTTTTTTTACACGACATGCACGCGACACATCCAATAACGGGTCCGGCCCCGACCTGATGGATTTTTGAGTCAACCCCGTTTTTTGCCAGCTGTTCTTTAATAATACACAGGCCGGTATAGGTACAGCCTTTGGCGCGGGGGCTGCCGTTTATCAAAATAACATTCATACGTTAATCCGCGGCTTTTGGATATTCGTTGCATAAAAGACGGAACGGACTTTCATCTTCCTCTATAACAGGAAAGCGCCCCAGGGGATTTAAAAAAAAGTTGTCGGTATTGTCGTCATTACACTGGCTGACCTCTCCGGCAAGGACGGGCCCTGTTCCCGCCTCTACGGTAATTTCGTGGAACACTTCTTTTTCAAACGAAATGCTTTCCCCCGGGGTAAGGCGTATTTTTGATCCTGCGCCAAGATAATGCCGCCGGCCGTCCTGTTTAACAAGCACGTCTGTCTGCGCCAGTTTATTGTCCGCTGTTTTATTGTATAACTGTACCAGCATAGTGCCGCCGCCCCGGTTTATAATATCTTCCATTTTTATCCAGTGAAAATGCATGGGCGATACCTGGCCCTGTTCAAGAATAAATATCTTTTCCGCATACGGCTTTGGATATTTTTCGCTCATGTTCTGGTTGCCGTTACGGATAGTTACCAGGGTAAGCCCCAGTTCCTCAAAACGGCCTTCGCCGTAGTCGGTAACATCCCAGCCCAGCATGTTGTCGCGAATTTCATCGTACTCGCGGCCCTTTGTCTGCCAGTCCCCCGGCGTCCAGGCGGTAAACGGCGGCAGCTTAAACCCGAGTTTTTCTACAAAGGCAATTGCTTTTTTTAACTGAGCGTTAATCTGTGAACGTTTCATGTAATCCTCTCCTGTCAAGATCGCGTATCTCTTCATCATCCAGCATTTCAATGATAATTTCAATCCGCCTGCTTTCAAAGGGGGCTAACTGCGGCAGCCCCGTTTTCTTTTGTTCCAGCCGACCAAAGACACTGCTGTTGGCCGGTTCCAGTCCGGCGACATAATCGCCCGCCGCGGTAGATTTCCATTCCATAAAACGGGGCAGCACGTTTTTGTTAAAGCGCAGCCTGACCCCGATGCCCAATTCGTCGTTTACCAGAGCGGCAAAGGTATCGCCGTTTTTACCGGCGCGCAGTTCATGTATAAAAACCTGTTCGCCCGCCGCCGCGGCCGGCGGGTCCATGACATTCCACCGCGAAAGATCGCCTGAATCGCGCAAAACCGTTTTTTGGGCGGGAATAATAATGCGCGCGCCTTCCCGTAAAAAAGGATACCCAAAGTTAAAATGATATAACAGCATGAGCGGCTGCGTTTCAAACCCGTTGTTTATAAATTCATCCTGAAGGGTGATGGTTTTTGTTCCCAGCGTTGTGGTAATTTTGCGGCGCAGCACCATGTTTTCGCCAAAGAGCTCCGCTTCGCGCATTTCACCGGACACTGTAATTTGGTATTCCCCGTTTTTCCAGGAGGCGTCGGAACAGAGATGTTCGGCGGGAGTGGTACGCAGGCGTCCGTGCATGGGATACTCAACGCCTTCGTCGGTACAGGGCGGACAAATGTTTTCCGTTCCGCAGGTAAAAAAGAGTCCGCCCATAATACTGCGCCGCGCTTCGGCGCCGTGGGTATCAAGGGCGGAACGGCCCATCAATCCGGGTTTTGACAAAAAGACCAGGTTGACGCCCCGGTAACTGCAGTCGGCGATGTCAAGGCATTTATCGGCCATTACCACATAGCGCAGGGGGCCGTTGTTTACCTCCAGGGCTTTCATGCCGCCGGCGCGGCCTTCGGTATACACAAGCGGACGCACAAACGCCGTCTGCTGCATGCTGCCTACATGGGCGCGGAGTTCTTTTTCGTCCATATCATCTCCTCTATTATCATCTATCTATACTATCCTATCGTCTATCGTCTCCGCTTTGGGCCGTTCCGGCCTACTCCAGATTGGCGTGGTACTGCCACAGTTTGTGTAAATCAAGCCCCTTTTTTTCGACAAGTACGCGCGCAATGCTGTCGCCAAAAAGCAGCAGCGATTGTTCAAAGAGCGAAGTCATCGGCTGTTGTGAGTCAATTTCATCGTCCAGCGCCAGTTTGGTACGCACCGGAATACGAACCAGTAAATCGGTATATTCCGCCATGCTGCTTTTTGGGTTCGATCCTATATGAACAACGGCCGCGCCCAGCTGTTTTGCTTTTTTGGTTATTGAAAGGGGAAAAATGCTTTCGCCCGATCCCGAACCTGTGATAAGCAGATCGTCTTTTGTAAGAGCCGGTTCGGTGATCTCGCCGACATAATGCGCGTCAATGCCAAGATGGGCCAGCCGTTTGACGAACGCCTGTAACGAAAGCAGCACCCTTCCGACACCGGTACAGAATACTTTACGGGCGTTTAGGATATATTCAACAAACCGCGCGGCGCTTTCCGCGTCAATACCTTCCAGGGCCAGGCGGGTTTCCCGCAAAACCGTTTCCCGCGCCCGTTCAAACATGGTCACCGTATCCATTCGTTAAACCCGCTTGTCAAGAATGTGTTTTCGTAATTCATCTATTTGCCGTATTCCCCCGCATATATTGTCGTTTGAAATACAGGTGCTGCCGATTACAAAAATGTCGGCCAGGGATGCGCCAAAGCGTTTTATATTTTCCACAGAGATTCTTCCGTCGACTTCTATTTTTACCGGCAGCTTTCGCTCATCGATCATGCGGCGCAGTTCCGTTACCTTGCGCGCGGCATAGGGAACCTGCTGTTCGCCCTTTCTTCCCGCGTATCCGGGATTAATAAGCATAAGCAAAACCGTGTCGCAGCGTTCAAGCGCGTAATCCAGAATGGAAAGCGGCGTTGAAGGTTTTAACGCAAGCCCCGCGCGGACTCCCGCAGCGCTAATCCGCGAGAGCGCGGCGTCTATATGTTTTTCTGTTTCGGCATGAAAGAGCAGCTGATCAACGCCGATGTCAAGAAGTTCATCAATAAAAAAATCATTGTTGTCCGCCATTACATGCGCGTCAAAACGCAGTTTTGTTTTTTTACGCAGGGCCCGGACTGTTTCCAGTCCCAGTGGCATACTGGGACTAAAATGACCGTCAAGTATATCAATATGAAGAACTTCGATATTTTCACTTTCCAGAAGCCGCGCCTGGCTTTCCAGATTACACATATCCAGACAGATAAGGGACGGGGAATAGATAAGTGGATTTTGCCAACAGTTATTCATACAACGCCAGCGCCTCGTCAACCTGCTGTTTTGTGGGAAGCGAGGCAATCGCCCCGCGCTTTTGGACGGCAAGCTCGCCCGCCGCGACAGCCCGCCTGAGCGCGTCGACCAAAAGGGCTTCGCGTACATCATTCCGCGTAACAACTCCCCGCGAAACAAGCGTATAAAGAAACACTCCCCAAAACGCGTCGCCCGCCGCGGTTGTATCAACGGCATCGCATTGAGTCGAGGAACGGTGATACGTTTTACCGCCAAAGAATACCGAAGCCGGACCCGCTCCCCGCGTCAATACGACAAGGGGAATGTCAAAGCGTTTCATAAGCGCGGGCAGATCTTCTTCCCCGCCCAGTAAAAACAATTCCTCGTTTGAAACTTTTAAAAAATCAACAAAGGGAAGTATTTTGACCACCGCCTCATAACAATCGGACGGTTTTTTCCATTGGAGGGCGCGGTAATTTAAATCAAAGCTGACAAGCCTGCCCTGTACCTTTGCCCGTGAAACAGCGCCAAGAACCGCCTGCGGCGCCGTACCGCCGCATAATACGGAAGAACCGCTGTGCACCACTTTGGCCGAAGCCGTCATGTCGGCGCTAATGTCGTCTTCCCGTAAAAATAAGTGAGCGCCTGTTTTTTGGGCAAAGGTAAAGGAACGGTTTCCGTCCGCGCCAAGGGTGACAAAGGTCATGGTAGTCACAGCGTCGGATGTTGTGTTTTTGACGCACCACAGCTCGACTCCGTTATCACGCAGTACGCGTAAAAGATATTCGCCAAACAAATCGTCGCCGACTTTGCCGCAAAAGGCCGCTTTACCGCCCATGCGTGCCGCCTGAATGGCCAGATTTGCCGGCGCGCCTCCGGCGTGCCGTACATAGGACGCCTCTTCGCCGCCCGGCATAAAATCGATTACCGCTTCGCCAATGGACAATATGTCTATCACTGTCACCCCATCACGTCGTTTTTGTTCATGCCGGCGGCACTGGCTGCCATTATTGGCGATTTCCCGCTTTCCTGCAAGGGGATGTATGCGAAAGATACCGGAAACAGTACATTTTCCCGCCAATTACCGCGATTTTTACGCCGGACACTAAAGCGAAACCCGCCGTCACGCCCTCCTGTTACCGGGAGAAAGCATGGAACATAAAAATACTGGCGATCTGCTGGCGGAAGACGACGACCCGCTGGACATCCGCCTCGACAACGTATTCAAGGCGGTGTTCACCCGGGACAGTCCCGAGTCGAAGGGGGCGCTGTCCCGGATGGTTTCGGGCATTACCGGATGGACCCTTTCGGTTATCCGCCTGGACGCCAACGAACCGCCCGTCGGCGACACCGCCGACCGGCAGCTGCGTTTCGACATCAACTGCCGCGCGGAAACCGGCGAGCTGGTAAACGTGGAAATGTCCTTTAACCCCGGGGCGTTCGAACCGGTGCGTCTGGAATACCACGCGGCGAAACTGTTTACCGCCCAGGGGATCCGGGGGGCGAAAAAGAGCTACGGGGATCTTAAGGAGGCGTACCAGATTTCGTTTCTGGCGAGGCGGTTTTTCCGGGACGGCGATTTTTTACACCGGTTCGAGTATTACGACGGCGAACGGCGCGCGCCGCTGGGAGGGCGGAGCCGGATCATCACGCTGGAGCTGGGCAAGGCGGACGCGGAAAAGGCCGCGGAGGCGATGGGCGCGCCCGAGCGGTGGGCGGTATTTTTCCGGTACTTGACGGACAGGGGGAAACGGCGAAAAATAAACGAGATAGCGCGGTACGAGGAGGGCATAGCGATGGCGGGAGCTGCGGTGATGGGTATCAGCAGGGACGAGGCGGAACGCTTCCGGCTGCTGGGCGAACACAAACGGGAACTCGACCTCCAGAGCGGGTTCGTGGAGGCGGAGCGGGCCGGCGAAAGAAA
>JAIRYT010000083.1 GCA_031267675.1 Treponema sp. | reverse complement strand
ATTCCTCTCCTTGGTTTATCACGAGCTTAACCTACTGTCCATCGCTCCGGGGGAGGTCCATTATCATTTTTATTAACCATAATACGTGTATATGGTTTAGGTGAGTACTCATAGAAAATAACACCATGGTCTATACAGTTAATAACACCATCATTATTAACATCGCGCTCATTTAACTTTACTTGTTCTTTCACCCACGCTAAATTAGTATACGCTAAAGGTGGTGCGGGTGGATCAGTTTCTGAAGGTGGCGCCGCACATGAATTACACGCATAAACACAGAAAAACAATATTGCACATACAATAAAAGTACATATAAAGTTATACGCACTCTCTTGTTGTTTATACTCTTGTGTTCGCGCGTTATGCCGGGCAGCATCCATCTTTATAAGCATAGCTTCACGTGGATCTTCTACATAAAAGGATACGTTGTACTGACATGCGCCACAATTACTACGACAACCATGAGACTTAAATTGCTCACACTGATATGCAGTTTGAAATAAACCAATCGCACGCTCTTCACGTGATAAGACATTCTTCATATTGATACCTCCCTATTCAATATGTTTATATATAGAGTACTGAGATATATTACTATTTACAAGTATCATATATATTTTATCAAGATTTATTTTATTATTATAGTAAACTTCAGTAAACACTATTATCATTATAGCTGTTTTTACATACCCATATTCTCTTTTAGCATAATTAAGAGCTCCATCTATAATTGACTGAGGCAAATACGCTTTAACAAAAGGACCTTTTTCTACATCACTTTGTGATGGTAATGACAATGACAAGCTATCATTAACAATAACTGCTACTGCTATACGATTACCTTCACTAGTATATATAAAAGCATACTCTTCTTGCGCGTTTAATCCCAAGCACAGCAACAACAAAACTAATACTAGCATTACCCGTTTCATAACCACCTCCTAATAAAATAAATGCCTCCCCAACTATATAGCAGGGGGAGGCTGCGCCGCTTAGCTCGCGAGGCTTTTGATGATGTACTTGGTCTGCAAGACATCGTTCTTGTTCAACTGAACATCGATGACAATGCCTTTCTCGGCCCAACGCCGTACCCATACATCTAACGTGGACTTGCCTTTGGCAGTCTTCATGAAAGCCTGCTCCAGAGTAACTTCCTGCCCGACCTTTGGATTGTCTCCAAATACGAGAGTAAATACACTAGGTCCACCAAACCCGCCGCCGACTTTCTTCTCCGCGGGATCCTTACAAAGACCAAGCACAAAGTCTTTTGAACCGGCCGTAAGCTTATCCAAGAGACCCGCTTTTACCAACTCATCACGCAAAGCCAAGGCTTCTTTATAGGCTTCCTGAACCTTCTGCGCACGCCGCTCTTTAAACCGCTTAAGCGCCTCAAGCTTTTTCGCCTTGAAAGCTGCTTTGCCATCCGCCGATTTCACAACCTGATCCTGCGGTACTGTATCATTTCCACTAAGTAAAGCCATTGTATAACCCCTTCCGTTACTGTTAGGCATGTTGTTTACCAAGCTTCGGTTCCCACAATAACACTCTGTTTTCTCATTCCGGGCTCCAGCTAATGGCGCTTACCGCACTCAGCATCGTTTTGGCATCATTTTGCCGCTACCCCCAAATGTCCGCAGGAAATCCTGCGGGCCATGTCCCAATGAGCCGGGACATTGAAGCTTTTCATTCTTTAGTGACATCAACACATTTTTGGGCCGATGTTAAAATGTTGCCTGAGTGACTGGGAAGGAGCAACGTATATTTCCGTCCTTGATATGCGAGAGACAATTCCGTATATGATGCCGGGCTAATCAGTGAAACACGTAAACCCCTTACCTTGGTTTCATAGGCGACCTTGAATACATCATAAGTCCATCCAGATTCCCTTGAGAGCAACACTTCATTGGCGGCAGTCAACAGCATTTTAGATGTTTCTGTTTCCGTGCCGTTTAAGGTGGCGTTGAATGTAGCAACTGTTGCACATCCAAACATCATAAAACCTACTACCAACGCCAATCCCACAAAAACTCGTTTGTTTTTCACTAAAAACTCCTTTGCAGTTTAATGTCGTGCCGACAAATTTTTATGTTTTCCGCACGAAATGGGACGAAGGCTCGACATTGAGCCCGGCCCGGCTTCGAGCGGACAATACCTCTGTTAGTTCGGCGCGGCGGCGCTTCCCTGTGTCCGTTCATCACCCCAAAGTCAACATCTACCAGATCGTTCCTTCCCCCCAAGCAGCTGTCTAAAAAAGTAGACAGTACGGAGCGTTTTGCCGTTTCCACAGTACCCCACAGGTTGTTTATATTATAGTAACCAACCCTTATGGCAATTGTCAATACCTAATAAGAAAGGAAAATGATGATATATGACCTTTGGGTGAAATATGACGGATATAAGGAAACTTTTGGCAACCAATATCAGGGCCTACCGGGCGGAATTGGGGCTTACCCAGTCAAAACTGGCTGAAAAGGTTGAAACGGCGACCCATTACATCGCCATGATAGAAGGCTGCAAGAAATTTCCCTCCGCCGCCATGCTGGAGCGTATCGCGGCAGCCCTTGAACGGGATACTCCCGAACTTTTTGCGATGAATCCTGTTCAGGACGACTGGAAAGAGGAAATCCTGTTTGAAATGAACGAATTTATCGTCAAAAAGCTCGAATATCACCGGCAGTATAAAACAAAACCGGAAAATGGACCAAAAAAGCTGACTGGTTTCTGAGGTGGTTGCACAAGAGCGACGGCTCTAACGGAGCTTTGAGAGTATCTCCGGGTTGTCGGCAGCGGCGGCCAGTACATCCGCCATTATACCGGAATACCCGCGCCCCAGGGACTTGTATTTTGCCAGTACCTCCGGCTGTATACGGAGCGCCACTATGGGCAAAGGGTTATGCTTATTCTTCTTGCGCTCTCGCGCCATAGCCGCGAATTCGGCAAGGGCCTGTGGCGTGGAGGGCGGACAATCGGGATCATAGACCGGGGGAAGCTTTTTTGCCGCCTTGATCTCCGCCTTCATCTGCTTGCGTTCCTCTTTAGTCGGTTTTTGACCAACCTTGATTGTCGATATGATAATACCCATTGTAACTTCTCCTTTCCGCCTTGTTTGCCAGGCGAGCTGTGATCAATCGTGTTTCCCTCGCTCCATCTGTTTCGCGCTCCGTATACACCGCAAACACCACACCCTCGGCCATGCCGAGGGATTGCCAGCGTTCCTCCTGATGTATTCCCCCGCTGCGATCAAGCCGCCAGAGACGTTCCGGGTCCGCGAAAACAAAGCGCGCGGTTTCAAAACCAATCCCGTGCTTGCGCTTATTTTCAACATTCTTGGCTTCGTCCCAAACAACCCGGCGATCTTCCATATTTGATTGTATTACTTGTTAGTATAACTTGTCAAGTCAAAACGCTCAGCGGCTTTCAGGCCAAAGTAATCGTCATATTGTAAGACCATCCTGGTTAAGAGCGGTTTTTTGGAACGTTCCTGCCGGGGTGTTTATATTCCGTCCGGAGAAATGGGCGACGAATACTTCGCGTTGCAGCAACGGGCCGCAAAGATAATCTATTCGCATGAGACGGCGCTGTTCTTCCATAGGCTGACTGACCGTACCCCCATCCGCTATTCTATAACGGTCCCGTCTTCATACAAACCCTCGGCAATGCGTAAAAGGTCCTGCAGGATTTTTTATATCAGGCAGAATCTTGTCGATACCGGCAAAATCGTAATGCCGTCCGGCATGGGACATTCCATTCTCACGTACGATCTGGAACGAACCGTCTGCGACATAGTAAGAAGCCGTAATAAAATTGAGGAACAGATTTTTGCCGATACTCTGAAGCGATATGCAGCCAGAAAGGATAAAGACCTGAACCGCCTGTCATCGTATGCCAATAACTTTGGTATTTCCAGTTTAGTACATCAATACATGGAAGTATTATTATGAATAATGCAAACATCATGAGCCTCAAAGCCAGAATATGGAATATCGCAAAATCCAAGCACATTGCTCCCCAGGCTGTATAGCCTTTCCGAATATCACCGGCAGTATAAAACAAAGCCGGAAAACGGACCAAAAAAGCTGACTGGTTTCTGAGGTGGTTGCACAAGAGCGACGGCGGTTTTACGCTTCACCGGATATGGGGGCAGCCCGCAAGCTGAACCCCAGGGAAAACAGGACTTTCAGGATTGTTTCAAAGGAGGGATTACCGCCCTGTGAAAGGGACTTATAGAGGCTTTCCCTGCCCCGTCCGGCATCATCGGCAATCTTTGACATACCACGGGCGCGGGCAACATCCCCGATTGCGGTAACAATAAGATCGGGATCGCCGCTCTTGAAAATATCGTCCAGATAGGCGGTTATTTGTTCCTCCGTTTCCAGATATTCCACCGGGTCCCATACAGTTGTTTTGACTGGTTTCATACTTATACCTCCTCAAGGTTTTGGGCAATCTGTTTTGCCGCTTCTATATCTCCGCTCTGGGTAGACTTGCCGCCGCCGCAAAGCAGGATAACGATCTCCTGCCCCCTCCGGGTGAAGTACACCCGGAAACCTGTGCCGTAATTGATACGCAATTCCGAAACACCGCTCCCTACCGGCTTGCAATCCCCGAAATTACCGCCGGAGATACGGCGGATACGGGCGTTGATAATCGCCTGTTACCTGGTCTTTCAAGCCCCGGATCCATGTTTTGAATTGCGCTGTTTCCCGTATCGCTATCACAATTATAGTGTATCTCATAGGATACTAAATGTCAAGGGATTTGTGAATAATTCATTGATAAAGAATTACGAAGCAAACAAAAGGCGCCGGGCGGAATCGAACCGCCGCATAAAGGTTTTGCAGACCTCTCCCTTACCGCTTGGGTACAGCGCCGTGGTGATACTAGTCTAGTAATAACCCGGCGGAATGTCTACTCCTCTACCGCTTCAAAATCGCAGCGGCAGTAGGCGGCGCTACAGCCCGGCAGGGGCAGATCGGGCATGTCGTCTATGGAATATACGCGTTCGTGGGTTTTAATCTCTTCGCAGTCAAGGTCGCCGCCCATATCGATAATTTTTACCCTGGTAACGCCCCTGGCGCGCAGTTCCTTAAGTTTATACTTTCTGCTGACGCCGAACAGGTTCATATAGTAGATAATCGGGATAATTTGGCGGGGATCCGCTTCGGCAAGGCCTTTTTCGCTCATGCACTCCGCCATCTCGCGGGAAATCTTTAATTCGGGGTTAATGTGCAGGGCCGCTTTTTCCCCGTCGTCAAGGCAGTCCTGGTACGAAAATGGATCGGTAAAATAGCCGCCGATTTTTGGGATAATTTTTTCCATGTGCGGCAGCTTTTCCGGTTTAAAATAGCCGGACGCTTCAATATCCCGCATCATTCCCGCAAGCACCTCTTTTCGAACGATGTCTTTTCGTTCGTTGGGAGTCAGAATCTCATAATTTACCGCAGATACCAGGGATTTGAGGTCCCCGCTTCGCTGGGTCGCGAGCACTTCGCGCACTTTTTTTGCCAATGCCAGTAAATCCGCCGCCATGTCCCCTCCGTAACGCAATGTTACATCACGTGACAAAATATTTCAAGTCCATATAGGCGCGCCGTCTGTCCGGGCGGCGGGGTTGGTTGGTTGATTATTTTCCAATTATTCCCTATCATCCATGCAAGTATTATGAACAGACCGACAAAACCCCTCCGGCAGGCGGCGCTGGTGCTGGAAGACGGCTCGGAATTTCCAGGCTGGACCTTCGGCAGGGCCCGTTCCCAGTCCGGAGAAGTTGTCTTTACGACGGGCATGTCGGGTTATCCCCAGTCCCTTACCGACCCAAGTTTTCGCGGCCAAATTCTTGTTTCCACCTACCCGCTTGTGGGAAACTACGGGGTGCCGGTGGACAAGTCGGGCGAAGCGTTTTTGGACGGCAGCGGCATCCCCTGCCATTTTGAATCGGCGCGTATCCAGGTTTCGGGTTTTGTTGTCGCCGAACTTTGCACGGAGCCCAGCCACTTTGCTTCGGGTATGGCACTTTCCGGCTGGCTCGAAAAAAACAATGTGCCCGGCATCTGCGGCGTCGACACGCGGGCGCTTACCAAGCGGCTGCGGGAACACGGCGTAATGATGGGAAAAATCCTCGTAGAAGGCAAAAGCGACGTTACCTTTGATTCGGGGATAGTCGCCCACCCGGTGGCGGAGGTGTCGCCCGCCGAAGCAAAAATCTACCTTCCCCAGGGCGTAAGCGCGGAAGAAGGAGAAAAGCTCCCCCGCGTGGCGATGATTGACTGCGGGGCAAAGGCAAATATACTCCGCTGTCTTTTGGCGCGGCGGGTAAAAGTATTCCGCCTTCCCTGGAACCACGATTTTGCGGACAGCGATCTTGCCGTCGACGGAATATTTCTTTCCAACGGCCCCGGCGATCCAAAAGACTGCGGTAAAACGATAGCCTCGCTGCGCCGGGCCTTTTCGCTGGGTAAACCGGTTTTTGGAATCTGTCTGGGGAACCAAATCATGGCGCTCGCGGCCGGCGGCGACACCTACAAACTCCCCTACGGACACCGGGGGCAGAACCAGCCCTGTGTCGAATTAAACGGACATAAAACAGGGCGCTGTTATATTACCAGCCAGAATCACGGGTACGCGGTCCGCCGCGAGAGCCTTCCTTCGCACTGGGAGCCGTGGTTTATCAACGGCAATGACGGAACCATAGAAGGGATACGTTCAACAAAGGGTCCCTTCTCCGCGGTGCAGTTTCACCCCGAAGGCTGTCCGGGTCCCCGCGACACCGAATTCCTTATCGACCGTTTTGTGGAACAGGTACAAAGGGAACAGTGAGCAAAACTGATTCGCCCAAAAATATGCCCAAAACCGTATTGATTCTGGGTTCAGGCGGGCTCAAAATAGGCCAGGCGGGGGAATTTGATTATTCGGGCTCACAGGCGCTCAAGGCCCTGCGCGAAGAAGGAATTAGAACCGTATTAATTAATCCCAATATCGCCACCATACAGACCAGCGAGGGAATGGCCGACGCCACATACTTTTTGCCGGTAACCCCGGAATTTATTTTACAGGTGATCGAAAAAGAAAACCCCGACGGCCTCCTGCTTTCCTTTGGCGGGCAGACGGCGCTGAACGCCGGCGTGTCGCTTTATAACGACGGAACCCTGTATAAATACGGCGTTAAAATTCTGGGAACCCCGGTAGAGGCAATCGAAGATACCGAGGACCGCGAGCGTTTTGTAAAGCGGCTTGCGGAAATAAACGCCAAAACGCCCAGGAGCCGCGCCGTAGAAAAAGAAGGCGGAACAGACGCGGCGGTCGAGGCGGCGGAACAGATCGGGTATCCGGTAATGGTACGCGCCGCCTTTGCGCTTGGCGGCATGGGTTCGGGCGTCTGCCGCAGCGAGGCGGAACTGCGCCGGCGCTGCGACCGCGCGTTTTCGCATTCGCCCCAGCTGCTTGTCGAAGAATGGCTGGGCGGCTGGAAAGAAATTGAATACGAAGTAGTCCGTGATAAAAACGACAACTGCATAACCGTCTGCAATATGGAAAACTTTGATCCGCTGGGAATTCATACCGGCGAAAGTATTGTGGTAGCCCCTTCGCAGACGCTTACCGACTCGGAATATCATAAACTTCGCCGCATCGCCATCGA
Organism: Treponema sp.; assembly: GCA_031267675.1. Lineage (GTDB taxonomy): Bacteria > Spirochaetota > Spirochaetia > Treponematales > Breznakiellaceae > JAIRYT01. The sequence continues at coordinate 67,897 of JAIRYT010000083.1, read as the reverse complement.
GGTAATCCGCCATTTGGGAATTATAGGCGAGTGCAACATTCAGTACGCCCTTGATCCGGCAAGCGAAGATTACCGGATTATCGAAGTAAACGCGCGGCTGTCGCGGTCTTCGGCGCTCGCTTCCAAAGCGACCGGCTATCCGCTTGCGTTTGTCGCGGCAAAACTCGCCCTGGGTTACACGCTGGACGAAATTGAAAACAGAATTACCCGCGTGACAAAATCCTGCTTTGAACCGGCGCTTGATTATATTGTGGTAAAAGTTCCCCGCTGGGATCTTTCAAAATTTAAAAATGTCGACCTGCGCATCGGAAGCGAAATGAAAAGCGTAGGCGAAGTAATGTCGATAGGCCGCAGTTTTGCGGAAGCCCTGCAAAAAGCCCTGCGCATGACAGGTATAGGAGCGCCGGGTCTTTGCGGCAGCGACCAGCTTTGCGGATCAGGATTAAAAAATATGCGCGACGCCCTTTTACAGCCTACCGACCGGCGCATATTCCTTGTTTACCGCGCGCTCGAAGAAGGCTGGTCCGTCGAAAAAATCGCGGCGCTTACCAAAATTGACAAATGGTTTTTATATAAAATTGCCGCTGTGCTTGAATGCGAAACAGAACTTAAACGGGAAGGCTCGCTTGCGCCCGGCTCCCTTTTGCGGGCAAAACAGCTTGGTTTTTCCGATGAACGTATCGGGGCATTCTGCGGTTTAAGCGAAATGAAGGTGCGCGCCCTTCGCGAAGAATACCGGATTAGGCCGGCGGTAAAACAAATTGACACGCTGTCGGCGGAATATCCGGCAAAAACAAACTACCTTTACATGAGTTACGGCAACGGTCCGGGAGCGGCGGCGGATGACGCGGCGCCCGCAGGCCGGGGCATAATGGTTCTGGGTTCAGGCGCGTACCGTATAGGAAGCAGTGTTGAATTCGACTGGTGCTGCGTCAACGCCGCCGAAACCGCGCGCGCACTTGGCCGCTATTCCATAATGGTAAACTGTAATCCGGAAACCGTTTCGACCGATTATGATATCTGCGACCGGCTCTATTTTGAAGAATTAAGCCTTGAACGCGTCCTTGATATTTACGAACGCGAACGGCCGGACGGCATTATTCTTTCCATGGGAGGCCAGATTCCCAACAATCTGGCGACAAAACTCTACGACGCCGGCGCGCTCATCTATGGAACAACGCCGCAGTCAATAGACATGGCCGAGGACCGGAATAAATTTTCGGCCCTGCTTGACCGCCTGGGCATTGGCCAACCCCTGTGGCGGGAACTTACCGGTTTGGAATCGGCCAAGGCGTTTGCGGCTTCGGCGGGGTATCCGGTGCTCATCCGCCCCAGTTACGTGCTTTCCGGCGCGGCCATGAATGTCGCCTGGGACGATAATACGCTGGAACAGTTTTTGCGGCTTGCGGCCGATGTTTCGGCGGAACATCCGGTGGTAATTTCAAAGTTCTTTGAAAATTCAAAGGAAATTGAAATTGACGCGGTGGCAAAACGCGGCGAGATACTCTTTCACGCGATTACCGAGCATATTGAAAACGCCGGCGTTCACTCCGGCGACGCTACGGTGGTGCTTCCCGCGCAACGGCTTTACATTGAAACGATACGTAAAATCCGCCGCATCGCCGAAGAAATCGCCCGGTCGCTCGAAATTACCGGACCCTTTAACATACAGTTTCTTGCCCAGCGGAACAACGTGTCGGTCATTGAATGTAATCTTCGCGCCAGCAGAAGTTTTCCGTTTTGTTCCAAGGTAAGCCGGGTAAACATGATCGCCCTCGCCGTTAGGGCGATGCTTGACGAGGCGGTCGAAAAAGTTCCGGCCTCCGCGCTTGACCTTGACTGGGTCGGCGTCAAGGCGGCGCAGTTTAGCTTTTCGCGGCTCCACGGCGCGGATCCTGTTTCCGGCGTGGAAATGGCAAGCACCGGAGAGGTCGCCTGCATTGGCGCCGATCTTAACGACGCGTTTTTAAAGGCGATGCTTTCTGTCGGCTACCGTTTTCCGCAGGATTTTAATCCGCGGAAAAAGGTGCTGCTTTCCACCGGCCCCATGGAGGACAAACTCGACTTTCTTGACTCGGCCCGCGCGCTGGTAAAAATGGGGTATGAGCTTTACGCCTCGCGGGGCAGCGCCCGTTTTCTTGAAGCAAACAATATTCCCGTTACAACCCTTTACTGGCCGCTTGAATCAAAGGAACCAAATATCGCGGATTTTATTAAACGCCGCGAAGCGGACATTATTATTAATATTCCCAAAAACAACCGCGAAACGGAATTAAAGAATGATTACCTTATCCGCCGCCTTGCCGTTGATTACGACATTCCGCTTTTTACCAATATAAAGGTGGCGCGCCAGTTTATTGACGCGCTCCTTTACCGCGGCGAACGGTACGCGCAGGGAAAAACGCCGCTCGAGATTAAAGCGTGGGAAGAGTACCGGTAGTTTTCTGTTCGTCAAGCGGCGTTATCTTCCAAACTTTGCGCGGTATTCGGAAATTTCGATCATCGGCGGCCGTTCGTGGTGCGACACGGCGCTTTTTATGACACGGTGGCCGTTATTGTTTTGTTCAAGCGAAATATGCGCGTCTCCCAAAGCGCCGGTAATGTCTGCCCTGCCGTATTTTGCCAGCCGCGAATAAAAAGTAGTAAGAATGCCAAACGCCATTTTTCCCAGCGCCTCGGTCGTTTGGTTGCGGTGAATACGCATGTCAAGGTCTACCTGCGCCAGCGCTTCAATTCCCTCTATTTCCACAATGTCGATTAAATGGCCGAGTTCCACCCCGTAACCAACCGAAAAAGGCAGGCGTTCCAAAAGGCCGCGCCTGCCGGCGTATTCCCCGGAAAGCGGCTGAACAAGGCGGGCAAGTTCGGGATAAAAAAAAGAAAAAAGCGGGCGTACCAGAATTTCGGTTACCCGTCCGCCGCCCGATGCGGCGATTCCCCGGGCAAGGCGCATGGGCCGCTCATAAAACGCCTTGACATAGGCGGTTTCAGGATTTTCGAGCAGCGGCCCGATAAGGCCGTACACAAATTTGGGAGCAATATTCGAAATGTCGGCGTCTACCCAGACGATAATATCGCCTTCAAGCACAAAAAGGCTTTTCCATAAATTCTCGCCCTTGCCCTGAAAGTTTCCGTATTTGGGTAAAATATTTTTGGCGGTAAATACCTTTGCGCCGTATTGCTCGGCGACTTTGCGCGTATTGTCTTTTGACGACGAATCAATCACGGCGATTTCGTCAATAAGCGGAAAGCGGTCGGCAAGCTCGGTGCGAATAATTAAAATTTCTTTTCCTATGGTGGCTTCTTCGTTCAGGGTTGGAAACGCCAGCGAGATTTTTACGCCCTGTTTTTCTTTTAATTCCACCAGACGCGCTATTTCCGAATACTTGGAATGGTGAGTTGTTTTTTTAAAGAGTTCGTCGCCCATTTACGCCCCCAGAAGTTTTAACAGTTTTTCGAGCAGCATACGGCCTTTTTCTATCGAGGCAATTTCTACCTTGTCATAATTGAGCGCTTCGCGGCCCTGGGCAATACCAACCGAAATAGCGGGAATCCCCAGCGCCGAAAGAAACGAAGAAGGATCAGGCCTCGCGTCTTCGGCGGCTTTAATCCGCAGTTCCTTCATCAGCACTCTTAGGGTCTGCACAAGCCCGGCGCTTACTTCCGGATCTCCGGGCGGCGTCGAAGAAAGCAGCTTAAAGGTTCCGGTAATTTTACCGGCCTTTCTGCGGGTTTTGACCGGCGAAAACGATTCGGTTACGGCGGCTATTTTTTCGATAACCGCGTCAAGCTTTTCCTTGTCGTCCGATTCCAGTTCCATGTCAAGTTCGGCTTCACGGGGAGTGCGGCCCCAGGAGCTTAGCGCTTCGATGCGGTTAATGTACACGGAAACATCGCAGGCGGTCTCCTGCACCTTCTCCGCCAGCTGCAGCAGCGTGTTTACCAGCGTATTTTCGTTTTCATTTTGTGAATCTTCCGACAGAATAATCTGCGCGCGGTACGAACCAAGACTGTGACTGGTAAGCGTTCCCAGCGAAAATCCCTGTACGCCGACGGCGGCCGCGGGACGTTTTTTTTCTTCATTTATCGTCTTAAACGCGTCGCTTTGGGGATCGTCAAACGAAAGCGCCGAAAAGAAAAAAATAATGTCCCTGCCGGTAACAAGCCGCCCGCCGGCATACGCTTCAATAAGCGAAAGAAGCGCTGCGGAGCCCAGCACGTCGGCGAGCCCCGCCCCGCGCGCGTATTCCATATCCACGCGGCCCAGGCTTTCCAGCGGATTCCAGCGCTCCGAACCCATGCGGGTAAAAACAAGCAGCGGTTCGGCGCTCAAGTCTTCGTCAAGAATGGCGGCGGCCCTTACCAGAATATTACCCGCCTCGTCAATAAAAAAGGGAATCAAAAGGGAACGCAGGCGTTCGGTGATAAATTCGGCCCGTTCCTCCTCGCGCCCGGCAGGAGAGGGAATCGCGCACAGGCGCAGGGCGTCCGCCAGAAGCCGGTCGGCCAGCGGAAACCTGGGCGCGGCGCGGAAGAACGGATGGAACAGCTTTGAGACCCTGTCCGAAAGCGTTTTAAGCAAAGCGGCGATAATTCCCGATCCGCTCGAAGTTTCCGGTGGTCTCATCCTTACATAATAGCAAATAATAGACAAACTGTCCAATTTTCTGTATGATGTATTTATGGCTCAGAGCGCTCAGGATATTGGCCGTCTTTTTTCACCGCTGCAAATCGGGTATATCGCCGACTGTATCGAGCCTATCAACGCCAACACCAATGTCGACTGGGCGTTGGAAATGATCTCCGACCGGCCCGATTTTGAGGAAATCCCCGTCGAGCGGAACGGAACCGTGCTCGGCGTTATTCCAAAGGACACGCTTAACAGGCTCGCGCACTCGGCGTGGACCCGGTTTTGGCAAAAGGACCTGGACGCCTACATTATCAGGGCGCAGGATGTAATAGACGCGACAACATACATCAACAAGGTGATTGACATAGCCCTTAAAGAGCAGCACAGCGAGGCTACCTGGTATATTGTCCAGCACCGCCGCAGTTATCTTGGCATTATCAGCCTGCGGCGCATGCTGGAATACACCAGCTCCATGCGCACCCAGGATTTGCGCCGCGCCAGCGAGATCCAAAACTGGCTCCTTGACAAATCCATGGTGCGCGACCGGCGTTTTGACATCTGTCTTTTTAACGCGATGGCGCACGAGATCGGCGGGGATTTTTACCGTATCTATCAGGCGGATAAAGACCGTTACCTTGTCGGCTGCTTTGATGTCGCCGGTAAAAATATTTCGGGCGCGATGACCACCATGGCGCTGGGCGCGTGCTTTGCCTCCTTTGAACTGTTTGAATATGTCGGAAGGGCGGAAAACATGACCAACCGGATAAACGCCCTTATCAAAGAGGTAAACCCGCCGGGGATCTTTGTCGCCGCCGTACTTTTTTATGTGGATTTTGCCATTAAACAAATTCGGGTGCACAACTGCGGTTATTCGCCGGTATTGACATTTGTGCCGCAGGAGGGGAATAAAATCTCCTACAAGGTTTCGAATCCCAATCTGCCGCCCCTGGGGATTGAGGATGAATATGATTTGTCCGACAGTTTAATTATTCCCATTACCAAGGGGTTGCGGGTCTGCGCCTATTCGGACGGGCTTACCGATATGAAAAATATTTACGGCGAGCGTTACGGCGAGGACCAAACCACCAAACTTATAAAAACCCTTCATGTTACCCCAAGCGGCATGATTAAGCATAAACTTGACGAGGAAATCAAAGGCTGGATCGGCACCGCGTCGCTTGCCGATGATGTTACCCTGGTCGACATGCGCTTTAGTTAGGAGATGTCAGTCTCCGGGAGATTAGTATGGTTGAAGCATTAGCGAAAAATCCGCGCTGGAAAAAAAGAAAAGGGCCCCTTGTCCTGGTGATCATGGACGGCGTAGGCTGTGGAAAATACCCCGAGGGCGACGCGGTGCGTGATTCCAAAATGGACGCCCTGCGCGCGATGGAGCGGCAGAGCCCCCATACGATACTTAAGGCCCACGGCAGGGCCGTCGGGCTTCCGTCGGACGACGATATGGGGAACAGCGAAGTAGGCCACAACGCCATGGGCTGCGGGCGGGTTTTCCACCAGGGCGCGGCGCTGGTATCCGAAGCGATTAAAAGCGGTACGCTGTTTTTAGGCGGCGCCTGGAAAGAAATCGTACAAAATACAGGTTCCGCGTCAACGCTGCATTTTATCGGCCTTTTTAGCGACGGGAATGTCCACAGCCATATTGATCACCTTAAGGCCATGATACGGCGGGCAAAAGAGGACGGCGTAAAACGCGTACGGGTTCACGTTCTTTTTGACGGCCGCGACGTAGGCGAAACTTCCGCGCTTGAATACATCGATCCCTTCGAGGCGTTTTTGGCGGAATTAAACAACGGCGGCTTTGACGCGAAAATCGCTTCCGGCGGCGGCCGCATGTGGATCACCATGGACCGTTACGGCGCGGACTGGAACATGGTCAGGCGCGGCTGGGAAACCCACGTCCACGGTAAGGCGCGCGCCTTTGCCAGCGCGCGCGGAGCGGTTGAAACATACCGCGCGGAGTTTCCCGGAATCATCGATCAGGATTTAAAGGAATTTATTATCGCGGACAGCGGCGGCGCGCCGCTGGGCGCCGTTAAAGACGGCGACTCGGTGGTGTACTTTAACTTTCGCGGCGACCGCGCGCTGGAAATTACCGCGGCGTTTGAAGACGACTCGTTCGATAAATTTGACCGCGGAGCGCGGCCCCGCGTTTGTTACGCGGGCATGATGGAATATGACGGCGATCTGCATGCGCCAAAACGCTATCTGGTAAGCCCGCCCGCAATTGACCGCACCCTGGGCGAATATCTTGCCGCGAGCGGAACACGGACGCTCGCAATCAGCGAAACCCAAAAGTACGGGCATGTTACCTATTTCTTTAACGGCAACCGTACCGGAAAGTTTGACGAAAAACTTGAGGAGTATGTTGAAATAAAAAGCGATCTGGTGCCGTTCGAGCAGCGGCCCTGGATGAAGTGCGCCGACATTGCCGACAGGGTTATCGAAGCGATCGCTTCGGGTAACTATGATTTTATCAGGCTGAATTTTCCCAACGGCGACATGGTCGGTCATACCGGCGTTTACCAGGCGGTGGCGGCGTCGCTGGAATCGATGGATCTGCAGCTTGGCCGAATCCGTAAAGCCGCCGACGGGGCGGGCGCCGTTTTGCTTATTACCGCCGATCACGGCAATTCCGACGATATGTACGAACACGATAAAAAGACAGGGGCGGTTTTGTTAAAAGAAGACGGCGCGCCAAAAGCAAAAACAAGCCACAGCCTTAACCCCGTTCCCTGTATACTGTACGATCCTTCATATCAGGGCGAGTACAAAAGCGCCCTTAACGAAGGATTGGGAATATCATCCATCGCTTCAAGCTGTATTGAATTGCTTGGTTTTATTCCGCCCGCCGGTTATGACGCCTCAATCCTCACGTTTACATAAGGAATAATGATGAGCGCGAATTCAAACATGGACAACTACATTGACATTATGGAAGAACAGGAACGGGTCCTGGTCTTTGATCACTTTACCCGAAAAGACGCCTGGGATCTGGGCCATGTATTCGTGGATCTGATCGGCGAAAAACAGCTCCCCGCCCCCATTTGTATACGGCTTCTTTCGGGGCTTATTGTTTTTCAGTTTTCGGGCGACGGAACAAACGCCGACAACCAGTACTGGATGCTGCGTAAATTCCGCATGGTGCGCGATCTGGAGCAAAGCACGCTGTTGAGCGTCGCCTGGTTCAAAAAAAAAGGCGAAACCCTGGAAAGCAGGGGCCTTGACCGGTCCCGCTATGCCGACGCGGGCGGCGGTTTTCCGCTTCGGGTTAAAGGCGCGGGCATTGCCGGCGTGGCGACCGTGTCGGGGCTTCCCCAGACGCAGGATCACGCGCTCCTTATCGGGGGAATCAGCCGCTATCTGGGAATAGAAAATCCGCCCCGGCTGCCTGAGGACGCGCTTATTTAAGCCCATGCCCATACGCATACCCCGTGATCTTCCGGCCTTCAGGGCGCTGGGAAGCGAGAACGTGTTTATCATTACCGATGACCGCGCGCTGCACCAGGACATACGGCCGCTGGAGATCGGCATTGTTAATTTAATGCCCACGACGGTCGACACCGAAATCCAGCTTTTACGGCTTTTGGGAAACAGCCCCCTTCAAATACATATTACCCTGCTCCACATGGCAAGTCATTTGTCAAAAAACGCGCCCAAGGGCCACCTTGAAAAATTTTATGTAAGCAGCCAGAGCATACTCCACAAACGTTTTGACGGGCTTATTATTACCGGCGCGCCGGTGGAAACCCTTGATTTTGAGCAGGTTGATTATTGGGACGAACTGACGCGGGTAATCGATTACAGCGCCAAAAATGTTTTTTCGGTGCTGCATATTTGCTGGGGCGCGCAGGCCGGCCTTTACCACCGCTACCGCATCCCCAAAATTCCGCTTGCCAAAAAACTGTTTGGCATATTTCCCCACGGCATTTCGGAAAAGGAGCGGCATACGATTCTTTTTCGCGGCTTTGACGACGAATTCCTCGCGCCCCAGTCGCGTCATACCTCATGCGACCCGGACGCGGCGGCATCGTGCAAAGATATTACCATACAAAGCCAAAGCGCCGACACGGGCGTTTTTCTTGCCACCGCCCGCAATTACCGCGAGATTTATGTAACCGGCCATCTTGAATACGATCCCCTTACCCTGGATCGCGAGTACCGCCGGGATCTTGCAAAGGGCCTTTCCATCGCCGTGCCCCAAAACTACTATCCCGGTAATGATCCCGCGAAACCCCCGATTGTCCGCTGGAGGGCTCACGCGCATCTGTTCTTTAACAACTGGCTTAATTTTGTGTATCAGGAAACGCCGTACGACCTGCGGGAACTGTAAACCCTTTCTTTTTTTTATAACAGGCTGTATACTTGTTTCATAAAAACACTGGAGGAAGTCATGGAATTACGAAATTCAAAAACCTGGGAAAACCTTAAAACGGCCTTTGCCGGGGAATCCCAGGCACATACCAAGTATCTTTATTTTGCGTCAAAAGCCGAAAAAGAAGGATACGTCCAGATTGGGAGTTTATTCCGCGAGACGGCGCTTAATGAAAAAGAGCACGCAAAAATCTGGTTTAAACATCTGCACGATGATACGGTTCCCGCCACTACCGACAATCTGGCCGACGCCGCCGCCGGCGAAAACTATGAATGGACGGATATGTACGCCTCATTTGCCAAGACCGCGCGGGAAGAAGGTTTTGCCGAAATTGCCGCCGAGATGGAAGGGATCGCAAAGATTGAAAAAGAACACGAGGAACGCTACCGCAGGCTTCTTGCCAATATTAAAGACGGCGTTGTGTTCAGCCGGGAGGGCGATCAGATATGGCAGTGCTCCAACTGCGGCCATATCGTAATCGGCAAAAAAGCGCCTGAATTGTGTCCCGTCTGCAAACATCCCAAAGCGTACTTTCAAATCAGGGCGCAGAACTACTAGGTGAATAATGGCTAGCGGCCGGGCGCTCATCGCCATGTCGGGCGGCGTTGACAGCGCGGCCGCCGCCGCGCTTATGATCGACAGGGGTTTTGAATGCGTGGGCGCAACCATGAAACTGCTCGCGGGCGGCGGCAGATGCTGTTCGCTCGAAGACATTAATGACGCCCGCCTTGCCGCATACCACCTGGGCATTCCCCACTATGTGCTTAATTTTACCGAAGCGTTTATCCGCCATGTAATTGAGCCGTTTATCGCCGTATACGAAAGCGGCGGGACGCCCAATCCCTGTATCGAGTGCAACCGCCATCTTAAATTCAAGCTGCTTGCCGGCCGCGCAAGGCAGCTTGAAGCAAAGACGCTTGTTACCGGACACTATGCGATCATCGAAAAAGACGGGGATCGCTGGCTCTTAAAAAAAGGCCGCGACGAAAAAAAAGACCAGAGCTATGTGCTGTATACGATGAGCCAGGAAGAACTTGCCTTTACCAGCCTTCCCCTGGGGAATATGATCAAATCCGAAGTAAGGGAATTTGCCGTTTCGCTGGGCATTGAAAACGCAAAAAAACCGGAAAGCCAGGATATTTGTTTTGTAAGCCCGAACGATTCAGGCGGCCCAAAATATGATTACGGATCGTTTATCGAAAACTGGACCGGCAAAAAATCAAAGGAAGGCGCTATCGTCGGCCTTGACGGAAAAATCCTCGGCCGCCACCGGGGCCTTATCCGCTATACTCCGGGCCAGCGCCGGGGCGCCGGCGTCGCGGCGAATATTCCCCTTTACGTTGTAAAAAAATCCGCGGCGGACAACACCCTTACCCTGGGGCCCGAATCGTCGCTGTATTCAAAACGGTTTTTGGTAACGCGCCTTAATCTGATAGCGTGCGATTCCATTCCGCGCCCGCTTCGCCTGCGCGTTAAAACGCGCTACCTTCAAAGGGAACAGTGGGCCTGTGTCGAACAAACAGAAGAGCAATCGGCCCGTGTTGAATTTGAAGAAGCGCAGCGTTCCATAACGGCGGGCCAGTCGGCGGTTTTTTATGACGGAAACACCGTGGTAGGCGGCGGCATTATTGTTTAACTTAACAGTATTTCATCGCTGGCAAATTCCTGTTTTTTAATGGTCCGAAACCGTTCGACAATATCCGCCACGCGTAACTTTTCTTTTTCGCCCGGGCCAATATCCAGAATAATCCTGCCGCCGTCCATCATTAAAAGGCGGTTCCCCTGTTCCAGCGCGTCTTTCATATTGTGGGTAATCATCATTACGGTAAGCTTATATTCTTTCGCAAAACGCAGGGTAAGCTTCATAACCAGTTCGGCGTTATGGGGATCAAGGGCCGCGGTATGCTCGTCAAGCAAAAGCAGGCTTGGCTTTGACAGCACCGTCATAAGCAGCGTCAGCGCCTGCCGCTGCCCGCCCGAAAAAAGCTCCACATTATCGCCAAGCCGGTTTTCAAGACCCATTCCCAATTCCGAAAGACGCGAACGAAAATATTCCATCATCTTTTGGTTAAGGCTGATTCTGAATCCCCGGTAGCCCTTGCGGTGATAGATCATCATGTTGTCGGCAAGCGTCATCCGCCCTGCCGTGCCCAGCAGGGGATTTTGAAATATGCGTCCAATATAGCGGGCGCGTTTCCATTCGGCTTCCCGCGTAATTTCGCGTTCGTCCGCGCCCGGCTGGCTTATAAAAACACGGCCCGATGTAACCGCGTGCATTCCCGAAATTACGTTGTAAAGGCTTGTCTTTCCCGCGCCGTTACTGCCGATGATCGTAATAAAATCTCCGGGAAAGACCTGCAGGCTGAGCTGCCTGAGCGCTTCGTTTTTGTCCGCGGTCCCCGATCCAAAGACAAGGGACACCCTGTCAAGCCGTACCATTGTTTTTCCTGCTTTTTCTGCTTTTACTGCGGCGGGGCGCGAGGATTCCGCCCCGGGAAACAAGAATACAAAAAATGATCATGAGTCCGGTAATCAGTTTAAAATCGTTGGGAGTCATGTGAATATAATACCCGTAGTCGCGGGCCAGATACATGAGGCCGCGGTAAATTACCGAACCCAGCAGCACGCGCAGCGTATGTACCGAAATTTTATTGGAACGAAGAAGCAGCTCGCCAATCATTAACGAAGCAAGCCCCGACACAATAATACCCGTACCCAGGCCTACATCGGCAAAACCCTGATACATCGAGGTAAGGGCGCCCGCAACGGCGACAAGGCCGTTGCTCAACGCTATGCCGCTCATTTTTAACACGTCGGGATTCATTCCCTGCGAAATAATCAACTGCGGGTTCGCCCCCAGCGCTCCCAGCGCAAGGCCGTAATCGGTATGAAAAAATAAATCAAGAAATACCTTTATTACAATTACCGCAAGCAAACAAAAAAACACCAGGCCCCAGCTGCCGCCGAATACCGGAACAGCCAATTCGTTTATCCGGCGAAAAAGCGTGTCGACGCGCAAGAGCGAAACATTGGCGCGGCCTCCCATAATCCGCAGGTTAATTGAATAAAGCATCGTCATGGTCAGAATTCCCGAAAGGAGATCGGGCACTTTTAATTTGGTATGAATTAACGAAGTAACAAGGCCCGCCCCGCAGCCGCCGAAAAACGCCAAAAGAAAGCAGAGGGGCGCGGGCAGTCCCTTTATGATGCATACCGCCATGATCGCCGAGCCCATCGGAAAAGATCCGTCTACCGTCATGTCGGCAAAGTTCAACACCCGAAAGGTAATGAGCACGCCCAGAACCATGATCCCATAGACGGATCCCTCTATCAATACTCCTTCAATCATGAAAACAGTCTTACTGCATCTGCATTAGTTCGCCGTCCTGGAAAATATAATTGGCCTGATCCAGCAGATCATCAGGAATGGTTATACCGCAGGCATCGGCGGAATCCAGGTCAAAAAGCAGATCGGTTTCACCGGGATCGGTAAGGAATTTAACCGGTATATCCGCCGGCGATTTTCCTTCGAGTATGTCGGCGACAATGTTGCCGGTGGCAAGCCCCGCCTTGTAATAATTAAAACCCCAGGCAATGGTGCAGCCGCCGTTCATCGCGCCGGTAACATCGCCCGAAAAAACCGGCTTTTTGGCGCCGCCAAATACTTCAACAAGCGCCGGCAGGGCGGAAAACACCGTATTGTCCGTTGTAAGATAAACGCCGTCAACGCGGTTTACAATGGCCTGCGCCGCCTGGCGAAGATCGACCGAGGTATTGATCGACTGGCTTACCAGCGTTATGCCGTATTTTTGGCACGCGTCTTCTACCAGGGCCAGGGCCGATACCGAATTTTCTTCGGAGCTGGTATAGATGTAACCAAGTGTTTTGATTCCCGCGATTCGCTGGAACATGGCGATATGCTCGGCTGTGGGAATCGCGTCGGAAAGGCCGGTAACGTTCCCCTCGCCGCGGTCAAGACTGGATACAAGGCGCGCGCCCACCGGATCTGTTACCCCGGAAAACACCACCGGAATATCCTTTATCGCGTTGGCAAGGGCCTGCGCGGCGGGGGTCGCAATCCCTACCGCCACAGCGACGCCGTCGCTTTTAAACTTATTCGCAATCTGGGCGGCGGTATTTACATCGCCGTTGGCGCTCTGTAAATCCGCGTCGACGTTATATCCCCGCATGACCAGCGCGTCCAGAACTCCGTTTTCTATCGCATCCAGCGCTTCGTGCTGGGTAATTTTCGCGATTCCGATACGTACATCGCCGCCCGAAACCGATTCCCCCGCGTTCCGCTTCGAACAGCCAAAAAGCGCCAGAGCGCAGAAAAGCGCGGCAACTCCCTTTTTCATTCGATTTCCTCCTTAAAACAGGTAAATACTGCTTGATACTACCTGTTTTTGGAATTTAGGTCAAGATGTTTCTTTTTGGCGTAACACTTTGCGCTTCGGGAACCCGATAATCTTTGAAATCAGCATGACAAGAAACATGATACAGGCGCATACCACAAAAAGGCCCGCCATTCCCTTCCACATAATCGCGAGGGACGCTAAAAAATCGGCGTAATCGATCATCATTCCTCCTATAAGTACTGCATGATAAGGCTCAAGACCGTGCATAAGCAGGATATTTTCGGGGTCCTCCTTAAGCGCCATTCTTTGGATCACGCGGGCCGACATGGGAAAGGCCGAAATACCCGCCGCCCCTATCAGCGGGTTTATCTTCTTTTTTAAAAAGATGTTGAGCAGCTTGACGAACAGCGTTCCGCCTATGGTGTCAAAAATAAACGCGAACAGGCCCAGCGCCAGAATTTTGACCGTCTCTACCGTGATAAAGCGATCCGCCTGCATGGTAAAGGAAATGGTGATTCCCAAAAGCAGGGTGATCAGATTGGAAAGATTTTTTTGCGCCGCTTCGGAAAGCGAATCAAGAACCGCGCATTCCCGGATAAGGTTGCCGAACATCAAAAAACCGATAAGCGACACCGCCGCCGGAGCAATAAACCCGGTAATAACGGTGACCACCACCGGGAATACGATTTTGAGCAGCCGGGGAACATCGCCGCCCGCCACAATATCCATGCGGATTTTTCGCTCTTTTGACGTAGTTACCAGGCGGATGGCAAAGGGCTGGATTATCGGCACCAGCGCCATGTAGGAATACGCCGCCACGGCGATTGGCCCTACATAGCCCGAATGCAGCACCTGCGACACCAGTATTGTTGTAGGTCCGTCGGCGGCGCCGATAATGCCGATGGCCGCGGCGTCCCGCAGGTCAAAACCCAGCAGCACCGAAAGCGTGATAGCGGCGAATATACCAAAATGCGCCGCCGCGCCAAACAAAAAAAACACCGGACGCGAAAGTATGGGCGAAAAATCGATCATCGCCCCGATACCGATAAAAAGCAAAAGCGGCATGGCTTCGGACGCCTCAATGCCTGTTTCAAAGAGCCACTGGATAACGCCGCGGACTTCTCCTACGCCGGGCAGCGTCTGATTCAATACGCCGCTTAACGGAAGATTTACCAGAATCGCCCCAAATCCCATGGGCAGCAGCAGCGCCGGTTCATATTCCCTGCGTATGGCAAGAAATATCAGGACAATCCCGATGCCGTACATAATACCGTGTTTCCAGCTTATCAGCAGGAAATTGTCAAGCAAAAATTCCATAGTGTCCCCAGTATATCCGCGCGATTGACCTAAAGGTCAATCCCCGACCCGCCGCGCAGCTTGCGAATTTGTTGACCGGGCAGCCTGACGGCTGCTGACCTAAAGGTCAATCCCCGACCCGTTGCGCGGCTTGCGAGTTTATTCGCTGGGCAGCCTGACGGCTGCTGACCTAAAGGCCAATCCCCGCCGACCGCGCAAAAAACGACTTTTTGTTGGAAATTCCTATTCGTGATGGTTCGTGTGGTCCGTGGTAATTCCCTTTTGATTCGGCCTCCCCGACCCGTTAGTCGTTTTTTTGGTATTCCGTAAGCGCCGCCGTTATCGCTGCGGTGATTTCCGGTTTTACCGCGCCGCCGGGGCTTTTTACCTCATTCGGCTGTACATCCTTGTCCCAGCCAATCCGGTGTATCAGTTTGGCTGTCGCGTTTACGCAGACTATCATAAACCACAAAAAACCAAAAACAACCGCCATTCCAAGCAGTGTTAAAATAACGCTCTGTTTAAGCATTTCGCTAATTGTCATAAACAACCTCTTTATTGTATGCGTTGTATGCGGCACAAGCCGCTTCTGTCCTACAAACGGGACAGCACGTGGTGAATTTCTTCCGCACTTTTTGCCGTTCGTAAAAAATTCGCGTCTTCGGAATTGATAAGGGACATAACGCGGTTAAGGACACGCAAATGCTTTTCGCGGGACGCTTCTCCCAGGACAATCAAAAAAACACAGTGAACCGGTTTGCCGTCAAACGCCCCGTATTCAATACCTTTCTTTGAAATGCCCAAAGCGCCAAAAATACAGTCTGTCCCCGGATAATACCCGTGGGGAACGGCGATTCCCGAAGCAACGGAAGTGTTTAGTTTATCTTCCCGCTCCTGTACCGACGCAAGCATGATGTCTCCGTCAAGTTCATCGTGAACCACCGCTATCGTTTCAATAAGTTCCTTAAAAGCGGTTTCTTTTGTTGTGCTCTCAAGATTCAGTTTTATAGAACGTTTATCAAAAACGCTGCTCAACGGCATGGACGCCCTCCTGTGTACAAACGGACCGGGACGTACCTTATACGAAGATCCGCCCTGTTCTGTTCAATTCTGTTTGGGAAAATTCAGATTGTTGTCAACAGGAATCAAATTCGGAGTTTTAAAAGAATGTTATTTTTGGCTGTTTTTGCCGAAGTTTCAAAAATACCCCCGGGCGCCGCACCTTGTTCGCCGGTTCCGGCGTACGAGAAGCCCGCCGGCATGCGCTGCGGACAATTGTGCGGAGAGAATGAATTATCTTTTGTTCTGGCGACCGCGAGGTATTCAACGGGATAACTTGTCGAACTTAAAAAGGCGCCTTTTGCCGGATTTTGAACAAGGTCCTTAACGGAGGAATCCACGAGCACGGACATTCCCAAAACGGCGAACACAAGATACGCTGTCACCGCCAAAAGACCCCATTTTTTCGCCGCCCGGACCATGACACATGGTACCACGGGTCTAAAAAATATACAATATCGCGCTGTTACCGTTTGCCAGGACAGTCGTTTTCGCCTATACTGGGAACCGTCCGCCCCGGCGGTCAAAGGAGTGCATCATGGAAAAATATGTCTGCAATCTGTGCGGTTATGTGTACGATCCCCAAACAGGCGATCCGGACGGCGGCGTAAAACCAGGGACCGCGTTTAAGGATATCCCCGACACCTGGGTATGTCCGCTCTGCGGCGCCTCCAAAGCCGATTTTTCGCCGGCCAGTTAGCGGACCGCGCGGCAACATGAACAAAAAAGAGGATCACCGCGAACGTCACCAACGGCGCGAACTTTTTATCAGAATTCCTTGTTCGTGTTATGGTTCGTGATGTTGGCGTGGTTAGCGGTAAATTCTCTTTTGATCCGGGGGGTTTCTGCCCGGAAAGTGGTTTTTCCATGCAATTGCGCGAAAAGTCCATTTACGAAACGGAAAGATCTCCTCCATCATAAGACAATGACTGACAATGAACTGGAACTGGGCGAGATTTGCGCGTTGTCAAACCGCTACGGGCGGGACAGTAATTATGTCATCGCGGGCGGGGGCAATACGTCGTATAAAAACGACGACACCCTGTGGATTAAGGGGTCCGGCGTTTCGCTGGCCGAAATTACCAAAGACGGTTTTGTCGCCATGGACCGCGCAAAACTTGCCGCGGTCTGGGACAAGGCAAAGCGCGGCATGTATCCTGACGCCCCCGAAGCGGCTGTGCTTGCCGAAATGATGGCCGCAAAAAAACCGGGCCAGGAAGACAAGCGCCCCAGCGTCGAAACCCTGCTTCACGACATGCTTCCGTTTACCTATGTCGTGCATACGCATCCCGCGCTGATAAACGGAATGTGCTGCGGAAAAAACGGCGAAAAAACCGCCGCCTCGCTTTTTGGCGCGGGAGCGCTGTGGATTCCCGCCTCTGATCCCGGCTTTGTGCTGGCGGCCGCCGTACAAAAAAAACTCGAAGGCGCGCAGCGGATTCCTTCGATTCTGCTGCTGCAGAATCACGGTATTTTTGCCGCCGCCAATGACAGCCGGGGAATTGACGCGATTTACCGCGATGTAAGCGCCGCGCTTGCCGAAAAAATCATAAAGACAGCCGCTTTTGGACCCCCGCTGACCGAATACCGGGAAAGCGAAACAATCGGCGCCTCCCTTGCCCGGGCGGCCTCGGCAGAAGCCGCTTCGCCGCGCAGCGCAAGTTTTGTACGCAACGATGAATACGCGCGCCTTGTTTCGGATCGCGCCGTGTTCGAAGCGGCGGCAGTTCCCTTTACGCCGGATCATATTGTATACGCGGGGAGCGATCCCCTGTTTATCGAACGCGGCAAAGATATAGCGGAGGCTTTTAACAAACACTGCGCTTCCCGGGGACGCGCCCCCAAAATTGCGGCGTATCAGGGGCTGGGTATTTTTGGCATTGGGGTTAATAAAAAAAGCGCCGTTACCGCGCTGGAACTTTTTGACGACTGGATCAAAGTGGGCATTTACGCGGAATCGTTCGGCGGGCCTTTACCCATGAGCCGCGAAAAAATAGATTTTATCAATAATTGGGAGGCGGAACATTACCGCGCAAAATTAAACGAGCAAAAACAGCAATAATGCGGTTATAACAATTTAATTGGTATTATATGGGGGACAAAGTGAAAACAGGAATGAGCGCTGATAAAATTGACGAGGCGTACGAAATTGCTAAAGAAACGTATTCACGCTTTGGTGTTTCGACCGAAAAGGCGATACGGGAAGCGTTGGCGGTGCCCGTCTCGGTACAGTGCTGGCAGGGCGACGACGTGGTCGGCTTTGAAGGCGCGCAGAGCCTTTCCGGCGGCGGTATTCTTACGACGGGCAATTATCCCGGACGCGCCCGTAACGGAGAGGAACTCCGCGCCGATGCGGAATTTATGTTTTCGCTTGTTCCCGGCAAAAAGCGGTTTAGCCTTCACGCGATATACGCCGAAACCGGCGATAAAAAAGCGGGCCGCGACGCGTTAGAGGTCGAGCATTTCGCCAAATGGATAAAATGGTCCAAACAAAAAAATATTCCGCTCGATTTTAACCCGACTATCTTTGCGCATCCAATGGCGGATTCCGGGTATACGCTGGCAAGCACAAATTCAACGATACGCGATTTTTGGATACGCCATACGATTGCGACCCGTAAAATCGCCAGCGCGTTCGGCGCAAATCAGGGAAGCCCCGCCATAAATAATATTTGGGTCGCCGACGGGTCCAAGGATATTCCGGCAGACCGTATTGGTCCCCGCCAGCGTCTTAAAGACGCTCTGGACGAAATTCTTGATGTCAAGCTTCCGCCCGGCACCGTAACCGACACCGTTGAAAGCAAACTGTTTGGTATTGGCAGCGAAGCGTATGTAGTGGGTTCCCACGAATTTTATATGGGATACGCTTCCGCAAAAAAAATAAAAATCTGTCTTGATACGGGGCACTTTCACCCGACAGAAACCATCGCCGACAAGATCAGCGCCATGCTTCTTTTTTTGCCGGGGCTGCTTATTCATTTTAGCCGGGGTATCCGCTGGGATTCCGATCATGTGCCGACCTTTTCTGACGAAATGCGCGACGCGTGCCGCGAAATAGTCAGATCCGGCGAGTTGAGCCGAATGGACATTGCGCTGGATTATTTTGACGCGTCAATAAACCGCATTGCCGCCTGGACCATAGGATTCAGGAATTTGCGCAAGGCCCTGCTGGAAGCGTTTCTGGAGCCGACGCGGCTTATCGCGGAGGCCGAAAAACACGGCAGATTCCATGAACGCCTTGCCCTTATCGAAGAGGCAAAATCCCTGCCGTTCAGCGCGGTTTGGGACAAACTTTGCCTTAAGGCAAAAGCGCCAATCGGCGCCGAATGGCTTACCAGGATTAACGAGTACGAAGCGCAGGTTTTAAAAAAACGCTAGCGGGTGATGTGGACAGTGTTCGCAGCCGCATGATCCCCTTCGTTTATTTTTGATTAGGCGGAAAATGATAAAAGCCATGCCGGTAAAAACAATGCCTGCGGCAATAACGGTACTCATAAAACTCCTTACGCGGCCGGTGACTGATGCGCGGGGTTTACCGGCCTTGCCAGAAGCCATGCAAACAAACCCAGGACGGCAAAACCCGCAATGGCGCCAATGCCAAAACCGCCGCCCGAAAAAAATACGCCAAGCTGATACACCATAAGGGCCAGGAAATATCCGTACAAAAGCTGGTAGCAGACGGCAAAGGCCGTCCATTTTGCGTTGTTCATTTCCCGCTTAATCGCTCCGATAGCGGCAAAACAGGGCGGACAGTACAGGTTGAATATCAAAAACGCGTAGGCCCCGATGGTCGAAAAGTTGGCGGCAAAGGCGCGCCATATTTCCTTTCCCTCTTCGCTCACCTGGGCAAAACCATACAATACCCCCATAGTTCCCACCACGTTTTCTTTGGCCACAAGGCCGGTAATGGCTGCCACAGCCGCATCCCATGTTCCAAAACCCAGAGGCGCAAAAATAAAGGCAATGTTTGAACCGATAAGCGCCAGCAAACCATCGCGTAAATCTTCTGTCATGCCAAAGCGCCCTTCGCTAAACCCAAAACTTGAGAGAAACCACACCGCCGCTGTCGATATCAGAATAACAGAAGCCGCTTTTTTTATGAACGATGATCCCCGTTCCCACATACTGCGCAGTACATTTACCGCGCCGGGAAGGCGGTAGGCGGGAAGCTCCATCACAAAGGGCGACGCGTCTCCCATAAAGGGTTTTGTTTTTTTAAGAATAATTCCCGACATAACAACCGAAGCGATACCAAGAAAATACGCGCTGGGGGCCACCCACCACACGCCATCCAGTACCGCGCCCGAAATCAGGGCAATAACCGGTAATTTTGCTCCGCAGGGCATAAATGTTGTTGTCATAATGGTTAAACGCCGGTCATGTTCGTTTTCAATTGTCCGCGAAGCCATAACGCCGGGTATTCCGCAGCCCGTGCCGATAAGCATGGGGATAAAACTCTTGCCGGAAAGCCCAAAGCGGCGAAAAACCCGGTCAAGGATAAAGGCGATCCGCGCCATGTAACCGCAGGCTTCCAGAACGGCAAGAAAAAGAAACAGCACCAGCATTTGCGGAACAAAACCAAGTACAGCCCCGACGCCGCCGATAATGCCGTCCAGTATCAGGCTGTTAAGCCATGCAGCCGTACCTGCGTTTTCAAGGAACGACGCGGCAATGACGGGAATACCCGGAACCGCAAGGCCAAAGAAGTTCCAGCCTTTGCCAAAAAGACCATCGTTGGTCCAGTCTGTTACCCATGTTCCCACTGTAGTTACCGAAACAAAATAGATAATAAAGATAATTGCCGCAAAAACAGGCAGGGCAAGAAAACGATTGGTAACAACGGTGTCTATTCGATCAGAAACGGACAAGCTGTATTTTTCGCGCCTTAGACAAGATGCCGTTACCTTTGAAATAAAGGCGTATCGCTCCTCGATAATGCGGCTTTCCTTTTCATCCTGTGTTTCGCCCTCGAGTCCGTCTGAAAATTCAACAGGCGGAACGGGCTTTTGTTCCGCCTCCATAATCTTTTCGATCGTTTTAACAAGTTCCGGCAGCCCTGTTCCCTTTAACGCGGAAACTGCCGCGACGGGACAGCCAAGGGTTTTTTCCAGTTTGCCAAGATCAATTCCCGCGCCTGACTTTTCCACGACATCAATCATGTTTACCGCCGCCACAACGGGGATCCCCATTTCCAAAAGCTGCGTAGTTAAAAAAAGGTTGCGCTCAAAATTTGTCCCGTCAATGATATTCAGGATAAGATCGGGCCTGCTGTTTTCGATATAGTTGCGGCTGATTACTTCTTCAAGCGAAAAGGGAGAAAGGGAATAAATTCCCGGCAGGTCCATGATGTGTACGTCTTTATGGCCTTTGAGCCTTCCTTCCTTTTTTTCAACGGTTACCCCGGGCCAGTTTCCTACAAACTGGTTTGAACCGGTTAAGGCGTTAAAGAGTGTTGTTTTTCCGCTGTTGGGGTTTCCCGCCAGGGCGATAACGCGCGCCATAGTTTCGTTCCTATTCGACTTCGATAATGCCGGCGTCCGCTTTTCGCAGGGAAAGTTCGTAACCCCGCACCCGTATCTCTATCGGATCGCCCAGCGGGGCTGCCTTTCGCACCAGAATTTCGGTATTCGCGGTAATCCCCATACCCATAATCCGCTGTTTAAGCGGCCCTGTCCCGTGCAGTTTAACTACGGTAACAAGATTGCCGGGTTCTACTTCCTGGAGTGTTTTCATAAATCCTGTCCAAAAAAATAATTAGACAAAAATGCTGCGGGCCGCTTCCCTGCTGATGGCAATTCGTGAATCCCTTACATTAACAATCAGATTCCCGGCGAGCCGGGAAACGACCGTAACCTCGCTTCCAACGGTAAACCCCAGGGTTTCAAGCCGCTGCCTTGATTTCGCCGTGCCGCCTACCCCTTTAATACAGGCTGCCTCGCCGGTTTTAGAGAACGCCAGCGGCATTGGAGCCCGCCTTAAAAATTCACGGGCATTGTTACTTGTCACTAACAGATATGATACCAATATTACGCCGCCGAGACAAGCCGGCGCAGCGGGTCGAGGATTGTCAAGGATTGACCTTTAGGTCGCCTAATGCAGCATGTTCTGACCGCCGGTTACCGGAACGGCCTGACCGGTTTCGTAGTCCTGTTCGACGATGTAGTAAATTGTCCGCATTACGTCCGCGCCGGTACAGCCCCGCCTCATGGGGACCTTTCCTTCGTAAAAGGCGCGGACATCGGCGACGCTCCGCGCGCCGGGTACCTTGCCCGCGGCAAGGTACTGGACAAAAAGCCCCTTTTCCGGATCCGACCACAGCGGCCCGTCTAAAAAATTCCCCGGACACACGGCGTTTACTTTTATATTGTGGGCGATAAGTTCCAGGGCAAAGCTTTCGGCAAGTCCTATGCCGCCGAATTTCGCGCCCGCGTAGGCGCCGTTTTTGTTGGAACCTTCAAGGCCGCTTTTTGAGTTAATCTGAATAATATCGGTTTTCCACGCGGGCGACGTTAGATGCTGGAGCGACATAAGACGGCTTGCGAATTTTGCCATAATAAAAAAGCCTACATAGTTTACTTCGGTGGTAAATTTAAACGAGGCAAGCTCCTGCTCCATGACGCTTCCGGCCTGCAGCACGCCGGCATTGCTGATGCATAAATCAAGGCCGCCGGTTGTTTTGGCTATTGTGTCAAAAAGCGCGGACGCGGAATCTTCTTTGGTTACATCCAGCGGCGCGGCAATAGCCGCGGTTCTTCCCAGTTCGGCATTTATTTTTTTTGCCAGTTCTTCGGCGCCTTTTATGTTTAAATCGGCGATAAATACCAGCGCCCCCGAAGAAGCAAGGCCCAGGACAATCTGTTCGCCAAAGCCCTGTGCGCCGCCCGAAACCAGCGCGACGCGGTTTTTTACAACGTCATTACGGCAAAGGGCGGAAAGCCCGCTTTTAAACAGCGATTCATTCCCGCTCAGGGTTTCTTCAATAAAGGAATCGTCGCGGCCCGCTTTTCGTTTGGACACCGCGTCAATGTCGCGGTCGATCCAGAATAGTCCCAGATTTTCAATACCGCGGCTTAGCGCGATACAGGACGGTACTTTTTTTACCAGCTGCGCCTGGGCCGCGTCCGCGCCTGAGGGAGCGTTTTCAAATTCCCTGGCGGCGTACGCTTCATTTATAATTTTGGCCGCAGTTACGGCGTCAAACCCGTTGCCGGTTTCGTTTTCCGGTTTTTGATCAAACGCCGGCGATAAATCGACAACGAGCGCTCCTTTGGGAATGCTCCCCGTATCGGCGGCGGCAACGCAGGGAGCGTTTAACGCGTTAATACAGATGCCCCGAACCAAAGGCGCCAAAACAGAAAGTAAGGGAGAACTCATGATTTAAACTCCAGGATTTTACGGACAAGGTCGAAAGCGGAGGCTCCCGGGTGCCGCAGATCAAGCGCTTTTCCAAGCTCCGCGTATTTTGCGAGCCGTTTGGAAAGCGGCATTGTCGTGTTGTCAGTATCAAACAATCCCCAGCGTTTGTCAATAGCCGCAAGCTGTTCGTGGGCAATGAGCGCCCAGGTGGTGTCAACCAGATGACGGCAGGATGCGGAAAGCACTTCGGGACAATTAAAACCCTGACGGCTCGAATTAATGTCAACCCCCGATATTTCCATAAAACCAAAATCGGCGCAGTACCTTTGAATATTTTGCAGCTGCTCAGGGGTATTGCGCGGCGGCATATAGGTTACGGCCTTAAAACCGGTGCGTTTTATTTCTTCCATAAGTTCGCCCAGATAATCGTCCTCAAACTTTTCCGCCTTTTTGTCGCCGGTGGGACTTTCGCCTACATCGCCTAAATACGCATAGGCAGGAATCGCGCCAATCGACAGGGCAAAGTCAACCGCATCCCGCGCGCGTATACATTCGTTTTCGTCCGGCTGAATAAAAATACGGGAAAGAAACCCCGTTTTAAGAACGCCGAGCAGATCGTAAAGGTAATGAGGGTTTGACGCGTCGCCGAGCAGCGCTTCTGTTTTTGGAGCAGCGTGTATATCAAAATGTTTTGCAAGCCCCCGGCAAAGACCGCTTCCTTTTCCGAATTTTTCGACAAGTATTTTTGCGACCGCGGCCATAAGATGGCGTTCGGTAATTTCGCCGCCCTTCTCCGCCTGGCTTTGATCCTTTATATCCGGGTCAAAATTAATGGCCCGCAGTCCTTCATCGCGCAAAAGAATATTGGCGTTGTTTGTCATACGCTGCGTACGCTGAAGCCGCGCCTTTTGAATTGGCCGCAGAAAATCCGCTGTTTTTTGGTACGCGGTAGAAGGAACACCCTGAACCGTCATGTACAAAAGACCTGTGGAATCGGGATTATTGATCTTGCGCGAGGCAAAAGGCCCTTCGTTTCCATCGGCGTCTTTTTTAAAACTTGCCCGTATTTCAAAACCGCAGCAGCCGCCCATGCCGAGCCGCGCGCAGGCGGCGGTTAATTCACCGGCTGCGGCAAGGGAATCGTGGTCTACCGAACCGGCCGCTTCAAGCCCCGCCTGCCGCGCTTTAAGCGCCGCCATTACCGGCGTATACGGGCTAAAGCTGTAAATGGTGTGGATGTGGTTGTTAATTTCGCCGCTGCCTGTTATGGCTGTCGTAAGTTCCGGATGTACGGCGATATACTCCGCAAGGGCCGCCAGGCGTTCTTCCCCGTCTGCGCGGGGATCATTTAGTATCTGCATTGTTCCTTCCAGTATAACGAATAAATCTTCACGTTTCTAGCGTTTTTTTAATTGTTCAAAAAGACGGGCGACCGCGTCATCAATCAGTTTGGCAAGCGGCCTGGTTTCCATTCCGGCGATAAAAAAATGGTTTTCCAGCGGAAGCAAAATCCGCTCCGCCCCCGCCTCGAGCACCGCCTGAGCCATGGCGGGACTTATTTCGCCCATCATGCTGTTCGGCAAAATAATTCCAATCGGCCCCAAAATATAGTCGGCCAAACCGGCGGAAACAATAACGGCGTTTTCGCCGGAAGCGCCCCTCTGCGCGCCCGCCTTGAGCATATGTTCAGTCGCCCCTGAATTTGCGCCCAGCGCGATAAGTTCCGCTTTTTGCGCCTCACCGGCAAGACGGTCCCTGATTTTTTCGACCAGCGCCGCGCCAATGCCGCCGCCCATACCGTCAATTACTACAATTCGAATACCGGCGCTCATGATTGTTCTTCTACCGGTCCGGTGTAAAACTGGAGCAGCTGGACAAAGTAATACATACGTTTGTAATCTTCGGCGATGCGCCGTGAAAGCGGCTGTTCGCTGGCGCTTCCCAATTCGTGCCAGTTCATAATCAGCTCGGCGGGTTTTTTTTGCATGTCTTCCAAAAGACTTTTAAAATTCCGCCCAATGGTAATAAGACTTGAAGAAGCGGAATTGATCATGCGCTGGGCGGTATTGTTTACCGTTCCCAGAATGATGCGTATATACTTGCCCTGCCCCTTGTCGCGATCAACTTTGACCAGCGCCTGTTTAAGCCGCCCGCCGTGTTCGCCCGAATCGGCAAGCGCCTCGTCAAAGGCCACAATTCGTTCGCTTATATCCATCATTTCGTGATAGGCGTCGGACACGGGCTGCGACAGCACATTGCTTGTCCACTGTCCGCGGATAAGCAGCAGATCGCAGAGTTCGCGGACTTCTTTTTTAAAAAAATCAAGCATGTACGCTTTTAGATAATTCATCGCGTCAATTTTGGTAAAGCCCTCAAAGTTTTTTTTGAGCAAAAGCTCGTTCCCCTTGTTGGTATAATTGGCAAGCCGTTCTACTTCGGCGGAACCAAAAACCGTCTGGGCAAGCTGGTTGATTTGGGCGCCGCGCTTGTCATGCTGAATTTTATTTATGGCGCCTTCTATTTCCGCCTTTTTTGCGTCAAGGAACGAATCGGCCACGCGCTCGCCGGAAACCCGGGGAACCGACTGCCACAGCGGATCGCGCAGCGTAAACTGAAGCACCAGTTCCAGTATGCGCGACCGGCCTACATCCTTTAACAGACGAATCACCTTTGTCCATTGGTCACTGTTGACCACATCCATCCCTTCTTTGTATGTCTTGAGCACACTTAACGCCGATTTCCAGTCGCGGTCCTCTTCTATCGCGGCGGAAAATTCCATAAAGTCTTTTAGTTCTTCGGTAATTTCGGACGCCGCCAGACCCTGAAAGCGGGGCGCGCGGGTAAAGCTCCGCTCCGCCATGCCGGGATCAAACTTTTTAAGGACAAAGTAAAAATCAAAACTGACAAACCGGACCAGCGCGATAACGGCGTTATAACACGCGTCTATTCCGTTTACGCGGGTATTGTCAAAGGCCGAAACAAAGGCGGCAAGATCGCGTTTTACCATTGCGCCCAGATCCTTTACCGGAACCGCCGCCGCTTTCCGCTGAATCGCCGCGGCGCTGAGTTTGTCATTGAGCGCCTTAAGGTCCTTGTTTAAAAAGGCCTCTACCGTAATCGCCCTAAGTTCCGCCGAAGCAGCCGCGTTTTGCAGAAACACCTGGGCCGAAGCGGTTACCTTGTATATGTCGTAAAGGAACTTTGCAAAGCTGTCCTCTAGTTCTCCGGTTCTGGCGTGGTAGAAACGGCTGTACCTGTTCTTTCCCAGATCCTTGACCAGCTGCCGCAGCCGTTTCTTTTTGGCGGTCTTGGGATCATTGGCGCCCGAAAGAACTCCAACCAGGTTGTCTAGTAAACCCATGCCCCCAATTATGCCGCTCTTGCCGTTTTCGATCAATGCCGTCAACGCCCTGTTTGGTGTTCCGGGCCGGCCCTTGCCGGAAAGGCGCTCCCCCTCTATAATCTCTATAGTCTCTATAGTCTCTATAGCGCCCATGGGCGTTCAAAGCGCAGCTTTGAGAAAACTCTTCTCTCTAAAAAAAAGCGCGGCGCAGGCCGCCAAAGGAGTCATGTATGTCAGACAGTCAGAATCCCTATGCAAGCCCCCAAAGCGAGGCAAGCGCTGTTGCCGGCAGCGGCCGTGTGTTAACCGAAAAGATGGTTTCGTATCTTAAAGCGGCGGCTCCCTGGGCGCGTTTTATCGGGATTGTCGGTTTTGTTTTTTGCGGTATTCTGGGGCTTCTCGCGATTGTGATAAGCGTAGCGGGCGTACAAGTTCCTGGATTGCTGGGAGTAGTCGGCTCCGCAGTCTCGTTCTTCTATCTGCTTGGCGTTGCGGCGATCATGTTTTTTCCCAGTCTGTTCGCGTTCCGTTTTGGCAGAAGAGTCCAAAACTTCCTTAGGACCGATGATTCAACAGAACTTGAGGAAGCGCTGCGCAACGACAAGTCACGGTATAAATTTTACGGTATTCTCTACATCATCATGCTTGGTTTTACCGCGCTTGGCCTTATTCTGGGAATTATCGGCGGCATAATAACGGCGTTCGCCATAGGTTGACGATGAAAAGGGAAGCGCTTTCCCAAAGCGCCGATACCGCCGTCCCTGTCGAGACACCCGAAGGCATCCGGTATTTCCTTTATCCGGCGGGGCCGCTAATCCGCGCCTGCGCCAGGGGTATTGATTATATCTGCCAATTGGTCCTGCTCTTTGCGTTTTCGTTTCTGTTTGTTCTTGTCTTTCGGGGCAGCGCCGGTATATGGGTGTTTCTCCTTGCCCGGTTTGTACTTGACTGGCTGTACCAGGCGCTGTGGGAATTTTTTGGCAACGGCCAGAGCCCGGGAAAACGTCTTGTGGGAATACGGGTTGTCCAGGATAACGGTTCGCCGCCCGGAGCGGGCGCGGCGCTTATGCGAAACCTGCTTTCGTTTGCCGATACGTTTCTGGGCCTTTTTATTATCGCCTTTGTTTCAATTTCTTTTTCACGGGGATTCCGGCGGCTGGGCGATTGGGCGGCGGGAACAATGGTCGTCCACACCGGAAAATCGCGCGCGATGGAACGCAGGGAACCGCTGGAGTGGCTGGCGGAATTTGCCCCGGCGCATAATGCTCCGCCGCTCGGCTGGGAAGAAAAGCAGGGGCTTTTAATGTTTGCCCAGCGCTATCCCCGCCTGGGACCGGCCCGCGCGGGAGAAATCGCCCGGCCCTTTGCCGAAGCGCTGGACATTGAGGACCAGGACGCGGCAGCCCTCCTGGGTATTGCGCGTAATTTTGAAGGAATAGAATGACCCAGCGCACGTTTATCCAAAAACGCCGGCAGGACTGGCAGGAGCTGGAACAAATAATCTCCGGCGGTAAAACCCGCCTGTATAAAAACGCCGCGTGGTTTCCGCCGGCGTTCCGCAGGGTAAGCGGCGATCTTAATATGGCGCGGAGCCACGGTTTTGATCCCGCGCTGATCGAACGGCTTAACCGGCTTACCATGGAAGGAAACCAGCTTCTTTACGCAAGGGCGCCGCTTTCGCCGGTACATTTTTTATATTTCCTTTTTCGGCGTTTTCCCCGGGCGGTGCGAAAACAGTGGCGCGGATTTTGGGCCTGTTTTTTTCTTTTTTTTGGCATTGCGGTTTTATCGGCCCTTGTCTGTATACGCTTTCCCGATTTTGTGTACGAACTGCTGCCCAAAAGCACGGCTATGCAGCTTGAGGAAATGTACGATCCGGCGGCGGAACATTTTTTAACGCCGCGCAATGTAAGCGGCGACGCCGATATGTTTGGGTATTATATTTTTAACAATGTCAGCATCGCGTTTCGTTCTTTTGCGGCGGGCGTTATCGCCGGTATTGGCAGCCTCTTTGTACTTGCCTTTAACGGCATGTTTGTGGGCGCCGCCGCGGGCCACCTGATCAACAGGGGATTCGCGGAAACATTTTTTTCGTTTACATCGGGGCATTCGGCTTTTGAACTTACCGCCCTGGTGCTTGCCGCGCAGGGCGGCCTGCTCCTTGGGTACCGGTTTTTCTTTACTCAGGGGCGTTCGCGGGGAGCGTCGATCCGCGAAGCGGGAAAAACAGCGCTCCCCATTATTGCCGGAGCGGCGATCATGCTTGTTATCGCCGCGGCCGTTGAAGCATTCTGGTCGAGCCGCCACGAAATTCCGCCGTTTGTTCACTATGTGTTTGGCGCCGTTACCACGATACTTGTCGCGTCATGGCTGCTCTTTGGCGGCAGAAAAAGCGCGCAAGGTTCCTGCTCCCCAACCGGGCGCGAAGCGCGAAGGCTCCCCACTTGATTGCGCCCGAAGCGGTACTGCGGCGGCGCAGTGGATGGGAGGCGGCGGATCTGGGCGTGCTCCTGTGGCAAAAGAATTTTTTTTCCATTTTTATCTTTTTTGGCCTGCCGCTGGGACTGTTTTTTATTCCCCTCTTTTTTCTTCCCGGCGAATACTCATACATTGTCACCCTGGCGCTCTGGTGGCTTAAACCGCTTTTTGACCGTCTTGCCCTGCAGGTTATTTCGGTTCGTTTTTTTGAAACCGGCGGGGCAAAGCGTATCCTTAAGGGATTGGGAAGAACACTCGGAACGGCGCTTGCCGGCGACCTGCTTTGGCGGCGTTTTTCGCCGTTCCGTTCGGCGCGTATGCCCCTGCGGGTACTGGAAAAACTAAAAGGCGCGGCGCTTTTTCGCCGTAAAAACCAGCTTGACGCAAACGGCCTGGAATTTGGCGTTGTGATAACGGTAATTTGCGGAATGATTAAAATGATAGTACACTACGGATGTCTCTTTTTTGTTTTTGCTGTTTTTATAATTTTTGGAATTGACGCGTACGATGTATACGGCGGTTTTTTCGGAATAATAACCAGAATAGGAAATTTACCCGTTACCGTTGTCATCGTCTGGATTGTCGAAGTGCTTGTTGAATCAATGTATGTCGCAATGGGTTTTGGCGTTTATATCAGCAGCCGTGTCGAAACAGAAGGCTGGGATCTGGAGCTGCTTTTTAAACAGTTTGGCGAAAAACGAAAGGCCAAAAAAACGGCGTTTTTGCCGCAGACAGCGCTTCTGGCGCTCGTTCTTTTGTTCTGCGCCGTTCCTTCCTACGGGGAAGAAGAAGAAAAAAAGCCCATAGTGGCGGAAGGAATTACCGTTGAGACATACAAAAGCCCCGCAATGAACGGAGCGGAACAGAGCGCGTTCAGGGAAGTACTTTCTTCAAAAGATTTTGGGCTGGAAAAACAATCCTGGGGTATTCGTTTTAAGGAAAAAGAAACTGTTTTTAATCCTAAATTAGCCCCGCCCTGGCGGGGCGAAACGCTTGCCCGGTTTTTGCGGGGAATAATACTCGCCGCCATTGCCGCAGCGCTTGTTTTTTCCGCACGACTTTTATTGCGCCGGCCCGATTCGCGGACAAAACCGGACCGGCCGGAAATAAAAATTATTTCGCACCGGAATAAAAGACCCCAGGCGCTGCTGCTGGAAGCGGAGGAACTGTATACAAAAGGTTTAATCCGCGAAGCATGGGCCGCCTGTCTAAAGGTATTTCTGGCATTTTTTGCCTCGCGGGGTTTTAAAACCGGCGAAGAAAGCACCGAGTATGAAGCGCTCGCCATTGTGCGGGGCGGCAAAACAGCGCCGGAACCATGCAGACTGTTCCAGGATTTTCTTGTACGCTGGATTCCCTTTGCGTACGGCGGCAGGCCTCCCGAGGGGGGCGGCTTTGAACAGAGTGTCGCGGACTGTAAAAAATTACTCGCGCCGGAGGCAGCGCCCTGAACGGTCGTACTGTTTTTCTTGTCATTTTGTGCATTCTCCTTTTTCTGGGCGTCTTTTGTTATACCATGCTCGAAATTGTTCCCGTGACCCGCTGGGTTGAACCTTCCCGTGAAGCGCGCGAAGATGATTTTTTGGGATTAAAACGTACGCTGACCGCGCTCGATATTCCCTGGCGGGAAACCGCAAGACTCCGGCGTTACGGAGAAAAACCGGGAGATGCGGCAAAACTTGTTTCGGCGCCCGAAAAAACGGCCTTTATTCTGTCTTCGTGTTTTAACTGGGAAGGGGCGCCGGACCTGCTTGTTCCCTGGGTGAAAGACGGCGGCGTTTTATTTATCGCCGATGACGACCAGGACTGGGAATTACAGGAAATGCTCGGCGGCCTTGGGGTTGAGTTTTACAATACATGGGACCCCGGCGCGCAGCCGGACGAAAACGAAGACCATTCCCCTGAGGCGTCCATTGAGTTTGAAAGCTGGCAGGCCCTGCGTGTTACCGGCAAAAAAGCAGATCGTATTTCGGCCGTTTGGGACGGGGGTTTTATTAAACTTCTTACCCTGCACATGGGAAAGGGAAGCATCACGATAACGGGGCGTCCGGCTTTTTTGTACGCGCGTAATCTGCGCAACGAAGAAAACGCCGCTCTTGTATCGGACCTTTTAATAACTCCCGCCCGTTCATCGGGGCTGCTCTTTTTTCTTGTGCCGGAAGAGGAACACCATTTATTTGGCGCTTTGGCGGAACGCGGCGACATACGGCCGGCGGCGGTTTCGCTTTTGCTGCTGCTTGCCGCGGGCTTTGCCGCGGTTATTCCCCGCTTCGGGCGCAATAAACCGGAACCGCGGCTGCCCGGACGGCCGCTGGCGGAACGCTTTAGCGCCGAGGGGCGTTTTTTTGAAAAATACCGCGCCCTTGAAAATTACGCGCTGCTCTACCGCGATGAATATGAACAATACTGTAAACGAAAGGGAATTATCCCGGATGAAATAAAGGAAATTCCGCTTGCCGGAAAAATGGACCGGAAAACCTTTGCCCAATACCAAAAAATAATACTGTCCAAAATAAAGGAGGGAACATGACGGAGTATACGATTGAAACAGCCCCGGAAAAATTAAACCAGGTAAAGCAGGAAATTGGCAGGGCCTTTATCGGTCAAAAAGACCTGGTAGAAAAACTGCTCATTACGCTTATAGCCGGAGGTCATATTCTGGTTGAAGGCGTCCCCGGCCTTGGAAAGACGCTGCTGGTGCGGGCAATCGCAAAAGCGGGCGGCGGCGAATCAAAGCGGGTTCAATTTACGCCCGACCTTATGCCCAGCGATATTACCGGATCGGTGGTGCTTGATACGGCGTCGGGCAACTTTATTACAAAAAAAGGCCCCGTATTTACCCATCTGTTTATCGCCGATGAAATTAACCGCGCTCCGGCAAAAACACAGGCAAGTTTATTTGAGGCAATGCAGGAATATCAGGTAAGTCTTGACGGCGTAAGCCATTCGCTGCCGCGTCCGTTTATGGTTCTTGCCACCGAAAATCCCCTGGAACACGAAGGCACCTACCCGCTGCCGGACGCGCAGAAAGATCGTTTTCTTTTAAAGGCAGTCGTAGAATACCCGGAAGAAGCGGATGAAAAAGAAATGGTGCGCAGCGTACTGTCCGGCGATACCGGCGCGGAGCTTTCCATTGACGCGGTACAAACAGTGCTAAGCCCGCAGGATTTTGAATCACTGCAAAAACTCGCCGCTTCCCTGCGCTGCGGCGGTGAAGTAATCGATTACGCGGTGCGTCTTTGCGCGGCGACACGTACAATTCCTTCGGTAGAATGCGGCGCGGGCCCGCGCGGAAGCCTTGCCCTGATACGCTGCGCCCGCGCAAAAGCGCTGCTCTGCGGCAGGGATTTTATTATTCCCGATGACATCAAGGAACTTGCCATTCCGGTGCTGGCCCACCGGCTTACCCTTTCCGCCGAAGGCGAACTTGAAGGCCTCAACGAAACAAAGGTAATAGAAAACATACTTGGCTCTGTAGAGGCGCCGCGCACATGAGGAGCGGCCGTACGCTGTTTATTGTCTGCCTTGCATGGTTTTTTCTTGGCTGTGGAGCGTTTTTTTTTGATGAACTTATGCTTGTCTGGATCATCAGCGGGGCGGCAGTGCTGCCGCTGGTACTTCTTGATTTTTTCGCGCTGCTTTGTTTAACCGACACGTTGGCGCCTGACCGGGGCATATCGCCGGTGCTGGCGCAGGGATTACGTACCGCCGTTACCATAACGCTGCGCCGCACAGAAGGTTCCGTAATTCCGCCGCGCGCGCTCTATTTATTCGACATATATCCCGACGGCATGCGGACAGACAGAATGCCGGTAAAAATAAAAACAAACCGTTTAACCTGCGGCGCGGCGTTTGAATATCAGTATTACCTTGTTCCCGTTGAACGCGGAAAATGGGAATTTACCCGCCTGGAACTTTTGCTTGTTTCTCCGCTGGGCTGCTGGCGGCGCAGGGTAAAACACGCCGTACATTCGCCGGGCGCTACCTTTCCCGATTTTAAAAAACTTGCCGGCAGCAATATTGTGGGGTCGCTGGAACTGACGGGAATAAAAGAAGTGCGAAAACGCGGGCAGGGAATGGAATTTATGAGCCTGCGCGAATATCAAAAAGGTGATTCGATAAAGTCAATTGACTGGCGGGCCACCGGCAGAAGAAAAAAGTTTATTGTGCGCGAATATCAGGAAGAGCAGGATCAACAGCTTTTATTTTTACTTGATTCAGGATACCGCCTTCACCGCCGGGAAGCGCATACGGGCGGCCAGCGGACCCAGTTTGATTCGGCGCTGGAAGCGGCAATGCTGCTTTCCTGGGTCGCGCTTAAACACGGGGACAGCGTCTCGCTTGGCTGCTTTGGCGCCGAAGAACGCTGGCTTCCGCCGCGAAAGGGCGTAAGAGCCCTTCCGGCCATCATGCGGAGCCTGTACGATATAAAAAGCGCGCCGTCGCCGTCCAGTCTTTTTTCGGCGCTGGAAGGCGCGCTCGCCCGCCTTAAACGGCGCAGTTTTATTATCATGATCAGCAATTTCCGCGAAGAAGACGAAGAATCGCTTTCGTGGATTTTGCGCACCGTCGGCCGCCGCCATCTGCTTCTTTTGGTAAGCCTGCGGGAACTGGAAGCGGAACAGCTTGCCGCCCGGTCAGGCGATCCGCTCCAGTCGGCGGCGGCCTTTGCCTATCTTTCCGCCCGAAAAACGCTTTATAAAAAATGGGAACACCTGGGATTACTGACGCTGGAGTCAAGCGCCGCAAAACTTTCTTCCGCCCTTATTAACAGGTATCTGGAAGTAAAACGTTCAGGCAGATTATAATCGTACTATGAAAGTAATGGTTATTGGTTCGGGCGGAAGAGAACACGCGCTGGTGTGGAAGCTCGCCCAGTCAAAAAAGGTAGAGCGTATTCATGCCGCGCCGGGAAACGGCGGAACGGCGGCAGAAAAAAAATGCGAAAATGTCGACCTTCTCGGGCGCGACATCTGCGAAGAAGAAGTACAGGAAGCGCTGATTCGTTACATGGTAAAGGAATCAATTGATCTTGCCATTGTAGGCCCCGAGGCTCCGCTTGCGGCGGGAATCGTAAACCGTTTTCGCGCCGCGGGGCAAAATATTATCGGCCCCGATTCCGCCGGCGCGGCGCTGGAAGCAAGCAAGGCATACGCAAAGTCATTTATGGAAAAATACGGCATCCGCGCGGCTTCTTCGCTAACCTTTACCGAATGCGCCGGAGCGCTTGAGGCGGTGCGCGCCCACTTTGATTCACCAAAAGGAGTAACGCCGCCGCCTTTGGTGATCAAGGCCGACGGCCTTGCGGCGGGAAAAGGCGTCGTAATCTGCAGTAATGCCGCGGAGGCCGGCAAAACCGTGCGCGCGTTTATGGAAGACGGCGCGCTGGACGGCGCGGGCAAAACACTTATTCTGGAAGAATTTCTTGAAGGCCGCGAAGTTTCGGTGCTTGCCGCGGTAAGCGCCGCCCCCTCAATGGAAGGCGTGATCCTGCCGTTTGCGGCCGCGCGCGATCACAAACGGCGTTTTGATCACGACAGGGGACCCAACACCGGCGGCATGGGCGCAATCGCGCCGGTATACGATTTTACCAAAGCGGCGCAGAGCGATTTTATTGACGCGATTCTCGCGCCCACGCTTAAGGGTATGCGGGCGGAAGGATTCGATTACCGGGGTTTTATTTTCTTTGGTCTTATGATTCGTAACAATGAATGTAAACTGCTTGAATATAATGTACGGCTGGGCGATCCCGAAACCCAGGCGGTACTGCCGTTGCTGGAAAATGATTTTGCGGAACTCTGTTCCGCAATACTTGACGGCTCGCTTTCGCAGTACCGGCTTGCGTGGAAACCCGGCGCGGTCTGCGCGCCGGTTGCCGTGGCCGGCGGCTATCCGGGCGAATACCGCAAGGGCGACGCGATAGCCTTTAATGAAACCGCGTTTAAAAAAACAGGCGCCCTCTTCTTTGCGGCCGGCGCGGTGCGAAGCCCGGGCGGCGCGGCCGGTTCGGGGCTGCGTACTTCCGGCGGGCGCGTTCTGTCGGTTTCCGCCTATGGGGCGGACAGCGCGGAAGCCCGCGACAAAGCCTATGCCGCGCTTAACGCGGTAAACTTTAGCGGCATGTCGTACCGGCGCGACATTGGCGAAACATAATGGACGAAGATCCCCTGATATGGCAGCTTTTGCTGCAGGCGGCGTTAATTATGGTAAACGCGGTTTTGGCATGCGCCGAAATCGCGCTTATTTCGGTTAACAGCACCCGCCTTGAAAAAAGCGCCGCCTCGGGAAACCGCAAAGCCAGGCGCATTCTTTCGCTTACCGAAAAACCCGCCCACTTTCTTGCCACAATTCAGGTCGGCATTACCCTGGCGGGTTTTTTGGGAAGCGCCTTTGCCGCGGATAATTTTTCGGACAAGTTAAGCGCCGCGTTGATTAACGCGGGCTTTAGGGGATCAATCGAACTAATCGGCACGGCGTCGCTCATTTTAATTACCTTAATTCTTTCATTTTTTACCCTGGTACTTGGAGAACTTGTTCCCAAACGAATCGCCATGCGCAAGTCGCAGCAGCTTGCCTTTGCCCTTTCGTCGCTTGTAGTGATAATTTCATGGATCTTTGCTCCTGTTGTGTGGCTTTTAACCAGGAGCACCAATGTAATACTTCGTCTTTTTGGCATTGATCCCGAAGCGGAAGAACAGGCGATAACCTCGGAAGAAATCCGCCTGCTTGTGGACGCGGGCAGCGCGCGCGGATCAATTGCCGCAAGTACAAAAGAAATTATCCATAACGTGTTTGAATTCAGCGGCAAGACTGCGGACGAAGTGATGACCCACCGTAAAGATTCACATTTTCTGTGGCTTAGGGAAAGCGACGACGAATGGGAAAATACAATTATAGAAACGCGCCACAATTTTTATCCGGTATGCGCCGAAACAGTAGACGATATACGCGGAATAATCAGTTCCCGCGATTACCTTGCCTTAAAAGATCGCAGCCGGGAATCGGTGCTGGCCTCCGCGCTGGGTCCCGCATGGTTCGTTCCCAACACGGTAGAAACCAACGTACTCTTTCGCAAGATGAAAGCGTTCCGCCGGCACTTTGCCGTCGTGGTTGACGAATACGGCGGCATGGACGGAATTATTACGATCAACGACCTTCTGGAAGAACTGGTCGGCGATATTACCGAAGGCGACGACAGGCAGGAGTCTCCCGCCATTGTACGCCTGGGACCGGCCCTGTGGCGGATCAGCGGTTCCGCTTCGCTCGACCGGCTTTCCAGGGAAACCGGCATCCTTTTGCCGGAAGAAAACTATGATACATTCGGCGGTTTTGTCTTTACCCTCCTCGGCCGCATTCCCAACAACGGCGAACGGCCGGAACTTGAATACAAAGACGGATCAACCCGTCTAAAAATCAGCATTTTGGAAATCAGAAAGCACCGTCTAGAATCCGCCCTGCTGTCCGTGTTATAATGACTGCGCGCCGCACAACAGATTGGAGGATTGGAGGAAGACATGCTTCCAGGGCGAAGCCTTATAGAACCCGGTGATTTTACGCTGGAAGAACTAAATTATCTTTTTTCCCTTTCCCAAAAAATAGAGGCGGATAAAACATTTTTGCGCGAGTCCTGCAGGGGACGGCTTTTGGCCACCCTTTTTTTTGAACCCAGCACCCGCACCCGGCTTTCTTTTGAAGCCGCCATGCTGCGGCTGGGCGGAAGCTGTTTGGGTTTTGCCGAAAGCAGTTCCAGTTCCGCCGCCAAGGGCGAAAGCCTTTCCGATACCATACGTACCGTTTCCTGTTACGCGGACGCCATTGTTATGAGGAACCCCAAAGAAGGCGCGGCCCTGCTCGCGTCGCGGGTCACCGCAATTCCGGTAATCAACGCCGGAGACGGCGGTCATCATCATCCAACCCAGACGCTTACCGATCTTTTAACGATAAAACGCCTTCACGGCAGGCTCGAAAATTTTACCATAGGCTTTTGCGGCGACCTAAAATTCGGGCGTACCGTCCATTCGCTTGCAAAAACACTTTCCCGGTATCCGGGTATTTCCCAGGTTTTTATTTCGCCGCCGGAACTTAAAGTGCCCGATTATATTACCAGGAGCATTCTTGAAAAAAAGCAGGCCTGCCGGGAAGCGGAAAAACTGGAAGATGTTATCGGCGGTCTTGACGTGCTGTATATGACCCGCGTTCAGCGGGAACGTTTCTTTAACGAAGAAGATTATATCAGGCTCAAAGACTTTTATGTGCTTACCCGCGAAAAAATGGCGGCGGCAAAAGACGACATGATTGTTCTTCATCCGCTGCCGCGTGTCAACGAAATAGCGGTCGAGGTGGATGACGATCCCCGCGCCGCCTATTTTAAACAGGCCCGGTACGGCATGTACGTGCGCATGGCCCTGCTTGCTTCAATTTTGGGAGTCGCTCCATGCTGAATGTAGACCAGATTAAAAACGGCATTGTTATTGATCACATAAAAGCCAGCCAGGGAATACGCATTTTTAACTGGCTTGGCCTGGGCAAAGCGCCGTACAATGTCGCGTTTGTTGTCAATGCCGTTTCGAACCGCAGGGGCCGCAAAGACATCATTAAAATTGACAACACCATCAAAATTAATTTTGATATTTTGGGCCTTATTGATCCGGACATTACCGTAAATATTATTGAAAACGGACAAATTACCAAAAAGATAAAACTGCAGCTTCCCGAAACAGTAGAAGATATTCTTATCTGTAAAAATCCGCGCTGCATTACCAGCACCGAAAAGATCAAACACATCTTTCACCTTGACGACCGCGCCACAGAAAGTTACCGCTGTGAATATTGCGACGAACTGCGCAGCGCCGTGGATTTTCGTTAAAGCCGGGCGGGTAGTAACAGAAGTGTAAAATGAAAAAGCCAAGTTTTTTTATTGTGTATACGGCGCGGAGGATCGGGAAAAATACGAATATATGCGCCGCGATAACGGAACAGCGTTAAATCTTATTGGCGTTGTTAATTTGCCTGATATAATCCTGTTGAATAGTGTTTACGGTCTCTTCAAAAGCGTGACAAATATCGGCCGTGTATTTTTCAAGTATATTGGCGGCATTGTCGGGGATAAGGGTTTCGCGTTTTAATAATTCATAGGCTTCAATATGCAGCGCGTCCGCCATTTTTTCCAGGGTAAGCGGCGAAACCCATTTTTTCCCGTTTTCAATATCGCTCAAGAACGGTATGGATAGATCGGTACGTTCCGCAAAATCAGCCTGGGATAATTTACGGTAACTTCTGTAGTTTCTGATATTTTGGCCCAAAACAGCCCGTAAGTCCTTTCCTGCCATACCATCCTCTTGCATCATGCACAAACCCAGTTTCCGCTTAAAATGTGTCAAAATGACCCATCTTTACGCGTTTGTTTTTCCTTATCCTTCCAGAAAAGCGAGTATGCTATTGGCTTGACAAATTGAAAATAATCTAATAAGATAAGCGCATTAGCCAATAGAAAATACAAAATTTTTTCGTTATTTGGCTAAAACCTTTAAATTCGCGCATACCAAGGAGAAAAAAATGGCGAACAAGAAAATCTGGTTGGGAATACCGGTAATGGTACTGGCATTCGGAATGATGGTTGCTGGGTGCGGCGGTTCCCCAACTCCCAGAGCCCCCTCTACTTTTGTAACAGGCAGCGGCGGCGAGACTACTGTTTTACTTCGTCAGGGCCTGGACTTTGAACAAGCTTTCCGCGAAGTTCTCTTTATACTTAACCGGCACGGCTTTGAACCGGAAATGATGCAGCCGGAAGCCGGCTATATACGCACCCGGTGGAACACTACGTGGAACAATCCCAATACAGCTGCTGAAACAAGGTACAGAGTACGTATTGTTGTTACTTTTAACCCCGGCCGAACCCAGGTGTTCATAAATGCCCCGGCGGAACGTTTAACAGACGGAACAAATTGGGTGGTAGGATATGACACAAAAGCCATAGACACTATGCGTACCGACATTACCCAAATCATTGGCAATTAATCCTGAAGGAGTAACATCCGGCTTATGTACAGCCGGATGTTATGGCGGCGGGAAAAATGGCCTTGTAACAAAAAATGTGTAGACTGCTATACGGCAAGTAAGACCAGGGAGCAGAGCAGATGAGGACACAGATGATGAAGCAGATTTTTAAACGATAGCTGCATATAAACGGTTCTTTATGTACCGTATTTTCGCCGCATGGCCGCGCTTTCGGCGTGGGCGGCAAGTCCTTCGGCGCGGCCCATGCATTCGGCTGCCGCAAGCGCCGCCGCATATCCGCCGCCGGCAGATTCAACGCGCAGGGTGGTAAGCGTCTTTAAAAAATGCCGCACCGAAAGCCCTCCGGTAAAGCGGGCGCTTCCCGACGTGGGCAGGGTGTGGTTAATTCCCGCGCTGTAATCTCCCAGCACTTCCGCCGAAAGCGGACCGGCAAACAGCGAGCCGTAATTTTTTAAACGCGGAATCAGCGCGGAATTTTTTACGTGAAGTTCCAGATGTTCGGGAGCGATTGTATTGGCGATTTTTACCGCCTCGTCAAGGGAAGAATACACAATGATAAGCCCCCCCGCATCCAGGGAAGCGCGGGCCGCCGCTTTTGATTCAGGCGGAAGGGCTTTAAGCTGTTCTTCCAGCGCGGCGGCGATTTTTTTCGCCATCGCCCCGCCGGGAACCAGAACGCGGGCGCGGGCGTCCGGATCATGTTCCGCCTGCGCCAGCATGTCCGCCGCCGCAAGTTCGGAAAATCCCCCTTCGTCTTCGGCAATGATCAGCACATCGGTGGGACCGGCGACAAAATCAATTCCTGTTTCGCCAAAAAGAAGCCGTTTTGCCGCGGCGACATATTTATTGCCCGGACCGGCAATGACATCTACCCGGGGAACCGTTTCGGTACCTAACGCAAGGGCGGCAATTGCCTGCGCGCCGCCGAGCGCAAAAAGCCTAAGCCGGCCGCGGTATGACCCAAGCGCGACGGCTGCGGCTGCAAGAATGCGCCGGTCCGGCTTTCCGTCCGCCATGGGCGGCGAAGCCAGGATCACTTCGTCTACACCCGCGCACAACGCAGGGATAAGCCCCATCAACACCGATGAAAAAAGCGGAAAGCGCCCGGCGGGAACATAAATTGCCGCGCGTTCCACCGGAACTACCCGCTGTCCGGTAAAGAGGCCCGCTTCCATTTCGTATTCAAAATCGCATAACTGGTTTTTTTGCAATTGCGCAAAACGGGCGATATGCCCTGCGGAAAGTTCCAGCGCCGCGAAAAGTTCCGGCTCGCCGCGGAGCATATCTTCTCGTGCGGCCATTGCTTCATCCAGCGCCGTCTCAACATGAGCGGGCGAACTTTTGTCAAATTTTGCCGCATACCGCCTGAGCGCCGCGTCTCCTTCAATACGTACCGATTCTATAATCTCGCGTACGGTATTTTCAACATCCCTGTTGACAGAATCCGCGCCTGCGCGTAAAACAGCTTTCCAGTACGAATCAAATTCCCCGCCTGTAATGATCTTCACTTTTGCTCCCCGGTTTTTTTACAAACGTCAAGAAACGCGTCCATATCCTGATTTGTCCCGATGCTGACCCGTAGATAATCGGCGGTACGCCCGCTGTTAAAATGGCGGACAAGTATACCGTGTCTGCGCAGGCGGGCGAATAAATCGCTTCCGCTGATTCCCCGGCGGCGGATAAAAACAAAATTGGCGCGCGAGGGAATAACTTCAAAGCCCAGGGCCAAAAGTTCCGCGCTAACCCGTTCACGGGTCGCCGCTATTTTTTTATTTACTTTGTCATAATAGGCCGCGTCCTCAACAGCCGCCCGCGCTCCGGCAAGGGCAAGACGATCCATGGTGTATGAATTAAAGGAATCCCGTATGCGAAAAAGTCCTTCTATCAAACCGGCGCTTCCAATCGCAAAACCGGTACGAAGTCCGGCAAGAGAGGCGGACTTGGAAAGGGTATGTACGGTAAGCAGATTGGGATAGTCCCCGAGCAGCGGTACAACGGAATCAGCGCCGAATGCCGCGTATGCTTCGTCTATTACAACAACGCGATCCGCCTTTTTCTGCCAGTCAAGGATCATTCTAATCTGTGAAAGCGAAAGCGCGGTTCCCGTGGGCGCGTTGGGATTGGGAAAAATTACCCCGCCGGAGGGAACAAGGTAATCTTCCGCGTTGATCGAAAAGTCGGCGGCAAGCGGAATTGTTTTACAGGGAATATCCCACAGACGCGCGTACACCGGATAAAAACTATAGGTAATGTCGGGAAAGAGCAGCGGGGCGGATTCGCCTGCCGCCGCGGATTCAAAAAACGCCCCAAACACAAACGCCAAAACCTCATCGGAGCCGTTCCCGGGAAAAACCTGTTCCGCCTTTACGCCATACTGTTTTGCCGCCGCTTCGCGGAATTCGGTACACAGCGGATCGGGGTAAAGCCGCAGCGTATCGCAGGCCGCTTCCTGTATTGCCGCAATAACCTTTGGCGACGGCGGATAGGGGTTTTCGTTTGTGTTAAGTTTGATGAACGCGCGGTCTTTGGGCTGTTCGCCGGGAACATAGGGCGAACAGTTTTGCGTCCGTTTATTCCAGTAGACCGGTACGGGAATCATTTTTTATGCCGCCTGTCCAATTCATCAAGCACCTCTTCTGTTTTTACCCCGTCCCGCTCAAGGAGCACGGTGATAAAATAAAGCAGATCCGCAGCTTCCCATACAAGTTCGTCGTGTGTTTTCGCGGTACAGATTTCTTTTGCTTCTTCAAGTATTTTTTCGCGGACCAGTTGATCATCCAGGGTCGCCGTATAAGAACCGGGGGCAGGATTGCGAAAACGTTCTTCTATAATTTCCTGAAGCTGTTCCCAGGTATAACGCCGGTTTGTTCCAAAACAGGACCACGCGCCGGTGTGGCAGGCAGGACCCGCGGGATCCACAACGGCAAGCAGCGTGTCGCGATCACAGTCCGCGCGCAAACGGCGCAGCCGTAAAACATTGCCGGAATGTTCGCCCTTCATCCAGAGTTTGTTCCGGGTGCGGCTGTGGAAACAAAGATTATTGCGGGCAAATGTCTGCGCAAGCGCTTCCCGGTCCGTGTAACCGCTCATCAATACCTGGCCGTCATAACTTTGCGCGATTACCGGTATCATGCCGTTACATTTTTTCCAGTCAAGCGATTCAATAAAGGCGTCTTTAAGCAAAATCTTTCCGGTGTATAACGCCATACCAAGCTGGACATCGCAGCCAAGAGCGGCAAGAGCGGCTGTTTCTTCCAGCGTCGAAACCCCGCCGGCCGCCGTAATCGCGCATGTACCGCCGCAGGCGTCGCGCAGCGATGTAACGGCTTCCAAATCAATTCCCGTCATTGTTCCTTCGCGGTCTACACAGGTAAAAAGCAGTTCCCCCGCATAGGCGGCGGCAGACGCGGCGCTTTTTGCCAGCGGCAGTCCCGTACGCGTCTTCCAGCCGTCAACGACAATTTCACCGGCCTTTGCGTCCACCGCGACAATAAGCCGTTCCCTGCCTATCGCGTCCGCCATTGTTTCAAGGAACGCGCCGTTTACCGCGAATTTTTCGCCGCCGGTATCACGGAACGCCATTGATCCGACAATGATTTTACGCGCGCCAAGACTTACCAGTTCCTTTGCCTGCTCCGCCGATTTTATTCCGCCGCCTACACGGCATTCGGCCCTGCGCAGCAATTGTTTAATCATGCCGCTGTTGTTTCCGTTTCCCATTGCCGCGTCAAGATCAATTACCGCGACTTCGCCATAGCGGTCAAATTCCCCGGCAAGCTGCGGCGCGTCATCACGCTGCAGCATAAGCTGCGAGCCCTGTTTAAGCTGGACAACGTTTCCGCCCTGTATATCGATTGATGCTATTACCATATTCTTTTTACCACCTGACGCAGACTCCTTTTGACTCCGCGTGCTTTTTGATTTCCGGTATTGTCGTTTTACCAAAATGAAGCAGCGACGCCACAAGCGCCGCATCGGCGTTTCCCCAGTCATCGCGTAAACCGGGCGGCAGCAGCACGCCGGCGATCTGCTCCAAATCGCCCGCGCCTCCCGAAGCAATGACCGGAACAGGAACCGCGTCAAGAACGGCGCGAACCAGTTCCAGATCATAGCCGGCACCCGTGCCGTCCGCGTCAATCGAGTTAAGCAGAATTTCTCCCGCGCCGAGCGACACGGCGTCTTTTGCCCACTGTACCGCGTCGCGCCCCGTATCGGTTCTGCCGCCGTGCGACCAGGCGTGCCAGCCGCCGCCGGAAGCGGCGGCGTCAATGGACAGCACGACACACTGGCTGCCGTACGCGCGGGCCATTTCGGACAACAATTCCGGCCGCAGCAGCGCCTGGGTGCAGACCGAAACTTTATCCGCGCCCGCGTTCATCGCCTCACGCATATCGCCGACCGTTCTGATGCCGCCGCCCACACAAAGCGGAATAAACACCTGTTGCGCGACGCGGCATACCACGTCAAGCAGCGTCGCGCGGCTTTTATACGAAGCGCCTATATCAAGAAACGTCAACTCGTCGGCGCCGTCTTCATTGTAACGCCGCGCAAGCTCGACCGGATCGCCTGCGTCAATGATTCCCTTAAATTTAATTCCCTTGACAACGCGTCCGTCATCAACATCAAGACAGGGAATAATCCGTTTTGCCTGCATCTTATCCCATCCAGTTCTTTAACAGCGCAAGGCCGGCCGCGCCCGATTTTTCCGGATGAAACTGAACCGCCGCCAGCGCGCCGCGCTCCACCGCCGAACAATAGGTTACATAATATTCGGCTTCCGCCGCCGTTACCGAGCGGTCGCCGGGCGCGGCGTAATATGAGTGAATATAGTAAAAAAATGAATTTTTACCCAATCCCCCAAAAAGAGCCGATGACGGCGCCGCGCGCGTTTGGTTCCAGCCAATCTGGGGAACCTTGCGTCCGGGGAATTTTTTTACTCCGCCTGCGATCACGCCAAGTCCCCCGACGCCGGGAGCTTCTTCCGACCATTCAAACAATAATTGTAAACCTATGCATATTCCCAAAAACGGCTTGTCCGCTTTTATCCATTCGCCGAGCGCGCCGGCATAGGCGGTTTCTGTCAGTTTTTCCATGGCGGTGGCAAAATGCCCGTCTCCCGGAACGATGATCCGTTCATAGGGCGATTTGGCGCCAAGTTCTTCCGGCCCCAAAACAAAACGGGCGTTTCCGCCAAGGCGTAACACCGCGTTCATCACCGATCCAAGATTCCCCGCGCCATAATTAATTATTCCGGTTACCCCAGCCATATCTTCCTTGCCTTACGCAAGTACGCCCTTTGTTGACGGAATTATGTCAATGATCCGCGTATCAATTTCGCAGGCTTCCCGCAGCGCGCGCGAAGCCGCTTTAAACAGCGCCTCGATCTTGTGATGATCGCTTCGCCCCCGCAGCACCTCAAGATGAAGCGTAATTCCCGAGGTCGAAACAAAACCTTCCCAAAAATCCTCAATTACGTCAACCTGAAAATTCACCTGTCCGCTTTGCCCCTCCATCACCAGGGGAATTCCCGAAAGCCGCCCGTCAAACAACAAAAAACCCCTGCCCGAAATATCCACACAGGCGCGCGCCAGTGTTTCGTCCATCGGATACAGGCAGCTCCCTACCCTTCTAATGCCGCGCCGGTCGCCCAGCGCCTGCGCGAAGCACTGTCCAAGTACAATGCCGGTATCTTCCACCAGGTGATGCTGATCGACTTCCAGATCGCCGTACGCGCGCAATTCC
This sequence comes from Treponema sp., assembly GCA_031267675.1. GTDB lineage: Bacteria > Spirochaetota > Spirochaetia > Treponematales > Breznakiellaceae > JAIRYT01. The sequence goes on along the minus strand of JAIRYT010000083.1, from coordinate 23,228 downwards.
AGATCAAAAAGTCCGTGGCGCGCAAAGGTGTCAAGCATGTGGACAAAAAACCCGACAGGACAATCCAGCGCCGCGTTTCCCCTTCCGTCCAGATTCAGCTTAAGGGCGATATCCGTTTCTTTTGTTTTTCTGTTTTGTTCTGCCTGGCGCATATTACCTCTTTGCCGTTACGGTACTACCTTGCGTAAATTGTACTCGACAATATCCAGCGCGCCCATTTTTTTTAGGCGCGGAATCAATTCCGGCACTTCGCTTTTTTTTACGGCGATTTTTACCGCATAACCGTCACTGCCGTAGAGCGGGGCGACGGTAGGGCTCCTCATGGCGGGAAGGGAATTCTTGCCCGTTTTGGAAACCGCCTCGAAACATCCTTTGGAAAAATTCATCTCCAGCATTACCCTTTCGCGCCCTTCCAGTACCGCCTTAAAAAGCATGGCAAGTTCTTCAATGCGCCGGCGTTTTTCCGGATCGCCCAGCGCCGCTTTTGAAGCTACAAAACGGGTCGATGATTCAAGAATGGTGTCCACGATGCGAAGACCGTTATCTTTGAGTGTTTGACCCGACGAGGTATTGTCAATAATCATGTCCGCGTCATCGGGCGGAAAAACTTCTGTCGCCCCGTAGGTGCGCAGTATGCGGTACTGGTAGCCCGACGACTTGAGCCATTTTTCGGCAAGGTTTACATATTCGGTCGCAACAACAATCTTTTTGTTTTTAAGCGTTTTTTCGTTATGGTTTACCGGAACCGCCGCCACAATAAAAACCCGGTCAAACCCAAGATCAAGAATTTCTTCGACGTGGGCGCTGTTTTCCATTATCCAGTCGATGCCGGTAAAACCCGCGTCATGGCTCCCCAATTCCAGCAATTCCCCGACATTCTGGGGTTTCATAATCTTTACGTCAAGCCAGTCAGAAACACGGGGCCGGTATGTTCTGTCCGCCAGCACCAGGGGAAAACCGGCCTCTTCAAAAAGAAGCGCGACATTATTATAAATACGTCCCTTGGGGATCAATATACGAAGCTTTTCTACCGTCTTTTTCATCATCCCTATAATAGCAGAGCTAGGGGATCATGGGAAGACGGCGGTTTTTGGGAAGCAGGTCAAAAAAATTTTCAACCCGCAGGCCGGTAACGGCAAAAAGCTGCCGCTGCAGTTCTTCGCTCCGGCGCGCAAAAACGGCGCTGTTGTTTTTTACCCACGCTTCTGTTTCCGCCATACGCGGAGGAGAAGCCATGCGGAACCAATAGCCAATAATGTCCAAAAAATACTCAGGCGTTTCCCGGGGACGCTGCTGCAGCAGATACGCCGCCGTTTCGTTAATCAGAAGATCGTCATCCTGCATTACATTGTATTCGCGGTAATCAAAGGCGATCCGCAAAAAATATTTTTCGGTTTCGCTGTACGCGTCAAAGGTTTTTTTAAACGCGTCCCGCAGGGCGCTTCTGGTAAAATAAAGGCCGTGAATTGTTTCATGGACAAAATACGCGGGAAGCCGGTCATCGGTAATTTCCGCCGAAAAGCCGATAAGCGCGCCTTCGCCCGCGGTAATGCCCGCGCGGGTTCTGTGTATAATTCCGTTTTCAAGAAGCAGATCCCTAAGGAACAGTTCGCCGGCATTAAGGGGGAAATTTTCGCTTTCCGCCTTTTGAAAAAACCGCGCAAGGTCAGCGCCCCGGTAATCATGGGCGCCCCAATCGCGCAGGTTTTTTATTTCCTCGTCAGGTGAAAGCCGTCCCGCAAACCCGCGTTTTTCCACAAAAAAAGCGAGCCGCCGCAGAAATTCCGACTGCACCGCGTGGCTGGCGGAAACAAGATACAGTATGCGCGAATCATGGTTAAAGCGAAACACTTCGTAGTCTTTTTGCCGCCACCGTGACCGGGGATAGTACAGAATTGTTCCAAGATCGGCGCTTATCGGTTCCAGAATCGCGCTTGCCGCCGGGCGGGCTTTAAACTCCACCCCGGTAACCGTAAAATCGCCTTCCCCTTCGCCAATCCGTATCTCCAGGGGAAGATCCCGGCGTTCGCTGTTAAACGCGATAAAGCGGCGTCCGTTTTTTGGAAAGAAATCAAACTCTTCTGTTGCCGAGGATGGAAATACCAGTTCCAGGCTGCGGCTTCCCAACTGGTCCATGCTCCCCTGAAAAAGGTAATGCACATTGAGCAGCCACCTTTCGGGGAGCGCGGCGTTGGCATGCAGCGTTATACGCGTACCTGCCGAACGAAGGACAGTATACGAAACAACAGGCTGGGCCGCGGCGGCAAAGCACACAAGCAAGAAAACAAACGCCGCCGCGAACCGTTTCATGTTTTATTCCTCCGCTTCGGCTTCTACTTCCATTTCGGTTTCGTTCTCCGCCGATTCCTCGTCCTGCAATTGTTCCAGCTTCCGTTGATCCAGAATCTCCTGCATCTTTACGTCAAGATCCTGGCTTTCCTCGTCGTAGAGTTTTACCGAACTGTAGCGTTTCATGCCGGTTCCCGCGGGAATCGGATGCCCAATGATGATGTTTTCTTTAAGTCCCCGCAGCGAGTCGACGGAACCGGCAATGGCGGCATTGGTAAGTACGCGGGCGGTCTCCTGAAAACTTGCCGCCGAAAGGAACGAATCGCTGTTAAGCGACGCCTTGGCAATTCCCTGAAAGAGCGGCCGGGCGACCGCGGGCTGTCCGCCTTCGGCGATAACACGGTTGTTTTCTTCGTGAAAACGGTATTTGTTTACCATCTGTCCAAAGATAAAACGCGTATCCCCCACCGATACGATTTCTACTTTGCGCATCATCTGGCGGATAATAACGCCGATATGTTTGTCATTGATCGACACGCCCTGCAGCCGGTACACCTGCTGAATTTCGACCATCAGGTAACGCTGCAGTTTTGCCTCTCCCAATATGTGCAGAATATCATGGGGATTTGACGCGCCCAGGCACAGGGGTTCCCCTACTTCTACCATATCGCCGTCCCGCACCAAAAGACGCTTTGTCATGGGAATAAGGTGTTTAAATTCCTTGCCAAACGCGTCCGCTATTACCACCGATCTTTTTCCCTTTACAATTCCCCTAAAGTATACCGTACCGGAGACCTGGGCAAGCACCGAAGGATTTTTTGGCTTGCGCGCCTCAAACAATTCCGACACGCGGGGAAGACCCGAGGTAATATCAACCGTTTTACTGGTTTCTTTAAGAATTTTTGCGATGGTTCTTCCCGCCTGTATTTTTTCGTCCTCGTCGACAAGAATAATCGCGCCGCCGGGAAGAAAATACGACGCCTGTTCGCTTCCTTCGTCATCGACAATAAAGATACGCGGCTGTTTTGTTTCAAGATGCGTTTCGTTAATCCGCTTTTCGGTATTTCCCGTTTCAAGGTCGGTTTCTTCCTTAAGGGTTGTTCCCGCGATAATATCTTCGTATTTTACCACGCCCGATGCTTCGGCGATAATAGGATCGCTTAACGTGTCAAAGGTGGCGATTGTTTTTTCCGCCTCGACCACTTCGCCGGCCTTTACGATAAATTCCGAACCGTTGCGCACTTCAACTTTTTGTTCCGGCCCGATAAGCAGCAGGATTCTCTTTTTGCCTTCTTCAAGAACAAGCGAATAGGCAATGTCGGAAGAAACAATTTCTTTTGCGCCATGCTTGATGATCGGTTCGCCCCGGATAACCCGCTTGTCGCTTTCAACAAGCAGTTCGTCTTTTGACTCAAGCCGGTATTCTTTCATGACGCGGTTTATTACGGCGTGGCCCTTTCGCGTAAAGAGCCAGTGTCCCGAAGCCAGCTCTACATACATTCCCGAAACTTCGCGGATATAAACGGGGTATTTAAAGAAGATGCGGTTTTCTTCGCTTTTCTTTGTGGCTGTTCCGCCGGTATGGAACGTACGCATGGTAAGCTGGGTGCCGGGCTGGCCGATTGACTGCGCGGCAATTGTTCCCACCGCTTCGCCAATATTTACCGAACGGTTTGTGGCAAGGTTGCGCCCGTAACAGCGCCGGCACACACCGTGTTTTGCCTCGCAGGTAAGCACCGTCCTAATCCGCACGTTTTCGACTCCCGCGGAATCAATAAGATTCGCGACATCTTCGGTAATTTCTTCGTTTACGTCGACAATAAGTTCCCCGGTAATCGGATGTTTTACCCGCTCCAGCGTATAGCGCCCTACAATGCGGTCCCGCAGCGGTTCTACGATTTCCTCGCCGTCTTTAATCGCCGAATATTCGATGCCGTTGATCGTTCCGCAGTCGTCTTCGTTGATCACCACATCCTGGGCGATATCAACAAGGCGGCGGGTAAGGTACCCGGCTTCCGCCGTTTTAAGCGCCGTATCGGCAAGACCCTTGCGCGCGCCGTTTGTTGAAATAAAGAATTCGATTACCGAAAGACCTTCCTTAAAATTTGAACGAATGGGTAATTCTATAATATCGCCTTTGGGGTTTGCCATAAGACCGCGCATTCCGGCCAACTGCCTGATCTGGTTGCGGCTTCCGCGCGCGCCCGAGTTTGCCATCATATAAATTGAATTAAATCCGTCCCGGTCCGCTTCCAGCGTCTTCATCATTACCGCGGCAAGTTCTTCGTTGGTTTTGGTCCACACTTCCACCACCCGTTCCGAACGTTCCTTGTTGGTAATGTGGCCCTGCCGGTACTGCTTTTGAATTTCATCGACCCGCTTGTTCGCTTCTTCGATCATGGCCGGTTTTTCTTTGGGAACCAGCACATCGTCAATGCCAATGGTGGCGCCAAAAACGGTCGCGTAACGGTACCCGGTCGCCTTGATTACGTCGAGCATTTTTACCGTAGTCCAGGAACCCTTTTTTTCAAACACATACTCAATAAGCGCGCGCAGTTCCTTGTCCTTTAACTCATAGTTAATAAACGGAATTTCGGCGGGCATCTCTTCGTTAAAGACCAGCCGCCCGGCGGTGGTTTCAACAATACTTTCCTTGCCGGACCGGGCTTCCACGCCCGCGCTTTCCCATACCGGCGTTTTTGACAGATGCAGTTTTATCAGCGCCTCCCAGTCCAAAGCGCCGGTTTCCACCGCCATAAGCGCTTCTTCCGCGGAAACATAACGGCGTCCGGTTCCCTTTGCGTTGGGCTTGACGCGGGTAAGATAATTGATCCCCAGCACCATATCCTGTGACGGGAATACGATTGTTTTTCCGTTTGCGGGGTTAAGCAGATTTTTTGCCGAAAGCATCAGCGTCCAGCATTCCATCTGGGCCGCCTGTGTAAGGGGAACGTGAACAGCCATTTGATCGCCGTCAAAGTCGGCGTTAAACGCGTGGCATACCAGAGGATGAAGCCTTATCGCCTTGCCTTCTACCAGCACCGGTTCAAACGCCTGTATACCAAGCCGGTGCAGCGTAGGAGCGCGGTTAAGGAACACCGGGTGTTCCTTGACCACTTCGTCAAGAATGGCGAACACTTCGGGCGTTTCCTGTTCTACAAGAAGTTTGGCCCGCTTTATATTATAGACCACGTCCTTGTCTACCAGTTTTTTCATGATAAAGGGTTTAAATAATTCCAGCGCCATTTTGGTGGGAAGCCCGCACTGCCACATTTTAAGATCGGGCCCCACGGTGATTACCGAACGGCCGGAATAGTCAACACGCTTGCCCAGCAGATTCTGGCGAAAACGGCCCTGCTTGCCTTTGAGCATATCGCTGATCGATTTAAGCGGCCGGTTGCTGGCGCCTTTTACGACCCGTTTTTTCTTGGAATTGTCAAAAAGCGCGTCCACCGCTTCCTGGAGCATGCGTTTTTCGTTGCGGATAATGATGTCCGGGGCGTTCAGGGTTTGAAGCCGTTTAAGCCGGTTGTTCCGGTTAATAACCCGCCGGTAGAGATCGTTAAGATCGCTGGTGGCAAAGCGGCCGCCTTCCAGCTGGACCATGGGGCGCAGTTCCGGCGGAATAACGGGAACCACGTCCAGAATCATCCAGGACGGTTTATTGGTTGAATTGCGAAAATTTTCGACAATATCGATGCGCTTTAGGAGCCGCTTGTCGCTCTTGGAGCCTTTTTCGATCATCTTTGCCCGCAGTTCCTGGGCCATCGCGTCAAGGTCAAGATTTTCCAGCAGCGTTCGAATCGCCTCGGCGCCCATGCCGGCGCTAAAACCGCCGCCGTAGCGCTCCTGGAATTCATAATACTCGGCCTCGGTAAGAAGCTGATTCTTTTTAAGATCCGTGTCGCCCGCGTCAATAACCACATACTTTTCGTAGTACAGCACCGACCTAAGAGATGCCAGCGTCATGTCCAAAAGCAGGCCCATGCGGCTGGGCACGGAACGATAGTACCAAATGTGCGAAACCGGCGCGGCCAGTTCTATGTGGCCCATGCGTTCCCGCCGTACCTTAAAGTGGGTAACCTCGACCCCGCAGCGATCGCAGATAACGCCCTTGTAGCGAATTGACTTAAACTTGCCGCAGTAACATTCCCATTCTTTTGTCGTGCCGAATATCCGCTCGCAAAAAAGTCCGTCCTTTTCCGGCCGCAGGGTCCGGTAATTGATCGTTTCGGGCTTTTTTACCTCGCCATAGGACCAGTCGCGAATCATCTGCGGACTGGCCAATTTTACCATTATCGAATCGAAATCCTGTATATCGCGCATCGTTACTCCTGTTACCTAAAATTACCTAAAAATTACTCCCGCTCTTGGTAATCAATTCCTCGTCCCGTTCTGTCAGGGGTATTTGCTTTCCCTTTGCGTCATAAATCGTCATGTCCAGGGCAAGACCCCTCAGTTCCTGCACCAGCACGTTAAAACTTTCGGGAATGCCCGCCGTAATGGAAGGCTCGCCCTTTACAATGGATTCATAGATTTTTGAACGGCCGGTCATATCGTCGCTCTTGATTGTCAACAATTCCTGCAGCGTGTTTGCCGCGCCGTACGCTTCCAGCGCCCATACTTCCATTTCGCCCAGCCGCTGTCCGCCAAACTGCGCCTTGCCGCCCAAAGGCTGCTGGGTCACCAGACTGTACGGTCCGGTAGAGCGGGCGTGCATTTTGTCGTCAACCAGATGGTGAAGTTTAAGAAAGTAAATAATGCCGCAGAAGATCGGGTTTACAAACGGCTCCCCGGTTCTTCCGTCGCGAAGAACCGCCTTGCTTGTTACCGGCAGTCCCGCTTCCTTTAGCTTGCCTTCAATATCGCCGGCCGAAGGCGACTGGAACACCGGTGTTGAATACCATTCTTCCAGCGTGCTTGCCGCCCAGCCCAGTTCTGTTTCCAAAAGCTGGCCTATGTTCATCCGGCTGGGAACACCCAGCGGCGTAAGACAAATATCCAGGGGCGTGCCGTCTTCCATATAGGGCATGTCCTCTTCGGGCAGGATACGCGCGACAACACCCTTGTTGCCGTGCCGCCCGGCCATTTTGTCGCCTTCGCGCAGCTTGCGTTTGGTGGCGATAAGCACCTTGACCACTTCGTCAACACCGGGATTAAGATCGTCGCCCTGGCTGCGTTTAAGCCGCTGCACGTCAATTACCGTGCCTTCAATGCCGTGGTGCACCTTTAGGCTGGTGTCGCGCACCTCTTTTGCCTTTTCGCCAAAGATTGAATTAAGCAGTTTAAATTCCGGCGTTGTTTCTGTTTCGCTTTTTGGAGTTACCTTGCCCACCAAAATATCCTGGGCGCGTACTTTTGTTCCAACGCGGATAATTCCTTCCGCGTCAAGATTGTCCAGGCTCTTTTCCGACGTATTGGGAATATCACGGGTAATTTTTTCCGGACCCAGTTTTGTCTCGCGCACCTCGGTGGGAAACTCCTTGATGTGGATCGAGGTAAACATATCTTCTTTTACCACACGCTCCGAGATCAGGATTGAATCCTCGTAATTATAGCCGTTCCAGGGCATGAACCCCACCAGAATATTCCGGCCCAGCGCGAGTTCGCCGTCTTTTGTTGCGGGACCGTCGGCAATTACCTGGCCCCCAAAAACCTTTTCGCCGGGCTTTACAATGGGCCGCTGGTTATAACAGGTATCCTGATTGGTACGCTGGTATTTTACCAGCCGGTACACGTCGATTCCCTCTTTGGTTGTCTGCGGCCCGGGGTTTGTTTTTGAATCGGGCTTGATGGTAATTTCGGACGAGGTAACGCGCGTTATCGTACCCGCCCGGCGCGCCTTGACAAGCACGCCCGAATCGTACGCGCACTTGCCTTCCATTCCGGTGCCCACGCGGGGCGCTTCGGGAAAAATTAACGGAACCGCCTGGCGCTGCATGTTGCTTCCCATAAGCGCGCGGTTTGCGTCATCGTGTTCAAGAAAGGGAATTAAACTTGCCGAAACAGAAATAATCTGTTTGGGCGAAACATCCATGTATTGAATATCGTCCGGCGTACGGGTTGTATAGTCGCCCTGGCGGCGGCAGCTTACCTGCTCGTCGGCAAAGCTTCCGTTGGTGTTAAGTTTTGCCGAAGCCTGGGCGATATAGTAACGATCCTCGTCCATTGCGGAAAGATACTCGATATCCTGCGACGCTTTTCCTTTTTGCACCCTGCGATACGGTGTTTCCAAAAAGCCGTATTCATTTACCCGCGTATAGTTTGCCAGCGAAACAATAAGGCCGATGTTCGGACCTTCCGGCGTTTCAATGGGGCACATTCTGCCGTAGTGGGTATAATGTACGTCGCGCACCTCGAAACCGGCGCGGTCGCGGGAAAGACCGCCGGGGCCAAGCGCGTTAAGCCGCCGTTTGTGGGTAAGCTCCGCAAGCGGGTTTACCTGATCCATAAACTGTGAAAGCTGGCTTGAACCAAAAAATTCCTTTATCGAGGCGACAATCGGCTTTATCGAAATAAGATCCTGCGGACGAATGGTGTCGGTTTCTTTAAGGCTCATTCGTTCCTTGGCGATCCGTTCCATACGGCTAAACGCAACCTTCATTGAGTTGGCCATAAGTTCGCCCACGGACCGTATGCGGCGGTTTCCAAGGTGGTCGATATCATCGGCTTTTTCTTCGTCAATGTACACCTTGATAAGGAACTTCATTGTGGAAATAACATCCTGCTTTGTCAGGGTAAAATCTTCCAGCGGTTTTTCGTAATTAAACTTTTTATTAAGCTTATAGCGCCCCACTCTGCCCAAATCATAACGGCGGCTTAAAAAGAACATGGAGTTTAAGTCCTTTTCCGCCTGTTCATAGGTAATTGATTCGCCGGGCATAAGCACTGCGTACACGGCGGCCAGGGCGTCTTCCCGTGTGGGTTCGTCGCTGGCGTTATCGTCTTTGACAAATTTAATTTCTTCCCGCTCAAAGCAGTTAAGCAGCATGGTCGATTTAAGGGAATCTTCGCCGTCAAAATTGATCACTTCGATTGATTTAATTCCGTTCGTCAAAAGTTCGTCAACATTGTGCGGGTGGAGCTTTTCTCCGGTGCGGTACAGCTTTTTCTTTCCGTCAACCAGAGCCGTATCGCCCGCAGAATTTTCTTCTGCCTTGACCCACACCGGCGTTGCCAGTACCTTGCCGGTAATGGTTTCGCGGGTTTCCTTGTCGTCTTTTATTTTAAAGGTTTCTACCGAATAAAACGCCCTGATTATTTCTTCGCGCGTGCTGTAATCCAGCGCGCGTAAAAATATTGTTCCCAGTATGCGTTTTTTACGGTCAATTTTTGCGTAGATAAGATCGCGTTTTTTGTCAATTTCAAATTCAAGCCAGCTTCCCCGGTAGGGAATAATACGCGATGAAAAAACATCTTTTTCATGGCTAAAGATAACGCCGGGTGAACGGTGAATCTGGGAAACCACCACGCGTTCCGCGCCGTTGATAATAAAGGTCCCCCGCTCGGTCATAATGGGAATGTCGCCCATGTAAATATCTTTTTGGCGGATTTCCCCGGTCTGGGTAAAAATCAAATTTACCCGCGCCTTAAGGGGAACGGCGTACGTTATTCCCTTTTGTTTACAGTCAATTTCGTCAAATTTAATATTGTCTTCGTCCAGCGTATAATATTCGTATTCAAGCACCATATCGCCGGCGGGGCTTTCTATGGGAAACGTTGATCGAAACACTTCTTCAAGGCCCTGTTCTTTGGGAGCTTCGCCTTTTGCCAGCAGACTGCGCTGTAAAAAACGCTCGTATGAACAAAGCTGAATGTCAATAAGATCAGGAAGTTCCATTACATCCTGAATATCTTTGCCTACATAAGAACGTTTGGCGTCTTTTTTTGATTTTACCATACCTGGCCCCCTCAACATGTTATCGAACAACTATTCCAAAACAAATAAACCGCAGACCCGCCCGGTAAAACCGGGCAGGGAAATCCGCGGGTTTTAACTACTCTGCCTGCAGGTAAACCGCCCTGCGCGTCAAAAATTACTGAACCTCCACGGTGCCGCCGGCGGCGGTAACCGCGTCTTTGATTTTGGCGGCTTCATCCTTTGAAATATTTTCTTTAAGGGGTTTGGGCGAGCCTTCGACAAGGTCCTTTGCTTCTTTAAGGCCCAGGCCGGTAACCGCGCGGACTTCCTTGATTACCGCGATTTTCTTGGTGTCGTCAAAGGCTTTAAGCACCACGGTAAACTCTGTTTTTTCTTCCGCCGCTTCGGCTGCCGCGCCGGATGCCGCGACAGCGGCGACGGCGACAGGCGCTGCCGCCGACACGCCGAACTTTTCTTCCATTGCCTTGACAAGCTCGGAAACTTCCAGAACGGTCATTGAAGCAATCGCTTCCAAAATCTCTTCTTTTGTGGCTGCCATATTATCTTCTCCTCAATTGTAATGTAATGCGCGCCTCATACGAAACACGCCCGAAGCCTCAGCTCCGGTTAAAGCCCGACAGGAGACAGACGAAGCCTGACGGACATCTGTACATACCGGCCCGCTAGCCTTCCGCTTTTTTGTCGGCGATTGCTTTAATCGTTCTGACAATACGCGAAGGTATATCGTTGAGCGCCGCGGCAAGATTGCGCGCCGGGGCGTTCATTACCGACATAAGCATCGAAATAAGCTCCAGCCTGCCGGGAAGCTTTGAAAACGCCTCCATCTGGGGGCCGTCGTAGATTGTATTGCCTACCAGACCGCCTTTTAATTTAAGAACCGGCGCTTCCCTGGAAAACTCTACAATAATCTTTGCTATTTCGTTGGAATCTTTTGGCGCGACGGCGACGGCTGTCGGCCCTACCAAATACGCCGCCACTTCGCCGGGCGCTTTTAATTCCTCAAAAGCAATGCGGGCAAAATTATTTTTGATTACCTTGTACGAGGCGTCTTTTTCGCCAAGCTTTCTGCGCAGAGCGGTAATCTGCTCTACCGTAAGTCCGCGGTAATCGGTAAAGATAAAATCCTGCCCCGCAACGCCGAATTTTTCTTTAAGCGCGCCAATAGCCTTTATCTTGCTATCCTGCAGTTTCTTTGCAACAATGGCCATTATTCGCCCTCCTTAACGCTGACCCACACGCCGGGGCCCATGGTTGACGCGACCGATACCGACTGGATAAATTCGCCCTTGGCGTCCGCCGGTCTTTTACGCCGGATTTCGGTAAGTACCGCCCCGATGTTTTCGGAAACCTGGGCGCTCTCCATTGAAACTTTGCCGACCGCCAGGTGCACCACGCCGGTTTTATCGGCGCGGAATTCCACGCGGCCTTTTTTAAGCTCGGACAGCGCTCCCTTAAGGTCGAAAGTTACCGTTCCTGTTTTGGGATTCGGCATTAAGCCTTTGCGTCCCAGCACCATACCAAGCTTTCCGACATCTTTCATCATATCGGGAGTCGCCACCGCGACGTCAAAGTCGAGCCATCCGCCTTTAATTTTTTCGATAAGGTCGTTGGCCCCCACAAAAGCCGCTCCGGCATCCTGCGCTTCCTTTTCTTTTTCGGGTTTGCAGAAGACCAGCACCTTTTTTTCGCCCCGAAACTGATTGGGAAGCACGACCGTATCACGCACCGTCTGGCTTTTTTTAAGGTTTACCTTAACCGAAAGATCCACCGTTTCGTCAAAGCGGGCAAACGCCATTGATTTTACCAAACCCAGCGCTTCGCCTACTTCGTATACCGCCGTTCCGTCGTATTTTTTGACGCTGTCCCGGTATTTTTTTCCCCGCTTCATTTTTCCACCTCCACACCCATGGAGCGCGCCGTGCCCGCGATAATCTTCATTGCCGCGTCAATATCGTTCGCCGAAAGATCGGGCATTTTTAGCCGGGCGATTTCTTCAAGCCTGGCGCGGGGAATTTTGCCCACCTTGGTTTTGTGGGATTCTGCGGAACCCTTTTCCAGCGAGATTGCTTTTTTAATCAGCACTGCGGCCGGCGGGGTTTTAAGGATAAAAGTAAAGGTCTTGTCGGCATACACCGTGATCACCACCGGTATAATAAGACCCGCCTCCATAGATTTTGTCCGGTCATTAAACTGCTGGACAAACTGGGGAGCGCTGACGCCGTGAGGACCCAACGCCGGACCAACAGGCGGGGCCGGAGTGGCCTTGCCTGCGGGGCACTGGAGCTTGATCATGGCGGCAACTTTTTTCTTTGCCATAAATTCTCCTTTGTGGTGCGCCTGCGCCAAACGGCGAAGGCTAGCGGGGATTCCCCCTCCCACATATATGACGTTCTAAAACAATTCAGGATGTTTTAGACTTTTTCAACCTGTAAAAGATCAACTTCTACCGGAGTATTCCGGCCAAAGATTCCTACCATAACCTTTAACTTGCTCTTTTCCTGATTGACTTCTTCGATTGTTCCGGTAAAGGTTTCGAACGGTCCGTCAGTTATTTTTACCTGCTCGCCGACGTTAAAGCTTTGACGCGCGCGAACCGGTTTTTCGCCCTTTATTTCGCCCGATTTTTGTAAAATTCCCCGCGCTTCATCGCCGGAAAGGGGCTGGGGCATTCTATCCGCGGGAGTGCCGACAAAGCCGGTTACCCCCGTTATTTTTTTTATTTTGGAGCAGGTATCCTTCCATTCCTGGGGAAGGTCCATCTCGATCATCACATACCCGGGAAAGAATTTATGGGTTTGTGTCCGCTTTTTACCGTCTTTTACCTCAATAACCTCTTCGTGGGGGATTTTGATATCTTTGACGACATTGGCGCTAATCTCGCCGGATTCGATCATGAGTCTAATGATTTTTTCAATTTTGTTCTCGTACCCTGAATAGGTATGGAGAACATACCAGCCCGCTGCCATTTATATTCCTAAAATATCGCCTTTACCCCAAGGAGCAGCAGAATATCCACCGCGCCCAGAATTGCCGCAATAATAACCGTGGAGATTATTACCACCCCGACCGAACTAACCACATCGTCACGGCCCGGCCACACAACCTTGCGAAGCTCGGCGTACGATTCCCTAAAGAACTGAACTATCTTCTTTCCCACAAGTTACTCCTTTCCCTGTTCATCCGCCATTCATTTCAGGCGCAGTACTTCCCCTCCGGTCGCAAACTTCCTGTTTGCTCCCTCCGGGCCGGGGTTTGTCCCTGCCGGGCCCTCCATGGCCCCTTTTCCTCCCCCTTGGTCGGCGGGACAAACCCTTCGAAGCCTGCCGCCCTCCATTTCATTTCAGGCGCAGTAGGCTTCGAACCCACGACCTGCGGTTTTGGAGACCGCCGCTCTACCAACTGAGCTATACGCCTAGAATGACCCACGGGTCAATCCTCGACAACCTGCCGCACAGGCTGCGAATTTTTCCGCTAAACCTCTACTTTATCTTTGTTTCCTTATGCAGGGTGTGTTTCCTGTCAAAAGGACAATACTTGCTAAATTCCAGCTTTTCCTGGGTATTCCGGCGGTTCTTTTTGGTAGTATAGTTCCTGCGCTTGCACTCGGTACATTGCAGCGCTACCAGTTCTACAGCTGTTTTCTTGCTTGCCATGAAATTCCTCCTTCGGTGACGCCGCTCCGAATTTCAAGAACCGGCTTGTCTCCTTTCGTTTCCAGCCCTCGATCAGAATCGAACTGATGACCTTATCCTTACCATGGATATGCTCTGCCAACTGAGCTACAAGGGCGTAAAACGGCATTTCCTGTAGACTATAAAGCCTAGCAAGCATCGGGAATAGTGTCAAGCCTTGTAACGGCGATTTTCGTTTTACCTACTGACCCCAAGGCTTTGGAAACCAAAAGAGAATTCACCACCAACTATGCTAACCACACGAAACCAACATCACGAATGCTTTATGATATTTTGTAAAAGGATAACCTATATCCGACGGGACGTAGGGGCCGGCGCCGATTGTTTGGTGCGGTGAGGGAACGGTTAGTAAGAAGAACCCAGGGCGGCGCGGTATTCCGCTTCGTATTTACGAAGCAGGGCGCTGTCGGGGGCAAGGGCGACGGCCTGTTTTAAATAGTAGACCGCGCGGCGCTGATCCTGCCGCCGGTGGTAGATTTCAAACATGGCGGTGAGCGCGTTTACATTGCGCGGATCTTCAAAAAGGGCGGCGCGTAAATCGTTCATAACCGCGTCATCGCCGGAACGCATCCGCGAACGCAGATAATAGTAACGGCTTTTGAGCGCGCCGCCGCCCACCGCGGCTAGCCGCTGTTCGATAATCCGCCCCGCCTCACTCAGGCGTCCGGTGTCGATAAGGGCGCTCGCATAGGCCGACGCCGCGTCGTCATTGGCGTTTCCCGTCAAATTGTAAAGTTCCCGCGCGTAGATGAGCGCCTGGGCGTTGTTTCCCAACCCGCGTTCGACGCGGTACGCGTTAAGCAGATTTGCCGCGTCCCGCTGGCGCTCAAGCAGCCGGTCCAGGTATGATTTTGCCTCGCGCCAGGATTCACGGTTTACCGCGTCGCTTACCGCCAGCGCGAGCACACGGACGGGTATGGTCTGGCGGTTTAGAAAACGCGACAGAATCCCCCGGCCTTCGGTATTTTCCTGCGGCTTGTTTGATTCAAGAAGCAGCGAAATCATATACACCGCCGCTTCCTCGTCATTCGCATTGGCGCGGACAAGGGAACGCAGGTAACCCAGCGCCGCGTCCCGGTTCCGGTAGCCTTCTGCCTGTATGCGGGCGTGAAAAAAAAGATAGTGCCGGTTATTGGCGTTATTGGCGTCAAGCGCGGCAAAGCTTTCCAGGGGGGCGAGCGCCTGATTAAAAAGCCCCTGGTCCACAAGAAGACGGGCCCGCAGCAAAAGCAGTTCCCCGTCCCGGGAATTTTGCGAAAGCACTTCCATAATCAGCGATTCGGCGCGCTGGATGTCGCCGCGTTCGGCGTAAACCAGGGCAAGCTGCCGCTTTATTGAAACATGCTGCGGATAGACGCCGGCAAGACGGGTAAGGCGGGTAAGTTCGGCGGCGTATTCCTCCCGGCTGTGTTGGACGCGCGCCAGCCCCAGTTCCGCCGCGTAATCCGCGCCCAACCCCAGCGCCCTGGTGTACTGATCCCAGGCGCCGGCGCTGTCTCCGCTCCGTTCAAAGGCAATTCCCTTAAGAAGCGGGGGAAGCGCCGACTGCGGATTAAGACGCTCCGCCCTGTCAAGATCGGCTACACTTGCTTTTATGTCGCTTTTACCGCTGTGAAAAAAAGCAAGAAAGGGAAGCGTCAGTTCCAGAAAATCCTGCGATGATGAAGACGGTCTTACATACACGCCCCGTTCCCCGTCCCGAAGAAGGCGCGAATACTCGCCGTTTTCCGGGGGTTCCACGGCGACAGCGGTATCGGGGTACAGCGCTCTGATCAGGGCCAGGGCGGGCGGCGCAAGAAAACGGTCTGTTCCGCTTAGCCGGATCCGGTCAAGCGCGTCGCGTAATGAAGAAGGGGTTCCCCGTTCTATCAGGACACGGATGTCGCTCGCTGACACCGAACCGGAATCTTTCGATTTTGGTTTGGAAGCACATCCTATCGTCAATAAAAGCAAGGTAGCCGCTACGGCAGCCTTTATCACTTCGTTTTGTCCCCGCCCGGCGGAGTGTTTCGGCCCGAACCGATCGAAAGAAGCACCAGAACGACTCCTACCAGGGCGACAAGAAGCGGCCACCAGTTTACCATGAAACGCCTGAACGAAAACGGCACCGCCTTGAGCGAAAACACCATAAGAAAACAACCCAGAACGACAAAGGCCAGCGCGGGAACAAGATAGCGTACGCGGATTGCGCGGTAACGCCGCCAGCCCGGAGGAATCAGGGCAAGGCCTGCAAAGACCGAAAGCAGCGGCCAGCTTTGGGAAAATGTAATGGGCAAAACCCTCATTGCCGCCAAAAACAAAAAAAGCCCAATCAGGATAAAAAACGACGACACAAAAAGATAAAACGGCCAATTGGCAAGGTTTATCGAAAAAACCGCCGCAACCGCGCCGATAATCACAAAAAGAAAGGACCGAAATATCGAAAGCCGTGAAATGTCCGTCAGGGACCCCAAAAGAAAGGTGATTCCCAGCATCATAAGAAGGAGTCCGGAAAAAAATACAATCTGGGCGGCGATTCGGCGCATTTGACGCATACTATAGTATACCAATTAGTACTTTCCCTTGCCAATGGGATAATAACATGTTAGGATGTGAATAGATGAAACGTGTTCTGTTTGTGCCATTTGTAGCTGTGCTGTCTGTTTTATCTGCCTCGGTAAACGCCGGCGAACTGATAAGTTACCAGATGGAAGAAACCGTCGTTGAGCCGGTAATTCCCCGGCCCGTGCGGCAGACCAGGTATAAAGATACTCCGGTCCGCCCCCATGTCGAAACCCCCGCCTTTTTTACCCTTAACGGCATTGACGAGGAACTTACCCAAAAGGCCATTGACCAGTACTCCAGCGCGGGCGGCCGTAACTGGCTTTCGACCATTCTAAAACGCAGCGAGCCCTACATCGGCTTTATCCGCGCCGAAGTGGAAAAACGGGGCATGCCCGAGGAGATCATCTACCTTCCGGTGATTGAAAGCGCCTTTTCGGTAAACGCGGTAAGCCGCGCCGGCGCCACCGGTCTGTGGCAGTTTATGCGGAACAGCGTCGGCCCCTATGACATGCGGATTACCGAATGGGTGGACGAGCGGCGCGATTTCTGGAAATCGACAATCGGGGCGCTTGACAAACTTCAGGATAACTACAAGGCGCTGGGAAACTGGGAACTTGCCCTGGCCGCCTACAACGCCGGATTGGGAACGGTAAACAACGCGATTAAAAAACACGGAACCAAAGATTACTGGGAATTATGCCGCCTTAAAGCGTTCCGCAACGAAACAATACAGTACATTCCGCGGCTCATCGCCGTTACCTATATGCTTTCACGGCCCCGGCGTTTCGGCATTCAGGTTTCCTGGCCCGAAGACCTGCAGTGGGCGCGGATTCCGGTACGGCGCGCCGTTGATTTAAAAATAGTCGCCGAACATGCCGGGCTTCCCGCCGACACGTTAAAAAAAACAAACGGAGAGCTGCTCTACGGCATTACGCCGCCCGATCCCGACTATCATATCAAAGTCCCCGGCGCGCTGGCGCAATCGGTCGCGGCGATACTTGACGATCCCAGTCTTACCCTGATCAAATATTACTTTCATACGATACGCTCCGGCGACACCCTTTTGGGAATCGCCTCGCGTTACGGTATTTCGGTAAGCCAGATACAAAGCCAAAATCCGGGGTTAAATCCCCAAAATCTAAAAATAGGCGTGCGGCTGGTCATTCCCGCCCTTTCGGAAATTACCGCCTCCGCTTCCGTTTCCGGGACGGTTTCCTTTGCGGGGACCCATCTGGTAAAACAGGGCGAAACCCTTTGGTCAATAGCGCTGGCATACAACACAAATCCCGAAACCCTGGCCCAGGCGAACAATATGGGGCTTAATGAAACCCTGCGCGTCGGCCGTTCCCTTAAAACGCCTTCGCGCGCTTCGGGCGGATTATGAAATGTACGCCCGTTTTACTGTTCGCCCTTGTCCTTTTGCCGCTGCACGCCCAGGAATCCGGTTCGTCGATTACCGGCCTTATTGAATGGGACCGCATGGAACTTTCCGCGGTGGTAACTGTCGGCCTTGAAAAGGCCGGCTTGCGCTTTCCCTCGGGCCGCGCCCGCGCCGAAGCGCTTTTGGAAGATGAATACGAAACCCTTATCCAGGCGCCGCTTATGACGCTTCTTATTGATTCGCGGGCGGACCTTGCAAAAAAAATTGAAAGCGGCGAAGTATCCCGCCATGACATAGACGCCGCCGTGGATCGCGCCCGCCGTATTCCCCCTTCCCTTTCCGGCGATCTGTCTTCGATTGCGGGCCGTTATACCCTTTCGCTGCGGGAACTTGTGGATGAGTTTCCACGCGGGGCGCCAAACGAGGTCCGGGGGCCGCTTGTCCCGATACCTACACAAGAGTATAGTGGTATTATTATCATCGCGGACGAGGCTGTTCCGGTGCACGGACGCGGCGCCCGCGCCATGGTCCGGCCCTGCCTGTTCCCAAAAATCTGGAACAGCGACATGGAGCTTGTTTTTGAGCGGGGCAATACCGCAAATCCCGAATGGGGCATGGTCCGTTACGCAAGCAGGGAAAGCGTCAGCGACCGGTCGCCTTCGGGAATTAGCGGGGAGCTGCGGGAACGTGTCGGCGACTACCCGCTGCGCATCATGGCGCAGGGCGTATTTGGCACTATGCCTACCGATCCGGTAATTCACCGCGATGACGCGCTGCTTATTCTTTCAAGTGAATCAAACCGCCGCCTTTTGCGGGAAGGCCGCGTTGTCATTGTGGTCGAAAAAAGCGCCTTGAAAGAGGCGTTTTAGGATTGACCTTTAGGTCACTCCGAGTCTGCCGGTCTAATCAAAAGAGAATGAAAAGAGAATTACCACGAACTTCTCGAACCGTCACGAACATCCAAACATCGAACATAAAGAAAAGTGTTATGAGGAAGATTCTGAATTCTGAAGAAGAACGGCCGGATTTTTCGGCTTACAGCCGTATCGTTAGAATCCGGAGGCAACACCCCGAGCGCCGGGGAATGTTGTTGCGTTGGTGAGGTTGGCGGTGAAATTTCTTAGGTCCGGCGGTCGAGTCAAAAAAGAATTTACCACAGACGACGCGAACTCTCACGAACATTGGACTGGATAAAGAAAAATTGGATTGGCAAAAAGTTCGCGGTGTTGGCGAGGTTGGCGGTGAAATTTCTTAGGTCCGGCGGTTCCGTTTCCCGATAGTCCAAATTTTTTTTCGCATGCCTTCGGCGGCGGAAAAGAGCGCCGTCAGCAGGGGGCGGCAGCGGTAATTCCAGCTTCCCGGACGATGAATTATGGTTCCCCCAAAACCGGTTTTAAAGCGGTATAATCCCGCCATGGGATGACGGGGATCTTCTTCGGGAGAAACAGGCGGTATGCCAAAAAGATCATAGTACGCGCAGAGCGATTTTTTCGCGTCGCGCATTGCCTGCCACTGCAGGGCGTACGGCGCCATAAGATTTCGCTTGCGACTGCTTGAAGCGCCGTATAAATACACCGCCTCGCGTTTTCTAAAAATGGTTATTACGCCCGCGATATCTTCGCCTTCGTGCGAAGCCATATACAGCCGCAGCCGGGCGGCTTCTGTACCGCCTGCAAGGTCAAAAAGTCCGCGGTAATATTCAACGCCGTGAATCGAGATGCCGTCCCGCTGCGCGGTTTCGCGGTAAAGCCGGTAGTAGCTTTCCAAATCTTTTTCAAACTGCGGCGAAGACGCTTCGGCGCAGCGTACCTGGACGCCTTTTTTTGCGGCAAGCCCTATATTGTAACGCCATTTGCTTTTCATGCCGCCGAGGATTTCTTCTTCACCGGCGCCAAGATCGATCAGAACCGAGTCGGGGGGCTGCACGTCTGCCGCCGACCGCGTAAAGGGCGCGGAAAGTTCCGCAGTATTGGCCGTGTACCACGGCGGATCAAAGCGGATAAACGCCGTTGCCGGGGGAAGCTGTTTACGCAGTTCAACGGCTACCTGTAACAGATAGTTCTGAACCTCCGCTCCGTTCACTCCGGCTGGAAGCCGCGGACCCCAGGGAACATAGGCAAACGAAAACAGCGCGTTAAGACGGCGAAACAAGACCAAAAGCGGCTGTTCCTCGTTTTCATACCCGCAGGAAAAGGCAAACGCCTTCCACCCGAAACGTTCCTTAAAGCGGCCCCACAGCTCCGACTGAAGAAAGGTATCGGCATTTGCGCAGATATCAAGCCCAGCCGGTTTTAAAAGAAGACCCACTAATGCACTTCGCCTTTTTTTATCCGCGTCGTTTTAAGCGGCGTTCCGTTAAGCGTAAGCGCTTTTTCGCCGGCATACACGGTGTAATCATTTACCACAAGCGGCGCCGCGAAAAACTGATCTATGGTAATTTCGTCTGTTTTCGCCCGCGCGGCTTCGGCGCTTGCTCCCTCAAGGACCACCCGCGTGCCGGCTGGAACGTTTCCCGCGTCAAGCACTTCGACTATTTCGTTTCCGTCAACAGTCGCGGAAGCGGCAAGAAGCATGCCCCTGCTTACCACGCCGCGCAGTTTTGCCGCTTTAAGGTTATAGGCGACAATGATATGTTTTCCCAGCAATTCTTCTTCCGTATAAAACGGAACCAGCCCCGAGACAATGACGCGTTCTTCGGGCGCCAGAATTTCCAGTGTTTCAATATAGAGCTTTTCCGCATTGGGGTGCCGTTCAATTGCCGTTATTTTTGCCACCCGCAAATCAAGGGTATTTTCAAACAGCGCTTCTGTCTGCCCGGGAACGCTTTTGTTGGGTTGGCCGCTTTTTTCACGGTCTTTTTGGCTTCCCGAATAACGTTCACGCAACGCGGCGATTGTTTCATCTTCCAGCCTGGTAAAAAGCACTTCGCAGCGTATTGTTTCAATTCCCCGCGCTTTGCTAAGCAGTTCATAATTGCCGGTACCGGCCTTTTCGTTTACGCCGGACTGCGCGGCAAGCCCAAGAAAACCCAATATGCGGGAAGCGGTCTGGGGAAGAAATGGCTCCGCCAGTATTCCGATGTCGCGTACCACATAGCAAAGATTCCTGATTGCCGCCGCCGCTTTGGGCGGATCTTCGGTGCGGAATTTCCAGGGCTCCGCGTCCTGGAATGTTTTATTGGCAAACGATGAAAGTTCAAACAAAAGATGAAACGCGTCCCGTAATTCGGCCCATTCAAGTTTGTCAATAATTTGTTTTTCATAGCCGCGCACAGTGTTCCAAAAACCGGTTTCGCCTTCCCCATTCGCGTCATTTATATCGGGGATTTTTCCGTCATAATAACGGGTTACAAACGCCAGGGTGCGGTTTACCAGGTTTCCCAGGTTTCCAATAAGCTCGCTGTTTACCTTTTCCTGGAAATCTTTCCACGAAAAAAGGGCGTCGGATCTTTCGGGGCGGTTATAAAAAATATAGAAGCGCCATACATCGGCGGGAATACGGGTTTCCATAATATCGGTGCCAAAAACGCCTACTCCCTTTGATTTGGAAAATTTTCCGCCTTCATAATTTAGATATTCGGTACTGGACATGTGGTGCAGCATTGTCCATTTTTCGCCGGAACCAAGAAGGGTCGAAGGAAAAATTACCGTATGAAAGGGAATATTATCTTTGCCGATAAATTGAAAAAGCTCCGTATTGTCCGGATTCCTCCACCAGGAATCGACAAAACTCTTCCAGTCCGTACCCCGGTCCTGCGCCAGCGTACCGGTAATCGAAATATATCCGATGGGCGCGTCAAACCATACATAGAAAACCTTGTTTTCGTATCCCTCACGGGGAACAGGAATTCCCCATTTAAGGTCCCTGGTGATGGCCCGCTCGTGAAGGCCGTCCCGTATCCAGGCCGCCGTCATTTGTACCGCGTTATTCGCCCATTCGCCCCTGACCGAGACATCCTTAATCCACGCTTCCAGTTTGTCTTTAAGCGCGGGAAGATCAATATACAGATGTTTTGTTTCGCGCAAATCGGGCTTGGTCCCGCATGACGCGCAGCGGCTGTCTTTTAATTCCGTCGGGTCAAGAAGTTTGCCGCATGATTCACACTGATCGCCCCGCGCTTCCCCGTAGTTACAGTGGGGGCAGGTTCCCCGCACATACCGGTCCGCGAGAAACCGCCCGCAGACAGGACAGTAAAGCTGTTCAATGGTACGTTCCCGGATATAGCCGTTTTCTTCAAGTTTTTTAAAAAGATGCTGGGTAACTTCGGTTTGTATTTCTGTCGATGTACGCCCGAATTTATCAAAGGCGATATTAAACCAGGAATAGATTCCCGCGTGTATTCTGTAATAGCGTTCGCAAAGTTCACGGGGGTGTATCCCTTCTTCCGCCGCCCGCGTTTCGGTGGCGGTGCCGTATTCGTCCGTGCCGCAGATATAGAGCGTAGGATACCCCTTAAGCCGGCAAAAGCGGGCAAAAACATCCGCGCTTAAAACCTGGATCAGGTTTCCCAGATGAGGAACGTTATTAACATAGGGAAGGGCCGAGGTTATCAGTCGCTGCTTCATGTCTTACTATATCATGCCGGACGGACGCGCGTCCATTACGCCTGCGCGGTTCCGTCAACCAACCGCAGGAACAGGTTAGATTGGGTTAAAACCCAATCTACGCCAACTATGCTGCGCATAGTTGCGAGCCGGTCCGGAGGTACACCCGGCGGGGACGCGACATACCAACTGCCGTAACACAACGTGGGCACCGAAAAATGTTACCGCTGCCAAGAAAGCCTCAGGGCCCTTGATATCTCTAATTATTTCGTTTAACGCGGTTGGCTGCTTATGTAATACAATAACGGCGTAAGTCGTTTATACATTGGTTTTGGAGACCATAAATCGGACCGGAGGGCCCGCGCTCCCCGCCTTGTGGCAACATTTTTTAAGGCTGTTCCCGCGGCAATTACCGGCAATGCGCCGCCCCGGTCGCAGGGCCCCGCGGTTTTTTTTACACTGTGACATTTTCGGGGCCCACACCGTGTCACATATACCGGTATGCCGCACTCGCCGGCTCGCGCGCTGTAGTTGGTGTGCCGCCAAACAGTATGCGGACGCGCTATGGCGCGCTCCCATACTGTTTTTCTGGCACCCCCACGCTTTTCCCCGGCTGACTGTTGCCTTTATTTGCTCTTAAACGTATTCGACTTCTTCGACATCGCGGTTAAATCCTCTTCTCTCTTCCGTTTCCGGCGCTTTTTGGCTACCGGTTTTCGGGCTATTATTTCGTATGCCGGTCATTAATCTCTTCATCATGCTTTTTCGTATTTGTGTCTTCGCGCTTTCGGCAAAGCACAAAGGGATGGACCTCCCCCGGAGCGATGGACAGTAGGTTAAGCTCGTGATAAACCCAAGGAGAGGAATCATGAGAGAACGAAGAGAGTACACCCAAG
>JAIRYT010000065.1 GCA_031267675.1 Treponema sp. | reverse complement strand
AGGCCGCACTTAAGGCGCAGGACTAAACAATTCCCGGATACAGTGTGGTAAGCGCGTGTGTCAGGGGCGAGTCGTTATTGGTGGTAGAAATATAGGCGGCTATTGCCTTTACGCCGCTTTCCGCCTTTGCGGGCGCAATCGCGACGCCGGCCGCCTTTAGCAAACCAATGTCATTGCAACTGTCGCCCATAGCCAAAGCGCCTTCTGTCTCAAAATCATACAAGCGGGAAAGTATAAAAAAAGCCGCTCCCTTGTCGACACCGGCGGCGTTAATATCCAGAGTTGCCGGACCGGAGCGGCTTATGCACAGTTCGTCCGGCAAAAATAATTCATTCATAACCTTTTCCAGATCGATGACCGCCTCCCGTCTTGTTTTGCCCTTTTGTGGTTTTGCATAATCAAAACTAATAAAATACTTGACAACCGCTTCTTTTTTAATATCAAAATCAGTATCCACAAAAAAAGGGGTAAAACGGTTTTCTTTTTTATAATTTTCGTTTTGCTTTTTCCAGTATTTAAAAATGCCGTCCTTTCGCGCAAAAACAACTTTTTCTTTTGTGTAGGCGGCAAAGTCAAGCTTGTGTTCATTCAGGTACGCGTATATTTTTTGGCTTGGCCCGTCTTCGATGGTTTTTAGATAAAGCGTTTCACCTGTTTCGTAATTATAGATATGACCGCCGTTCGAGGAACAAACCGGGTATTCAAAACCCGCTTTTTGGCAAATATCTTTTGCGAAAACATGGTGCCGCCCTGTTACAAGAAAAAACGGAATTCCCTTTTCCTTGCATTTTTTTATCGACAGCAGATCGGCGGCGCTGATCTTTCCCCTGTTGTCAAGCAATGTTCCGTCAAGGTCGCAAAGAACGCAGGAAAGCGCAGGCCGTTTTTTTGGCCGCGAAGCCCCCATTTTTCCGCGCCCCCTAAAGCGCAGGGAATCGGGGTGCACTTTACGTTCCAAAAAGTCAAATTCAGAAATTAGATCAAGTTTATCGTTAAAAAAAGAATATGTAACCCAAAATGTTCCCTTTCTGCTGTTGGTGTCCTCTATCCGTACCAGTATCTGGTAATTGGGAGTTGTTACCTTTACCCGGAACATTGAAAGTTTTTCTGTTTCAAAGCTTATTTCGCCATAAGAGGCAAAACAAATGGTATCATCGCTTATCGTAATAAGGCGGGGATTACTTTTGCGTACAAATGAATTATACAGCGTGTAAAGCGAAACTACCAGGGCAAGAATCCAGATAACGGTCCAGGTTGATTGAGGGGCGCTTGCTATTTTAAATACGCTGTACGCAAAAAGCCCCATGACGATATAATTGATCATGGTTACCTTGTTGCGGTACGCGTATTTATTATATTCGTAGATTCGCTGCATTCCCAAAAACCGTATGCCAAAATAAACCCCGCAGCAGCGGCTGTGCGGCGGGGTCAGGTAAAAGAAGCCTTTTACTTACGCGGCGGCTCTGTCTTTTCTGATTTGGGTTCTATTCCAGACAGCAAGCAGAATAGAAATAGCAAGCAATATAAGTGTGCCTACCCACTTGAGCTTTTGAATGTTGATAATAGCCCAGGTAAGCGGGTTTGAACCATCGCAGATACTGGAGAAATTACCCACATAGATATCGGGAGCATAGGTTTTGGGATCGGCTGTTGCCGCTGTCCTCATAAGAAGATCGACAAGGCTGCTTCCGCAATAGAACATAACGATCATTACTATCGCGCCTATGATAAGGGAACGGAAAAAGTCGCCTTTTGTGATGGGGATAATCAGTACAAAGATATACGGAATTACCGCCAGATCGGCAAAGGGCAGCATGCGGTTGCCAGGAAGGACTACCGCGAGAAAAATCGAGACAGGTACCAGAATCAATGCGCAGGTAAGACATATCGGGTGACCAATACCTATGGCCGAATCAAGACCAATGTATATCTTGCCGCCGCCCTTAAAGTGCTTTTCGATAAAGCCCTGGGCCGCATCTGAAACAGGAATAAGTCCTTCCATAAGGAGGGCCGCCATTTTGGGAATAAGCACCAGCGCGGCACCCATCTGGATCGCCATCTGGAACACCTGGACCGGGGCGTACCCGGCAAGAAAACCAATAATAACACCAAATACAACGCCAATAAGCACCGGTTCCCCGAATACGCCAAGCCGTTTCTGAATTACATCCATATCCGCCTTGACCCTGTTGATTCCAGGAATCCTGTCAAGGATTACATTTACCACGGCGGCGATTGGAACAAACGCGGCGGTAAAACCGTGAGGTATCGAAATACCGGGGAGTTCATTGTATTTGCCCAGTCCTTCGGCAGTACGGTCGGCAATTACCATGACGATAACCATGTTGAGCGCTGCGGCGATTAACCCGATAAGGTAGTTACCGGTAAGGCTCTGAACCATGGCACCGGTAAAAGCAAAATGCCAGTAATTCCAGATATCGACATTTACAGTCGCGGTTGTCCCGGTAAGCAACAGAATTGCGTTAACCAGAATTCCAACCGGAATAATAAGGGCGCCAATTTGGGAGGCGAACGCGATTGCCGCAGCCGGAACCCAACCAATGTCCACCGCGTCCATACTGAGTTCGTATTTTGTAACCATGGCCTGTACAGCGGGACCAAGAGCGCTGCCCAAAAGTCCGGTAACAAGGTTAAGGCCGACAAAACCTACCCCCACAATTAAACCGGCCCGAAGAGCCTTTCCTACCGGCGCGCCTAAAATGATCCCGATTATAAAAATAATTACGGGCATCATTACGGTAGCGCCTGGCGCCTGAATGCCATTGAATACTTTGATAATTACGTCTAATAAACCTTGCATGGCAGCTCGTGCCTCCTTGAACAATAGAGTTTAGTGCCGGCAGCCGCTTTTCCCCGAAAGCCGCATCCGTCTGCCCGGAGACAATCTCCCGGCAGACAGAATATCCGAAGGACAAGCGCTGTTATAAACATGGCTAAACACCTGTCTAACCAAAAATCCCCTCTAGAGCAGCATGGCAGGACGGGCGGAAATTACCGCCGAAAACCATTATTCTTTCCTGATGAGTTCCGCTATTTCGTCCCATACCTTTTCGGCCCCTATTCCGGTTAACAGGGGGAGTCCGTTGATCACGGGGATCGTTATCCCCGCCGGAGCTTTGGCGTTGGAAACAAGAATGTCAAAATTGGAAACTTTTGACAGAATTTCGGCAATTTTACACTGGCTGGTGGTAAACTTTCCCTCAAGACCGCGTTTTTTCATGGCTTCCATAAGCCGGTTCGTTACTACCGTCGATGTGGCAACCGCCGTCCCGCAGGCAAGCAAAATTCGCTTCATAAAACCTCCACCTGGAGGATTATTGTAAATCCCTTTATTCTAAAAGTCAACAAAAATTTTTACTTTTTGGAAAAAAGATCGTTAGTTTGTGTAAATTCATGTAACTTGTTGCTAATTTCTTCGTATTCGCGGCACAGGCAGCTATCAGGCCGCCTGTGCCGCGCGAATCGCCTTAAAAGACATTCAATCCCAGGTATTCTTTTACGTCTTCTTCGGTTGACAGGGACACCGCCTTTTTCGCCACTTCTTTACAGCGGGCGAGGCTTGTGTTCCGAATAATCGAAATTGCCTGGGGCAGGGCCGAGGCGGTTACGCTGAGTTCCTCTACCCCCAGGCCAATCAGCACCGGAATCGCCATTGGATTTCCGGCCAGTTCGCCGCATACGCCGGCCCATTTGCCGTTTTGTACCGCCGCTTTCGCCGTCATGCCGATGGCGCGAAGCACGGCGGGGTTAAAGGGCTGGTACAGCGAACTAATCTCTTCGTTTCCCCGGTCGACGCAGAGCACGTATTGGGTAAGATCGTTGGTTCCCATGCTTACAAAACTTACCTCTTTGCAAAGATCCCCGGCCAAAAGGACGGCCGCCGGCGTTTCGACCATTACTCCCAGGGGCGGGATTCGGTGTTCGATTCCCCTTTTTGCAAGATCATCCGAGGCGGCCTGTACAAGAGCCGAGGCCTGCCGGAATTCGTTCAACGAAGAAATCATGGGAAACATTACCCGGATATCGCCGTGTACCGCCGCCCGGAGCAGCGCCGCAAGCTGGGTGCGAAACAGGTCTTCGCGTTTAAGGGTAAGGCGTATTCCCCGCAGCCCCAGAAAGGGGTTTTCTTCTTTGGGGAGCGAAAGCGCTTTTACTTCTTTATCGCCGCCAATATCGAGCGTACGGATAACGAGCATGCCTCCGGCAAGTTTTTTCGCCGCCTCGGCATAGGAGCGGTACTGTTCTTCCTCGCCGGGAATGCCGCCTTTTAAAAAGAGGAATTCCGTACGAAAGAGCCCCACGCTTTTTGCCCCAAAACCCTGCGCGTTCACCAAATCCTCTACCGACCCTATATTCGCCGAAAGAATAACGCGGTGACCGTCGCAGGTTACCGGCTCCATATCCTTCATGACAAAAAGTTCTTCCTGCCGTTTTTTAAACAGGGCCCGCGATTCTTCCAAATCTTCTTTTATCTTTGGGCCGGGGTTTACATAGAGTTTGGCTTTTTCATAATCCCGCACATCAAGGAAAAGGGCGTCGTCTTTTTTGACACGGGACATCAAACCGGGAGTGCCGACCGCCGCGGGCAGCGAAAGGCTTTTGGCAAGAATAGCCACATGACTGGTAAGGCCGCCCTTTTCGGTAACAAAACCGCATATATTTTGGCGGTCCATTGTCGCCGTATCCGAAGGAAAAAGCTCTTCGGCGACAACAATGCTTTCAGGCGGAAGCGCCACCAGGGTTACTTCTTCGCGGCCAAGCAGATTGCGGAGCACGCGTTTGCAGACATCGGAAAGATCTGCCAGACGCTGGGCGTTGACGGAATTGTCTTCCATTTCGCCAAAAAGGATGCGGTACTCGTCATACACCGCGTCAACCGCCGCTTCGGCGCGGCAGCCGCCGTCTAGTTTGCCGGCAATTTCGGCGATAAAGTCTTCGTCTTCAAGTACGGTCATCTGCGCCCTAAAAATGTGTCCGTACTCCCCGCCCATGCTTCCCGCTACTTTGATCCGGATCGCGTCCAGTTCGGCATGGGCGTTTTTGCGGGCGGCTTCCAGGCGTTTTTTTTCTTCGTCCGCGCCGCGGCAGACAGACGCGTCATACTGGAGATCCGCCGCCTTAAAAATATACGCTGTTCCCGGAGTAATACCCGGAGAGGCGGTTAAGCCGGGCAGTATCTCCATTCACGCCTCGCTCTTCATGTGGCTGCTTACCGCATTCTTGAGCAGCCGGTAAATTTCCGCAGTGGAGGCGGCCTTTAGAACCGCATCCAGCAAATCGTTGTCGGAATAACTGGTGATCAGCACGTCAAGAAGGTATCCAATCTGCTTTTTTTCTTTAAGGGCGAACATCGAAATTAACTGGACCTGAAGCTTTTCGTTGGGATCTCCCATCGAAGAAAATTCAACCGGATTTGCCAGGCGGGCAAAAAGAAGAACCGATTCGTTCACATGTTCGGAATCGGTATGGGGAATGGCGATTTTATGGCCTTCCATTGGCAGTCCCGAAGGATAGAGCCGTTCCCGCGTCAAAATCGCCTCCGGGAACGAATCTTTTACATAACCCTTTCCCAGCAAAAAATGAGTCATAACATCCAGCGCTTCTTCTTTTGTCTTTGCTTCCAGATTGTCGATTACGCAATCCGGTTTTAAAATATCGTCAATATTCATGTACGCCCCCATATATGTTTAAAGAATATACAACTGCTTTACCGCTTTGTCAAATGTAAAATTAAAAATAATCCCCTATTTTTTATTTTTTTTGTTGACAACGGCAAAAAGTCATGTTACCGTATAAGTACAAAGTAACAACACGTGTTCATATGAACACTTTGGAAGGCGGTATGGAGCTGAATAAAAGGCTGATGATCAATATATGCGGCCTTTACTATGAACAGGACTTAACGCAGCAGGAGATCGCCAAACAGCTCGGTTTATCGCGCATAAAAGTTTCGCGCCTGCTTAAAAAAGCCAAGGCGGACGGAATTGTTAAAATAAGCATAGATTACAGCGGTACGTTTCTGGAACTGGAACACAAGCTTAAAGAACAATACCGCCTGAAAAACGCCGTTGTCGTGGACGGTTCGGCAAGTTCAAGCGCCAAAAAAAAAGTTGCGGCGGCGGCGGCCCTTTTTTTGGAAAACAACCTTGCCGCCGGAACGACGCTGGCCGCCGGCTGGGGCACGACGCTGGCCCAAATTCCCGATTTTTTACACGAGGGCCGGGTAAAAAAAATACTGTTTTCGCCCATTATAGGCGGTCATGGAAGGGATATCGATATTCACGCCTCGTCGATTACCGCGCGCCTTGCCCAAAAAACGGCCTGCGATTCGCTGTATTTACTGTCGCCCGCCTTTGCGCAGACGGCGGCCGAAAAAAAGATCCTGCTCAATGATCGCGTCATAAACGAAGTTTTGCAGCGCTCGGCCGCCGCCGACTACGCCCTTTTTAGCCTTGGCAATCCCATGATCAAAAATTCAAGCGCCGCAATGTCGGGATATTTTACCGGCGAAGAAATTAATTACCTTCACCGCGAAAAGGTCGTCTGCGATGTCGCATCGGTGCTTTTTTTGGACGCGGAATGCAGACCCTGCTGCGAAGAAATTTTTAAGCGGAGCATAGGCATTAAAGCGGAGGAATTGCAAAAAATTCCCGTTAAAATTTGTGTCGTCGAAGGTGTATCCAAGCATCTTTCGGTCAGAACCGCCCTGCGGGCAAAATTGATTGATGTTTTAATTCTGGATGACAGGACTGCGCATTATTTAGTGGATGAAGCTGCCTAAAATATTTTTGGGCCAAATAAATTTATGGAGGAAAGGGATGAAAGCCTACAGAATTCTTGTCGCGTGCGGCACCGGTATTGCGACCAGTACGGTAATTGCGGACCGGATCAAAACCATTTGCGAAAAAGCCGGTTTTAAGGTCAATGTGGATCAATGCAAGGTGACCCAGGTAGAAGGACTGGCAAGTTCGTTTGATTTAATTGTTGCCAGCACGCAGATTCCAAAAACAGTCACCACTCCCTATATTCCGGGGTTAAGTTACCTGACCGGAATTAACCGCGAAGCTACCGATGAAGCCATTGTAGCAAAGCTAAAGGAACTGGACGGGCAGACAGCATGACAAGAACGCAGATGGCGGACGGCCTTTCTTTTTCCCGCGTTGTGCTGGGGTTTTGGCGGGTGGACGAATGGAAACTTGACACCGGTCAATTGATTCGTTTTCTTGAGGAATGTCTTGATTTGGGCATTACCACCATGGATCATGCGGACATATATGGAAATTATACCGCCGAGGGAATATTTGGAGAGGCCGTAAAAAAGCGGCCCGATCTTGCCAAAAAGATGGAAATCGTTACCAAATGCACCATCGTATATCCTTCCGGAAACATTCGTGTCAAATATTATGATTCAAGTGAAAAATGGATAGTAGGCCAGGTCGAAAAATCCCTGGCCTGCATGCACATTGATCATATTGACGCCCTGCTCCTGCACCGGCCCGATCCTTTTATGGACCCCGGAGAAGTTGCCGGAGCTTTTGACCGCCTAAAAAAAGAAGGCAAGGTAAGGCATTTTGGGGTTTCCAATTATCTTCCCCATGAATACCGGATGCTTAAGTCGTACTGCAATGTTCCCCTTATTACCGATCAGGTGGAGCTATCCTGCCTTCGTATGGAAAACCTTGAAAACGGCGTTATTCCAATGTGCCTGGAAGAACGGATACATCCCATGATATGGTCGCCGCTGGCAGGCGGAAAGATTTTTACCGGACAGGGCGAAGTTGAAATCCGCCTGCGGGAAACACTGGAGCTTATCCGAAAAGAAACAGGCGCGGAATCTATTGACGAAATAGCGTTTGCATGGCTCTTTTCCCATCCTGCCGGAATGGTTCCCATTACCGGATCGGGCGAAATAGAATTGGTCAAAAAACCGGCGGCGGCTTTGCGGTATCAACTTACCAGAGAACAGTGGTTTATGATCTGGACTGCCGTTAAAGGGCATAAGGTTTTGTAATATGAACAAGACCGCTATCAATCCAAAAGAGTTTTACCAGGAGGAAAAATGAAACTCACTAAACAGGAATTTGTCAAATATGTCGATCATTCGCTGTTAAAACCCAATCTTGACAGAAAAGAAGTGATCGCCGGTCTGGAATTTGCCAGGGACACCGAATGTGTTTCGGTCTGTATCAATACCTGCAACCTTGACCGGGCCTATGAGGTTTTAAAGGGAAGCAAAACCATTATTGGCACGGTAATTGGTTTTCCGTCGGGCGCGCACACGACTCTTGCCAAAGTTATGGAAACCATTGACGCCTATTCACGGGGCGCTATGGAAATGGACATGGTTATTGATGTCGGAGCCCTGATAAACGGAGAGTATGACGACGTACGCGCCGACATTGCGGCGGTCGTAAAAGCCAGCCCCGCCATAGTAAAGGTAATTCTTGAAAACTGTTTTTTGACAAAAGAACAGATCGTTACCGGCTGCAAACTGGCCGAAGAAGCGGGAGCCGCGTATGTTAAAACTTCCACCGGATTTGCCGCCGGGGGCGCAAAAGTTGAAGACATTGTGTTAATGCGTAAAAGCGTTTCGCCAAATGTCAAGGTAAAGGCCGCCGGCGGAATTTCTTCGCTGGCGGACTGCTATGCCATGATCGAAGCCGGCGTAAGCCGCGTGGGAATCAGCCGCACCCGGTCAATTCTTGCCGAACTGGAAGCCGGCGCATAAGCGTATGAAAGATCTGCGCGTTTTACTGGCGGGCGGGCTTGCTCCGGCCAAGTTCCAAAAAATGGTAAAGGAGCTGACGGGCCTGCTCGCCGCGGAAAACATACATGCCGTTGTTACCACTGTAAATACCTACGAACACGGGGATTTGTCCGTGTTTGAGGAGGGTCAGGATCTGCTTGTTCTTGCCGGAACCAATAAAATTGAATCAAAGCTGCCCGTTGTCAACGGGATGGGCCTGTTATACGGATTCATGGATCGGGCGGGAATGATCAGGGAAATAATTGGCAAAATCCAGACATAAAAGGAGGTTCCTGTTTTTACCTTTGGTTCCAGATGTTGTAGGACAAATTAGCCGGCTGTGTGGCATGGCCGGCGTGGTTGGGCGTTAGCCCAATCTTACGGATTTTAACTTTAAGGAGATGTGTATGCAAGCATTTCAATCGGCGGTACAGTTCATTCTTGGATTTGGTGTTTCGGTAATCCTTCCCCTGATTATTTTTATCTTTGGTTTGGCAATGGGCGCAGGGTTTAACCGGTCCCTGCGATCCGGCATCACCATTGGCATTGGTTTTATCGGAATTAATCTGGTTATTGGTTTGTTGACCGGATCTTTGGCTCCTGCCGCAAAAGCCATGATGGCAAAGCTGGGGCTAAACCTTACGATTGTTGATATCGGCTGGCCGGCCATGTCGGCTGTTTCATGGGCCTGGACTTTTGCCGGCCTGATGATCCCCATTGTCCTTGTAATCAATTTTATTATGATCGCCCTAAAACTGACCAAGACCATGGACATTGATATCTGGAACTACTGGCAGTTCGCCTTTATCGGCGCGGCGGTTTACGGCACAAGCCAAAGCCATGTCTGGGGTATTGCCGCCGGTATTATCGGCGCGATTATCGCCCTGCTTCTGGCGGACTACACCCAAAAGTATATTGAAAAATATTTCAATATGCCGGGTATTTCGTTTCCCCACTTAACGGCATTGGGATTTATGCCGCTGGTCATTCCCTTAAACTGGATTCTGGACCATGTTCCCGGACTCAATAAATTACATGTTGATCCCGAAACAATTCGCAAGCGCTTTGGCCTTTTTGGCGAACCCATGCTGCTCGGTATTATCATCGGCGCCATCATTGGAATATTGGCCGGTAAATACAGTGATCAGAACCCGGTTCAAAGCACCCTGATTTTGGCGTTAAATATGGGCGCCGTCATGTTTATTATGCCCAAGATGGTAGCTATTCTGATGGAGGGCCTTATTCCTATCTCCGAGGCCGCCCGTGAATTTATGTCCAGGCACTTTAAGGGCCGTGAAATTTATATCGGCCTTGACGCCGCCGTTTCGCTTGGAGAGCCTTCGGTTATCGCGGTCGGTCTTATAATGGTTCCCATTACCATTGCCCTGGCGTTTATTATTCCGGGTAACCGGCTTTTGCCCCTTGCCGACCTTGCGGTTATTCCCTTTATTGTTTGTCTTATTACCGCCATGTCCAAAGGCAACATTATCCGTTCACTGATTGTTTCTACCATTGTCATGGCCCTGGTATTGGTGTTTGCAACCAACCTTGCGCCGGCCGAAACCTATGTCGCCAATGCAATGGGCATTAATGTTGCCAATTTTACCAGTGAAGCGATGCAGGGATACACCGGAAATGTTACCGCCACCGAAATTGGCAATCTTGACCGCGCCAATCTGATAACCTGGGTACTGGTAAAACTCTTTTCCATCTTCTAGTGTTTTTACGCCAGGAGACTGCCTGATTAGGCAGTCTCTTTTTTACCACGAACGGCACCTGGATTTCCGGCAAAAAGTTCGGGTCGTTCGTGGTAAATTCTTCTTTTTTCACCAACAACGAATGAACCTTAAATTTTTGGCAAAAAGTTCGTATTTTTTGTGTTGGTGGTCCGCGTAACATGAGTTATTTATCGATACGGGATTTTTTTGTCCTGCCATCTATTTTTTGCCGCGCCGCCACAAGCCGGACCAGTAATTTTTTTAAATTTTCCTTTGTGCTTCGGCGGCACAACAGGGCGGCCGGCAGGGCGATAAGGGGGAACGTTGACGATTCGGCAAGTTTGTCCCAGAACGCTTCGTTTTGCGAAGACACAAGCGCGCCGTGATCCGATTCCGGCGTAAGGGAATCCCCGCACAGCTCCCTGGCTTTTAGGGTGATTTTTTCCAGATTGCGGTGCGCCAAAATTACCATACTGCCGTAAAGCACAACAACGACGCCAAATTCGGCCAAATGCGCAAGAAGAAAATCCAAAATCATAACGCCGTATGTTCCCAGCGCGGTGCGGGACATATATTCAAAAAGACCCATGCCCCATGGTAGCCGTCCATAAAGGGAATGTCAACGGAACTTGCAATCGCGGGCAGCCGGGACGTCGTTTATTGTAAAAGTTAAAAAATAATGGTATCCTTCTTATCCATGAAGAAGGCGTTTATTTTTGATCTTGACGGCACGTTGACCAACAGTATTTACGATATTGGCGACAGTGTAAACCATATTCTTGTCCTGCGGGGGCTGCCGACCCATACATACGAAGAATACAAAACCTATATGGGAATGGGTATCGGGGTAACTCTGCGCAAGGCGATGCCCGGCTATGATGAGCTTGGCGAAGCGGAGCAGGCCGCGCTGCGGAATGAGTATACGGTTCACAATGCGGAGCACTGCCTGGATAAAACAAGGCCGTACGAAGGAATTACCGGGGCGCTGGCCGAGCTGCAAAAGCGCGGCGTCCTTCTGGGGGTTTTTACCAACAAACCAGAAGTTTTGGGGCAAAAAATCGCCGGCGCGCTTTTTAAGGATGTATTTGCCTTTATTATGGGCGGCCTTGAAGGCGCGCCGATGAAGCCCGATCCAGGCCGCGTTTTGGCCGAATTAAAAAAGGCGTCCATTTCGCCCGAAGCGGCGGTGTTTGTGGGGGACGGCGCGCCGGATATCGCCACTGCCAAAAACGGCGGCTTTTTTGCCTGCGGGGTATCCTGGGGTTTCAAGGGCCGCGAGGAACTTGACGGCGCGGACCGCATTATCAATCATCCCGATGAATTACTGGAAATTGACTAGATGAATTATCATACACTGCTTGGGCCGGTAAAGGCGGCGGCGCTGGAAGCTTCAAAATCCGTTGAACGCGCTCCGGGCCAGCTGGAAACAAAACGCAAGGGGCCAAACGATTTTGTTACCCGGGTCGATCTTGAAATCAGCGCCTTTCTTACCAATACACTGTCCGGCCTCCTGGACGGATCGGTGGTTATTTCCGAAGAAAGCGAAAACAGGAATTTAAACGCCGCGTTACGCTGGATTATTGACCCGATAGACGGCACCAATAACCTGATTTTCGCCCTGCCGTTTTACGCGATTTCCATCGGCCTTGTCGAAGATGACCAGCCTGTTTTGGGCTGCGTACTGCTCCCCGGTACCGGAGAACTTTTTAGCGCGGCAAGGGCCTGCGGCGCGTATTATGAAAACATCTACACCGGCGCATCCGCGCGGATACAGACGCAAAAATCAAAAAGGCTGAGCGACGTTATCGTCATGGCCGAAACAGACCCCTACTTTGAACGGAGTAAAAATCCGTCCATTGATATACTGCAGTCGGTGTTTATGCGCTGCATCGACTGCCGCATCAGCGGTTCGGCGGCAATAGACTACAGCTATATCGCATCCGGACGCGCCGGCGTACATTTTTGCCGGAACATTAACGCCTGGGATTACGCGGGGGGAGCGGCGATACTCGGCGAGGCGGGCGGCGTCATGAGCCAGTGGAACGGAAAGGCGCTCGACTATCGCAGCAAAGCCACCAGTCTTGCCAGCTGCGGCAAAGCGGTACACGAACAGATGCTGGAATTGTTTGCACCCTTTCTTTAGGCTTCGAGTTCCTGAATCACCGCTTTTTTGTCGGCGGCTTCAAAGAACGCGCTCCCCGCTACCAGTATGTCGGCGCCCTTTTCGCGGGCAAGCGCGGCGTTCCCGGTGGTAATACCCCCGTCTATGGAAATAAGGTATTTGTACGCGCGTTCGGATCGTATTGCTTTTAGTTTGGTAAGTTTTTCGAGCGCCGTGGGTATCATTTTTTGCCCGCCGTAGCCGGGGTTTACCGAAAGAACAAGGACAAGATCCAATTCACCCAGAATTTCTTCAAGAACGTTTACCGGCGTTCCGGGCACGACGCAGACTCCGGCCTTCATGCCGGCGGCTTTAATTGCCTGAATTACGCGGTTCGAATGGCGGGCGGCTTCTACATGAAAGGTAAAATAATCCGCGCCGGCGCCGGCAAAACTTTGTACAAAGTCCAGCGGATTATCAACCATAAGATGACAGTCCAATACCAGACTGGTAAGCGGCCTCAGGTCCTGTACTGTTTTGGGGCCAAAGCTTAAGTTGGGGGCAAAATGACCGTCCATCACGTCAATATGAATCCACTGCGCTCCCGCGTCTTTGATGGATTCGGCGGCGGCGGCAAGGTTCCCAAAATTCGCTGCAAGTAAAGAAGGCGCTGCAAGCGCGTGATTCGTTTTCATACTAGTTATTAAAACTTATTATCTGGAGCGCTGTCAATTCATCGGTAACAAGGTCGGTGATCAACTGTCCCTTGAGCGCCGAATAAATCGCGCGGGCTTTTTGCTTGCCGCAGGCGATACCGATGCGCCGTTTAATGCGCAAATAATCGTGTACGTCAATTCCCACCACCCGTTCGTTAATGGCAATGTCCATAAAGCGGCCTTCGACATCGTAATGATACCCGCAAAGGTGTCCAAAGGCGCCCGCGCCGGCAAGCTGCAATCCTTCTTCCGCGCTCAGGAAACCCGCCTTGACAAGGGAGCTGTCATCGGGCTTGTCGGGGCTTAAGCCGACAAGCGCAAGATCGAGCGATTTTGATTTTTCCATGCTCTCTCTAATTCCCGGTTCGTTTAAAAGCGCGTCTTTTAATTCCTTTGTTTTTACCAATACCGGCGACAGCACCGGATAGTAGGGAGCGCTGATTTTTTCGGCAAGTATGTGGGCCAGCTCGGAGCCGTCGTAATACAGGGCCGACGCGCCAAGGCCGCCCATAAGCTGCACTACTTCGCAGTTGATATACCCGCATTTGGGCAGCTGGCGTATCGTATGATACAGCGCGGTTCCCCAGGAAATTCCAATGCGCATATCGTCGCAAAACACAGACGAGGCAAGAAACGCCGCCGCTTCCTGGCAGGTTTTATACAGCGTCAATGTATAATCGGCCTCGTTGGAAACCACACAGACATTTTGAAGCCCAAAGCGGTTCATAAGGATTTTACCCGCTTCGGTAGAAAGCGGGGAAAGATCATTGATGCGAATTTCGACAATTCCCTTTTCGTGGCATTCTTTAAGAATGTTGGCTACCGTAGGACGGGAAAGCTTGTACAATTTGGCGATCTCGGACTGGGACATGGAATCGACATAATAATGTTTTGCCACGCTGACCAAAAAATCAAAAGACTTGTTCAATATCGCCTCCATAAGCACAAAAATTCGCGCCCGTATGGCCGGGGGATCGTTTTAGCCCAATCCTCCCGCCCTGGGGGGAAGATGCAGACAGCGTCCCAGCGCGTCCGCCGACGCTTCCATAAGCGCCTCGGAAACGGTCGGGTGTCCGTGGATAAGATCTGCCAGTTCGTGGACCGTTATCTCCATAGCCATAAGGGCGGCGGCTTCGTTAATAATTTCTGCCGCGCTTTGTCCGGCGATGTGCACGCCCATAATTTCGCCGTATTTTGGTTCCGCTATTACTTTGACAAAACCTTCTGCCGCGCCTGACGCAAGCGCCCGGCCGTTCGCGGCAAGGGGAAACTTGCCCACAAGAACCGGCCCCCCGGCCTTTGCTTCTTCTTCGCTTAATCCTACCGAAGCGGCCTCGGGAAAACTATATACCGCCGAAGGAACAAATTCCAGATGCGCTTTTT
This sequence comes from Treponema sp., assembly GCA_031267675.1. GTDB lineage: Bacteria > Spirochaetota > Spirochaetia > Treponematales > Breznakiellaceae > JAIRYT01. The sequence goes on along the minus strand of JAIRYT010000065.1, from coordinate 8,916 downwards.
TGGGGGCGCCGCCGTTAATTTGGGCCCAGGCGTTTTCGACCGCGCATTCCGCCATCGCAAAGGCGGCGTGGGCGAGCATTTTTTTGCCGTTAATGTCGCCCGGCGCAAAAATACCGCTTACCGACGACTCCATGTAGTCGTTGACCAGTACCCGGCCCTTTTCGTGTTTGACGCCGCTGTTTCCGGCCGCGGAAAGGTCTCCCGTACGCCCGATTGAAACAAGCGCCTTGTCCGCAGATACGGGCGTTCCGTCGTTAAGAAAAAGCGTCAACCTGCGGGAGTCTGATTTTGTTTCGATTTTGGAAAGCGAGATTCCCGTATAAATAGTGACCCCGCGTCCGGCAAGGGCGCTGTGGATAAGCGCCGAAATATCACAGTCCAGCAGGGGGAGTATGCGCGGCATCGCTTCGATGACGGTAACGTTACTGCCAAATGAATTAAAGATCATCGCCATTTCGACGCCGATAACGCCGCCGCCGATGATCGCAAGCTGTTTGGGGATTTCTGTCATGTCAAGGATCGCGCTGCTGTCCATTACGCCTTCGCTTTCAATGCCGGGAATGGGCAGCCGGGCCGTGCGGGAACCTCCGGCGAGTATAACCTTTTTTGCACGGATGATTTCGCCTGCGGCGGTCACAAACGAATCGGCGCTTACCGAATCAATTTTTCCTTCGGCTTTGATCACTTCGACCGCGTTTGCCTTGAGCAGGGCGCCGACGCCGCCGGTAAGTTTTTTTACCACACGGTTTTTTTCGCGGATAACGGCGGCCATATCGACTGTTGCTTCACCTACCGTAACGCCGCGTTTTGGCGCAAGGGAAATCTCATGAACCAGTTCCGCGGTTTTTAACAGGGCCTTGGTGGGAATACAACCCCGGTTAAGGCAGGTTCCGCCCAATTCGTCTTTTTCGACCAGTATTGTTTTCGCGCCAAGCTGGGCCGCCCTGATTGCGCCTACATAACCGGCCGGACCCCCGCCGATAACCAGAATGTCGCATTCTTTTGCCATATATACTCCTGTAAGCGGCGGCAGCCGCATCGCTATTGTTACAATACTCCCGCTACGAGAGAATTAAAAGGGGCGCTTCCAGAATATCCTTTATTTTTTTTAGGAACAGGGAAGATTCCGCGCCGTCGACAATACGGTGATCATACGCCAAAGAAAGCCCCATCTTTTTGCGCGCGCTTATTTTTTCGCCGTCCAGTTTTACATATTCCTCAACCGCGCAGACGCCCAGTATCGCCGCCTCGGGCGGATTGATGATGGGCGTAAACGAGGTAATGCCGTACATGCCGACATTTGAGACGGTAAATGTACCGCCGGACATTTCATCGCCTAAAAGTTTTCCGTCGCGCGCTTTGGCGGCAAGGGCCGCCGCGCGGGCGGAAAGCTGGCACAGGCTGTAATCCTGGGCGTTGTGAATAACCGGAACAACAAGGCCCCGTGTCGTGGCGACCGCCATGCCCAGATTGATGCTTCCCCGGTAGATAATTTCGGCCCCGTCAAGGGTCGAATTTACGCGCGGATTTACCCGCAGCGCTTTAATTACCGCGCCCAGCACAAAATCGTTAATGGTAAGTTTTACGGTTTCGCCGCTTTCGGCAAGCTGATTGTTTAACTCGTTTCGTATTTCCAGCATGCGGGTTACATCGGCGCTTATATTGGCGGTAACTTCCGGTATGGTTGACCGGCTTTCGCTCATCCGCCTGCCGGTAATTTTTTGAATATTCGTAAGGGGAACGCGCGTATCGCTTTGCCGGCTTTTTTCCGCAGGCAAAACAATATCCTGTTTGGTAATCTTGCCGCCAAAACCGGAACCCCGCAGCGTTGACAGCGGAATCCCCGCGCTTTGCGCGATACGTTTTGCCAGCGGAGTCGCGCCGCCGGGGCCGTCTACATCGGCGAGGTTTTGAACATCGGCGCGGCGGACTTCGCCCGATTTACCGCCCGCGTTTACCGCCGCAAGATCAATACCCAATTCTTTGGCAAGCGAACGCGCCGCAGGGGTAGCGCGCACCGGTCCGGATGCCGTCCGCGAAGATTCCTTTGGCGCGGACGCGGATGCGGGCGCGGCGGGCGCGGCGCCGGCAGTATCGGAAGCCGGAACAGGCTCGCCCGCGCTTCCCACCCACGCGATAACTTTGGTAACCGGAACCGTCTCGCCGGCGTTTCCCAGTATCGCCAGAATAACGCCGTCATAATCGCTTTCCAGTTCCATTGTGGATTTATCGGTTTCGATAAGGGCGACAACATCGCCTTTTGACACGCTGTCGCCGGCGGAAACCCGCCATTCAAGAATAACTCCTTCTTCCATTGCCATTCCGGTCTTGGGCATGATAATAGAATTGGCCATACAAATACCTTCCTTAAGCTACGTTCTAAAGCAGCGATTCAATCGCGGCGCTGATTTTTTCTTCGGTGGGAACCACCTGGGCTTCCAGATGGGGATTATAGGGAATTGGCACGTCAAGGCCGCCCAGCCGTTTTAAGGGCGCGTCCAGATAAAAGAACGCGTCGCTGTCCGCCAGCACGCTCACCAGCTCGCCGCCAAAACCGCCGGTCTGGGGAGCCTCGTACACAACCAGGGCCCTGCCTGTTTTTTTAACGCTGTTTATCAGGGTTTCCCTGTCCAGCGGAACAAGCGTGCGTACATCTACCACCTCAATGTCGACGCCTTTTCCGGCGGCAAATTCTTCGGCGACTTTAAGGCAGCGCGGAACCATACGTCCGTAGGTAATAATGGTCATATCCGCGCCCAGGCGTTTTATATCCGCCCTACCCAGCGGAACGACAAAATCTTCGCCTGGTTCCGGCACCGGACCCTTGGTCCGGTAGAGCAGCTTTTGCTCCAGAAAAACTACCGGGTTGGGGTCATAAATAGCCGATTTAAGCAGGCCCTTTGCGTCATGGGGCGTCGAAGGAATTACCACCTTAAGGCCGGGAATATTGCATACCCAGGCTTCGGGGCTTTGGCTGTGCTGTTCGGCCGCGCCGGTGCCCGACCCTGCGGGAGCGCGAAGCACCATCGGCACGCTTCCCTGTCCGCCAAACTGAAAGCGGTTTTTTGCGCCCTGATTAATTAATTGTTCCATCGCAAGGGTAATAAAATCGCTGAACATAATTTCGACAATGGGAAGCAGCCCCGTCATTGCCGCGCCTACCGCGCATCCGGTAATTACCAGTTCCGAAATGGGCGTATCCTTTACCCGCGTTTCGCCAAATTCCTCAAACATGCCCCGGGATACCCCGAACGCGCCGCCATAAACGCCGACATCTTCGCCCAAAAGAATAATCCGCTCATCTTTTCTCATTTCCTCGCACATCGCCTCTCTAAGGGCGTCGGCATAGGTTATTTCCCTCATTATTGGTCTCCTGCAGTTTAAAGTACAAATCCCCGTTTGGGTTTTTGATCCCGTATATCGCCCCCGGCGTAGACATCGTCAAAAATCCGGTCGATGGAAAGTTCCTGCGACGCGTTGGCAAATTCCACCGCGGCTTCAACATCGGCTTTTGCCTGATTGTCGAACGCCTCTATTTCGGCGGCGGTAAAAACCGCGTCAAGCAGGCGCTTTTTGTAGCGTTTAATGGGGCACTTTTCTTTCCAGGCGGCTACTTCTTCTTTGGTCCGGTATACCTGCGAATCGCTCTTGGAATGCCCCATCCAGCGGTAGGTATTAAGAACCATAAACAGCGGCCCTTCGTTTAACACATACTCGCGCGCCTTTTTTGTTTCCTCGTAAACGGCAAGCACGTCGTTGCCGTCAAGCGAAAGGCCCTTGATTCCGTACGAAGACGCGCGGACCGATATGTCGCTGATATGCATGGAACGGTTTACATGGGTCGACATTCCGTACAGATTGTTCGTACACACAAATAAAACAGGAAGCTTCCATACCGAAGCAAGATTAAGCGCCTCGTGGAACGCGCCTTCGTTTGTCGCGCCGTCGCCAAAAAAGCCGACGGTAATATTTGACCGGCCGTAGTATTGCTGGGACAGCGCCGCTCCGACGGCGACAGGAATACCCCCGCTTACCACGCCGTTCGCCCCAAGGCTTCCTACGGTAAAGTCGGCGATATGCATACAGCCGCCCTTTCCCTTGCAGTAACCGCTTTCCTTGCCAAGGAATTCCGCCATCATGCGCTTTATATCCATATTTTTGCCGATAGCCTGATTGTGTCCCCGGTGGGTCTGGGCGATCATGTCTTTTTTTTCAAGCGCCGAACAAACCCCCACTCCGGTAGCTTCTTCGCCTATGCAAAAGTGGGCGGTGCCGTGGACCTTGCCTTCCACAAAAAGCCGCGCCGCCGTTTCTTCAAAAATACGCGTCTGCATCATTTTTAGATACAGTTCGCCGTACACTTCCTTAGTCAGTGTCATAAAACCTCCGAATTTTTCTGTTGTCGTTTACGAATTTAACACTTGTACGGGCGCTTTGTCAATTGTAAAAGAAGGGAATTTTTGCTTATTCGCCGCCGGCGCGTAAAAGAACCTTGATTCCGCGTTTTTCGCGCACGTCGGTAAAACCCTGTAACCAGTCTTCAAGCGGATAGACAAATGACACGAGTTTTTCGGGTACGATGCTGCCGTTCCCCATAAGTTCCATCGTTTTTCGCCATGACGAAGGTTTTTGCGTGCGGCTGCCGACAAGCCGCAGTTCGCGGGGAAAGAAAAAACTTACGTTCACTTCATTTACTTCGCGGGCAAAAACGCCCATTTGAACGATGTCCGCCTTTTTTGCGGCAAGCGAAAGGCCGCTGTTAAGCGCCTTGATGCTGCCGGAACATTCTATGACCGGCGAAGCGCCCGCGCCGTTTGTCATTTTGGCGACAACTTCGGCAAGGTCTTCGCGCTGCAGATCCACGGTCTGAACGCCCAGTTCCCGCGCCAGTAAAAGGCGGTCTGTGTCGGCGCTGGTTCCGGCAAGAATTACCTGGAGGCCTTCGGACAGCAGTACCAGCGCCGAAAGCAGGCCGATTGCCCCCGGACCGGTAACCAGCGCGGTGCTTCCCCTGTGCGGCGTTGTTTTTTCCATACAGCCGTGTACGCAGCAGGCCAGCGGTTCGCTCAGCGCCGCGGATTTTAGGCTTACTCCTTCGGGGATACGGTGGACGCTCCGTTCGGGAACAAGCACCGCCCGGGCGAATGCGCCGTTTACCTGGGTGCCGATTCCCCGGCGCGACGCGCACAGATTGTATTCTTCGTTTTTACAAAAATCGCACGCCATACAGCTGTAATAGGTTGTTTCGGCGGTAACGCGGTCTCCCGCCCTGATTCGGCCGACCGCGTCTCCTACTTCTTCTACAATGCCCGAAAATTCATGGCCCAGGGTAACCGGCGGCGTGTTACCGGGATAGATTCCCTCCCAGGTGTGAATATCGGTGCCGCAGATTCCCGCGTATACCACGCGGATTTTTACCAAATCGTTGACCGCGCGCGGTTCTTCCACATCCAAAAGCTCCAGGTTCCCCGGACCTTTTTGCGTCTTTACCAGCGCCTTCATTTGTACAGTTTGCCGATAATTTCGTCGCAGACAGCTTCCATGCCGATCTTTGTTACAAAAACCGTGCCGGGAACAAGCGGAATATCCGTGGTAAAATTAACCGGTCCTATCGTGACGATCAAATCGGGTTTTGTTTCTTCAAGTTTTAATTCATAAATATTGTCGCCTATAATTTCCGCCGCTTTGCCTTTCTTTTCAAGATAGTCCCTGATATAGGCAACCGCAAATTCCAGCTTGTGCGCCGACGTTCCCGACGCGACTAATACCTTTTTCATGTATCCTCCACATAAATTCGCGGCGCCGCCGCGGAAATCCCTAAAATTACCAGCGGCTAATATGTTCTTCCGCCGTCCAAAAGAATTATTTGACCGTGTACATAATCCGATCCGGGGCCGGCAAGGAACGCCGTCAACTTTGCCACATCTTCGGGCAGGCCAAAGCGCCCGATGGGTATTTTTTGCAGCAGATCGTTCCGTGATTCTTTAGTCGGATAAAGATGATCAAAAATATCCGTCATGATTACGCGGGGGGCCACAGCGTTGACATTGACATGATGCGGTCCCAGTTCCCTGGCTACCGCGCGCATTAACCCGTGCTGTCCGGCCTTGCTCGCCGCGTAATGACAGCCGCCACCGGTTCCGGTAATGGCCGAACCGGAACTGATAAAAATAATTTTTGCCGGATGCTCCCCGTCCTTTGCAAGAAAATCGTCCCAAAACGCCTTTATTGTATAAAACGAACCGTTAAGGTTAATGTTAATGACCTTGTTCCATTCCTCGACAGAAATATCGCCGATTGCCAGTTTGCGGCTTATTCCCGCGTTAATAACCAGTATATCCACAGCGCCGAATTTTTTGATAACCGCGTTACGGGCGTTTTGCAGATCGGTAAACGAGGTTACATCTGTCTTAAAAAAAAACGCGTCCGTGCCGGAGGCCTGTAATTCCTTTACAAAGGCAAGGCCCGCCTCTTCGTCAAAATCAAGAATAACCGGCTTTGCGCCCAGGGCGGCAAATTCGGCAACAATGCATTTTCCAATTCCCCGCGCGGCTCCGGTAACAACCGCTACCTTATCTTGCAGCATTCACTTAACTCCCTGTTCAAAAAACGCCCCTGTTATTGCAACAGGGGCATTTTTATCAAGCAACTTTGGTTTTGTCAGGCCCTAAGGGTCGCGACAATTTTTTCCAAATCTTTTTCCATGCCAATGCCGGTAAGGAAGGACAGCCCCCTGATTACAGGAATTTTGCTGTTCTCATACACGGTAGTTGTCACTATCAAATCCACCCCGTCCAGTTTTGAGGGGATTTCCGACACTTTGCACTGGACAACATCCGCGTCAATTTTGGCGGCGGTCAGCGCTTCCTGGATCTTGATTGTCACAACCGTTGAGGTGGCAATTCCGGTACCACAGGCAACCAATACCTTCTTCTTAGCCATTGTATGTTTCCTTATACCTTTGCGTAGGTCTTTCTAATGTCGTTGCGCACCCATATCCACATAAGCGCGTACGCCGCCAATCCAATTACGCCGGACATAAACGCCGGGAAGTTTGAAGGATTGAGCAGTTTGATAATCAGCCACACGGTTATGTGCGCGCTCATATCAATACCGGAAATCTGGGTTGCTCCCGCCGGAAAGTCAAAGCCGACGGCGTGCGCCATGGTGGTGGTAAGGTCTCCCAAATTCGTGGCAAAGAAGAAAATGATCGACACAATGACAATTGAATTGATCAGCGCCCGGATAAGATTACCGCGCGAAGCCGCTACCGCCCAAATAACGGTAAAGGGAAGAACGGCAAGGTCCGCCAACGGAAGCAGCCGGTTAAAGGGCAGCACAATCGCCAGCAGAATCGTAACCGGAATCATCAGAATAGCCAGGGTAATAACCGAGGGGTGACCGGTACAAATTGCCGCGTCAAGACCGATGTACACATCTTTGCCGGGAAAGCGCTTTTGGATAAAGGAACGCGCGCCTTCGGAAATGGGCATAAGCCCTTCCATAAGCAGCGAAACCATGCGGGGAAGCAGCACCATTACCGCGCCCATTTGCACCGCGAGATTTATAACCGCTTTTGCTTCATAGCCGGCAAGGACTCCGATAATCGCGCCAAGCACCAAACCAATAATCATGGGCTCGCCAAGAAAACCAATTTTGTCTTTAAGGTTGGCCGCAGTAATATTAATTTTGTTAAAGCCGGGAATGGCGTCGTAGATTTTATTGAGCGTATAGGTAACCGGCGCCCAGTTTACTGTTTCGCCGTGCGGCAGCGAAATACCGGGAAGGCCGAATTCATGCTCAACCGCGGGAGCCGTCCAGTCTGCAAGCTTAAAGATCACAATTGTGTTAATCAAAGCGGCAGCCACGGCGATGGGCAGCGACTCGGTCGCATAGTAGACCATTGCCCCGGGAAAAATCAAATGCCAGTAATTCCACAGGTCAACATCCATCGTCTTGGTAAAGTTTACCGCAAGCAGAATAATATTGAGGATAAAAATACAGGGAATCAGAATCATCGCGATGGGAGTAGCAAAAGTAATAGCCGCTCCAATGGGCCAACCCACATCAAGAATATCCAGATTGATTCCCAGCCGTGAAACCATCATGGCGCCGGCCTGCCCGACGCCGGTGGTAAGCAGCCCGATAACAAGGTTGATACCCACAAAACCGATACCGACCGTCAAGCCTGCCCGAAAGGATTTGAAAAAACCCTGTCCCAGAATGAGGCCGAAGACTGTCAGCATGATGGGGAGCATCGCGACGGCGCCCAGATCAAGGATCCACTGCACCGCTTTAGTGATTACTTCCATACGTTCCTCCATAAAGAGTTAATTTCTACAGGCAACGCCCGCTTGACAATTGTAATTAAGGATTTAGTATTTGTCAAGTTTTTTTTATCGAAACAGGTTTTTTTTGAACAATTTTACAGAAAGCGACATAATTTCCGCGCTTCAAAAAAATTCCGCGCTTTTTTTTAACCACAAAAGCTCTCTCTCCTGCATTTACTTTCAAGTACTGCGAAACGGTCAAAACGTGAAGAATTTTTACCGCTAAGTCGCGGAAGTCGCGGAAGTCAGGAGAAGAAAAGAAGAATTCTTCCCTTCTTACTTATTCTCCTTATTTGACTTTTTTTCGCGGTGAATTTCCGCTTCGGCGAATGCATTGCGGCGCCTTTACAGGCCCGCCTCCCTGTGGTACGCTTTTCTGTGCCGGGCCGTAGGGCCCGGAAAAAACCGCGTTTACAGGAGTACCGATATGAAAAAAACCCTGCGCGCAAAAGCCGCGCGCCGCCGAACCGTGCCGGGGCGGAGTCCCGCACGGTGGGGGGGGGGGGGGGGGGGGGGGGGGGGGGGGGGGGGGGGCGGGGGGGGGGGGGGGGGGGGGGGGGGCGGGGGGGCGGGGGGGGGGGGGGGG
>JAIRYT010000055.1 GCA_031267675.1 Treponema sp. | reverse complement strand
GTGTCTTTGTTTAATCTAAACATTAAATCTTTAGGAAATAAATCTTTAATACTGCCATCAAAAGTTTTTATCTCATTTAGTAATTCTTGAATTAAAATTTCACATTCCATTTTTGCCTGTTCATAATATTTTTTATTGGTTTTCATCCAGTCCAGTGAATTATTGTCATTTAAGTCTTGCAAAAAATTGTATATAATCTTTGTGTCCATAATTTTCCTCCATTTTTGTATTTTATTGAGATATTTTACTTTTGTCAACTGATTTTTAATATTTTGCAGAAAATTTTAGGGTTGCATTTCGCATAACGTTCCGGGTGTATGCGGCGTTTTTGCGGGGCGAATAAGCAAACCGCAGGTTTGCAGCCCCGCAAAAATGTGGGTGCAGCGAGCCGTGGGAGCGAGGCCGCAGGCCGACCGACCTAGGCGAGCGGAACCCTGGAGGGCCGAAGGCCCGGAACGCATACAGTCCTGTTATGCGAAGTTGCCCCATATACCATCGTTTTACTATATCATTTTACATCCCCCAATGGCTATATGTAAGATACAATACAAATTCTTCAATATTATTATTTTTTGGAACTATCATTTGTAATTTAATAAATTCTGATTCATTATCAGTTTTCAGAAATATTTTATCGGTTTCCCAAAATACTCTGTAATTAATAAATTTTCCATAATCAACTTCCATTATCTTGCCGACCCCATATTTTTTATTATAATACTCAACAATATTATAAAAATATTTTTCATAATATTCAATTGTATTATTTTTATCGATTTGAAATATTATATGAGCAATACTTAATTTATCATTTATAAATATATATTCGTAATTAACAATAAGACCGTTTATATTTCTATTATTGTATATGTAACGCTCATTTATTATATTATCAGGAACACCTTCACTATTTTCAATTTGTGATAATTCAGTATCTAAATCATATTTTATAAATGCGTCATCATATTCCTGTGAAAATGCCGTGATACTACAAGACATTAAAAATAAAATTATTATCTTCATCATAAATATTACTTTATATCCAATTATTAATTTTGTCAATCATTTTACATACTATTTTAAAAAGAAATTTTAGGGGCAATTTCGCATAACAGGTCTATTTACGCTTCCCAGCTATTGCCTACATTAGTTCTTCGGGGCGCAGCAGGTTCTGGACAGATGTATAGCTCTTGACGCGCAGGCTTGAAAATGTCTCTGCTTTGGGATTTTGCCGGTAGTCGCCAAGGGTTTTATTATAAAGAGTAAGCGGTATTTTGCTGACGGCAACCTCGTTTTCCTTTATGCCGTGAATGTGGAATTCAAGGGCGCCGCCTGCGGAGTTCTGGTACCAAATACTTACTTCGTCATCGGGCCAGGATTCGGCGGCTTTCATATACAGATAGTATTTAATGGCTTCGATAGCGTTTACTTCCAGGCCGTCGCGCAGAATTGCAATACGTTCCGAAAGCTCGGGGAATGAAATCACCGTCTCTTTGGGCGGCGCTTTTTTATCTTCCTGTCTACGGTAAAATTCTCCCCGGTCCAGTTCGGGCAGTACCTCCAGGGCAAGCTGTTTTGCGGGCCAGAGCACGGTAAGGGCAAATTCCGGTTTGTGTTTTTTGCCGCAGGAAGGACAGGTAAAATTAAGAAAAGTGCCCGTTATAATCGCTTCAACAAGGCCGGGCTCGGTGTCAAGATTTACTTCTTCCGGAATATCGACTTCCAGGGTATTGTCACAAAAACATGGTATTTGCCGTATCAAAATATCCTCCTTGATATGGCTGGATTCAAACCGATAAAACGTTACTGGTTTGCAAAGAAACGTATATCGTTAAAAACAGCAAAAAGCATAAGTCCAAAGATAATCACAACGCCGGCAGTCTGGAACAGTTCAACCATTTTGGGGTGCGGCGGTTTACGCCGTATCATTTCGACAAGAAAAAGCAGAATAAGGCCTCCGTCCAAAACGGGAAGGGGAAGCAGATTCATAATGCACAACGCAATTGAAATAAGCGCAAGAAAACCCGCCGCGCTGGAAAAGCCTGTTCCAACACCCCGCCCGAAACCTTCGGCGGCAATTTCACCGACCATATAGGTTATGCGCGCCGGGCCGGAAACCGCCTGGCCTAAATCAATGCCTTTTTTAAAAAGAAGCCTAAAACTTTTTGCCGAGGCGGCAAAGGTTTTTGCCGCTTCTCCCGCTCCTTTTGCAAGAGCGCCTGCGGGGTTTAACGCCGGGGCTTTGGAGTTTAAAAGCGGGTATGAAATTCCCAAATCGGGAAAGAGCGAATCATCATAACGTACACCGCTCACCTCTGTCTCCAGCCTTTCGCCGTCGCGCTCATACTCCAGCGTAAAACGGGAAGGCGTCTCCGCGGCAAAAATACGGTAAAAAGCGGCAGTGTAGGGGAGCTCCCCTCCGTTTACCCGCACAAGCAGGTCTCCCGCGCGAAGCCCCGCTTTTGCTGCGGGACTGTCCGCTTCTACCGCTTCAACGCGGGGAGTTGTCCAGTGATATACGCCAATTTTTCCTATGCCGGTTTCGTCCAGCGCGGGGTGCAGGGTAAGGTCCGTATTTTTGCCGCCGCGTTCAACGGTAACGGCCAAATCCTCATCGGGGTTTATGCCGATGTTTGTCTGGATATCACGGTATGTTTCAATTTTTTTGCCGTTAATCCGAATAATACGGTCTCCGGACAAAAGCCCGCCCTGATCCGAGGGATTGCTCGATCCGTCTATGTCACGCAAAAGCACGATACGGTTTTCGGGGCTTTTTACTTCGAACCCGGCGCCCCAAATAAACGAAAAAACAATCACGGCAAAAACAAAATTAAAAAAGGGCCCGGCAAAGGCGACAATAATACGCCGCCAGGGCGCGACCGAAAAAAAACTTCCCTTGCTGTTTTCTGTCGAATTTTGCCTGTTTTCCCAGGCTTTTTCAAAATCGTTCTCGCCTTTCATTTTGCAGTACCCGCCAATGGGAAACATTCCCAGGCGGTATTCAACGGAGCCTATCTTTTTCCTAAGCAGGGGTTTCCCCCAGCCAATGGAAAAAGCTTCCACATCTATTCCCACCAGACGGGAGGCCAAAAAATGCCCCATCTCGTGAATAAAAACAACAACGCCAAGGCCCACAAGGCCCAAAAGAATTTTTAGTACCAGCATTAATTATGCGCTCCATCAAAAAAGTAACGAAATAAAATATAAAACACCGGCGCGGAAAAAGCAAACGAATCAACGGAATCCAAAACGCCTCCCCGGCCGGGGATAAGGTATCCGGAATCTTTAAGGCCGCAGCAGCGTTTTAATACCGATTCGGACAAATCGCCAAAGGTAACGGCAATACCCGAAAGCAGACCCAGAATTACACCCGAAGGAATGGGGGATATCTGATCGCTTTCGTAGGATGCGGGAAAAAATATAACAAGCAGCACGCAGACCGCTACCGAAGAAGCAAGCCCGCCGATAAATCCGGCAAGGCTTTTGCCGGGGCTTGCCTTAAAAATTCCCCGGTTGTTTCTACCAAAAAGATTGCCGCATGCCCAGGCGATGGAATCGTTCGCGATTACCGTAAGGGAAAACCCCAAAATAACCATAGTCGCGTGCTTAAGAGACGCCATGTGAATCGTCCAGCTTAAAAAAAGCCCCGGATACATCATAACGGCAAACCCCGCCGTAACGCGGTGCAGCGCGCTGGAAAAATTCTGATGATGAATAAATACCTCGGAAACCAAAAGCCAGCTTGCCCCGATAACAAAAAGCGACTGGGTAATCTGGTAATTGGTGTCAAAACTTACAATAAGGGTCATCGACACGGGGCTTAGGCAGCCAAGCAGAACCGCTTCGGCGGTTTTTAGTTCAAATCCCTTAAAACGAAGCATGCGCGCAAATTCCGCCGCGCCCAGCATACTTACCAGAATTACCAGCGCGTTCAGGGCCAGGTGATTATAGTGGGGAAGAAATATAATCAGCGCGACGACGGCGGGCAGGCCCGCAAAAAAAATAAAAAGCCGCGCAATCAGTATTTTTGGCGTCATGTTACGCTGCCGTATTTTCTTTCGCGCCTGCTGTAGGCGGCAAGCGCTTCGGTAAATTCATTTTCTGTCCAGTCCGGCCAAAGAACCGGCGACACATAGTATTCGGCGTAGGCGGCTTCCCACAAAAGAAAATTGCTTGTACGGTATTCCCCGGCGCTGCGTATGATTAGATCGGGGTCGGGTACGTCGCTGTTATCCATACAGGCGCTTATTGTTTTTTCGCTCACTGTTTTTTCTCCTGCCGCCAGGGCGCGGTTTACCGCCCGCGCAATTTCCGCGCGTCCGCCGTAGTTCAGCGCCAGAATAACCTGCAGGCCTGTAAAAAGCGCTGTTTCCTTCATTGCGGCCTCAAGCTCAAACGCAATGTCCGGGGGAAGCCCCCCTGCGTCCCCGGCGTGGCGAATGCGGATGCCGTTTTCGCGGTAAAAGGCCAGTTCCCCCCGCAGATACTTTTTTACCAGAGCCATAATAAAACCGACTTCTTCGGTAGTCCGCTTCCAGTTTTCGGTCGAAAAAACATAGAGCGTCAGATAGCGTATCCCCGCCAGGGAGGCAGCCTTTACAATGCGTTTGGCGGCGCTTAGGCCCTCAAGATGACCCTGCGTCCGCGCCCTGCCTTTTTGCTGCGCCCAACGGCCGTTTCCGTCCATGATAACTCCCACATGAACGGGCGTTAGACTTCCATGATTTCCGATTCTTTTTCCTCCAGAATTTTATCCGCTTTTTTAATGTAGGCGTCGGTAAGTTTTTGCAGTTCTTCCGTATTTTTTGCTTCCTCGTCCTCGGTAAGTTCCTTGTCTTTAAGGAGTTTTTTTAATTCCTCGTTGCCGTCGCGCCTGATATTACGCACCGCCACGCGGCTTTGTTCCGCCTGGGTTTTTGCCTGCTTTACCAAATCTTTTCGCCGTTCCTCTGTCAGGGGAGGAATGGCGATGCGGATTACCTTGCCGTCGTTTGACGGATTAAGGGAAAGCTCGGAAGAACGAATCGCCTTTTCGATTTCGCCGATAAGGCTTTTGTCCCAGGGCTGTATAACGATAAGCCGCGCCTCGGGTATGGAAATATTGGCAACCTGCGGCAGCGGGCTTTTTTCGCCGTAATAATCAACGCGTATCCGGTCAAAAAGCGCGGCGGAAGCCCTGCCGGTACGAAGCGCGGCATAACCCTCTTTAAGGTTTCCTATTGTTTTTGTCATACGTTCTTCGGCGGCGGCAATAACGCTATGCATCTGATCCAACCTTAAAGTAAACAAAATCCGCAATGGTTATCGAGGCTCCCGTCTTTTTTCCAAGTTCTTCGAGCGCCTTCGCGACAGGGATCTTTTCGTCTTTTACATAGCCCTGATCGAGCATGCAGATTTCTTTAAGGAACTTGTTAACCTTTCCTTTAAGAATATTGTCCACCACATTGGCCGGTTTTTCTTTCATTGATTCGTCGCTTTCCATCTGCCGGCGAAAAATTTCTTCCTGTTCTTTAAGCCACTGTTGGTCAACTTTTTCGCGCGACAAATACAGCGGATTAAACGCCGCAATATGCAGGGCAAGGTTAAAGGCGAACGAGGTAACTTCTTCGTTTTTAAAAATTTCCGGTTTGTCGGAGCCGAGTTTTACCACGACACCGATTGCGCCGTCCCCGTGAATATATTGGGAAAGGTATTCGTTTGCCGAAGCGGATACCGATTTGACCCGCTTAAGCGACATGTTTTCGCGTATCTTTGTGGCAAGGTCCGTAACCATGGCCGAAAGTTCTTCCACCGGCCCGGTGAAACCTTTTTCCAGAGCCTTTTCGGCAATGGCGTTGCCCATAACGGCAAACTCGGGGTTGCGCGCGACAAAATCCGTTTCGCTTGCGACTTCTACCAGTACCGCGCGCGAACCGTCGGCGTTAATTTTAATAAAAATTTTGCCTTCGTTTGTCGCCCGGCCCGAACGCTTTTCGATAGCGGCAAGGCCCTTTTCCTTAAGCAGCTTTTCGGCGGCGGCGGAATCACCCTTGCATTCCACCAGCGCGTTTTTACACTCCATCATTCCGGCGCCGGTTTTTTCCCTTAGTTTTTTTACATCCTGCGCGCTAATATCAGCCATGTATCAAATCTCCTTTTCGTATACTTTTTCTACGTCAACGGGAAGCTCGTCTTCTTCGACTGCGGCGGCCGCGGCGGGCGCTTCTTCTTTCGCAACCGCCGAAGCATACGTTGCGATGTCGACTTCTTCGTCTTCTTCTTTAATGGAGGCGTCGTTCATCAAATCCTCCATGTCTTCTTCTTCCCCAAGCGTTTCGATAATTTTAAGCCCCGCTTCGTTATCCGCCTCGATCACCGCGTTGGCGATAATTTGGGTAAAAAGCGTAATGGCGCGGATCGCGTCGTCGTTTCCGGGAATGGGAAAATCAATGCCGTCGGGATTACAGTTTGTGTCCACCACGGCGACAATGGGAATGCCCATGCGGCGGGCTTCGGTAACGGCAATTGATTCCTTGCGGGTATCGATAATGAACAAAATTCCCGGCGGGTCTTTCATTTCTTTAATGCCGCCCAGGTTTTTCTGGAGCTTTGCCCGTTCCTTGCCCAACGCGGCAATTTCTTTCTTGGTAAGATTTTCGAACGTGCCGTCGACTTCCATCTTTTCCAGTTTTTTAAGACGGAGCAGGGACTTTCGTATGGTTACAAAATTGGTAAGCATACCGCCAAGCCAGCGGTTATTTACATGGAACATGCCGCAGCGTTCCGCTTCTTTTTGAATCGCCTGCTGTGCCTGCTTTTTGGTGCCTACAAAAAGGACGGTTTTTCCCGCAGCTACTGTTTTACGGACCGCCTCGTAGGCGTCCTTGATAGCCTGAATCGTCTTTTGCAGATCGATGATGTGAATGCCGTTCCGCTCCGCAAAAATGTATTTTTTCATTCGCGGATCCCAGCGCTTTACCTGATGACCAAAGTGCACCCCTGATTCAAGCAGGCTTTTCATGGTGACTACTGCCACTTTTTCCTCCATTTGTACTCCCCGCTACCTTGCAACCGGCAGAGGGACCCTTCGCTGTGTCTCATTGTCGTTTTTACCGGACAACGGAAAATTTATGGGCCGTACTGGTACCCACTTTTTAAGAGCATATCATAAAATTCCCGCAGCGGCAAGCCCGAAATGGCGCTAAACGACCCCTGTATCGAAGTAACAAAACAGGCGCCCAGCCCCTGAATACGGTAGGCCCCGGCCACGCCCTGCCATTCGCCCGTATTTAGATACCACTCAAGTTCCCTGTCGCTTAACGGGGCAAAAACAACGGTAGAAACGACCGTGCGGCAGTCGGTTGTCTGGCTGCTTCCGTTAAAAAGCGCCACCGACGTAACCACATCGTGCGCCCGCCCCCGAAGCTTTTCCAGCATTGCCTGGGCGGTTTCACGGTCGGCGGCTTTGCCAAAAATTTCCCCATCCACGGCGATTACCGTATCGGCCCCGCATATCCAGCCCGGAATACGGCCCCGTAACTGTTCCAGTATTTTTTTGATTTTGCCAACCGCCATTTTTTGGGTGTAATCCCGGGGATGCTGATCTTTTTCCGGCCCTTCATCCAGCCGTGACGGCATAATATTGAACGGCAGCCCCAGAAGCTCAAAATACTCCCGGCGGCGGGGCGATCCAGATGCAAGGATGATCGGTTCCACGGCGGGGACCTCCGGTTTTTATAATAATCCAGCGCTGATCCCAAGTGTAACCGATGAGGCGGAGTTATACAAGGGTATTGGACTTGTCTAAATCAGCCCATATCGCTTAAACACTTCCGTTATCGCAAGATTGACGTTTTTGGTCATGTCCTCGGACAAGTGGCGTAGAAGTTCATTGTCGTCTCCTGTCTCAAGATTGGCTGTAAACAGATCGTTGACCTTCGCCCCGAGGGTATTTGCTATTTTTGACAACATATTCGGCTGGGGGTATTTGATACCGCGTTCAATATTGCTCAGAAATGTAATGGAAATATCCGCTTTTTCCGCAAAATCAGCTTGAGAAAGCCCCCTTCTGACCCTTAGTATTTTGATGTTTTTGCCTAGAGTGTCTTTTATGTCCTGTCCGTCCACGTTTCATGGCCCCTGTAGCCTCCTCTATGTTAATTCTATATCATCTCTATTGACAAAGTCCAATTTGAACTATACTATATAGTCCTAATAGGGTCTCTAAACACGAATGATACAAACACCACGAATGATACAAACACTTTAATAGGAGGGGAATGGTGAAAAGGACAATTTTGGCTGTTTTGACAGCCGGATCCTTGATTCTGGCAGGATGCGGATCGCTGGGTGATTTCTTTGACTACGGCAGTTCCAGCCTGGCCGACAGTTACAGCGTCAGTAGTGAAGAATTTTTGGCGTACTATTTCCGGAACGAGAGCTCGTATGAGGTAACGATCTGGGATTCACGAGGTAACACAGCTACCTTATCCGCAAACGGCGGCAGTGCGTCCGGTATGTTTAACAGAAATGTCTCTATTGCCGATGTCAAATATACGCCGGCGGACAGGGTTTCGGCATACCGTTCAGACTTTACCCATGTAACGTTCAGGGACAGGTAGGCTAAGACCCTTTGGTATGGAAACGAAACTTACTTTTTGAGACAACCGGGAAACAGTATGAACGGCGTACGGTGGCGTAGACGACGTTTACCTGTTCCGCCCGGTTTAAAAGCGGCTCGTATGAGTTGCGATATTTCGCTCCCCGTAATGAGGATAAACTTACGGAAGGAAGGTTCTTATGAAGAGAAAAATTGTTGCTGTGGCTTTGGTGTTATTTCTGGTCGTTGGAATAGTTGCTGTTTTTGCGATACCGGGAAAGACTAATTGTACATATGCTTTACCCGGCATGGGTTATCAAATGAAGTTTTGGGTTGTAGGTAGTAGTGTCGATCTTACTGCTAACGGACAATTCTATAGAAATGCAGGAAATTTTCGGGTTTCTGGAGACAGGGTCACGGTCACTTTTAAGAATGATATGGAAGGACCTCTTGCCGGTGTTACATTTGTCCTTACCATTTTAAGCAATGGGGACCTTGATGGTAGGGATGGGACATGGGTAGAAATATGACAAAAACAGCGGAAACCTTTTTGTGGTTGAAAATCAGTTCGGCCGATTTTTGGCGAGGTTTAATTTAACGTACAGCCTATAACGTATATACTTGGTAAAAACCGTCATTCTGAAAAAAGGTCTTCAACCGGTTCATTGATCAGTTCCGAACAACTCCTGTAAAGCTGCTGCTTTACAGGAGTTTATTCGCAGCGGGGTCCGTTCCAGAAACTTGCCTGTTGCTCAATGTTATGATTTGATGGACGACCGAAGGGGCGGCCATCATGTAGGCTTCGCCGTTTATGATTTCGTACCGTTTTTCCGTCCCAGGCACGGTAATCCTCGTACGTCCATTCCTGTTTAATAGGAAAAACCAAAGGCCAGGGATGGTTCGTAGGATACCATGTGCTTAAAGTCCGTTGAGCCAAGGAGTATCGCGACTTCCAAATCCAGATAAAAATTTCTGCGTCTAAAAACGCTTACCCCGATAAACGGTAAAAGGACAAACCCCGATTTGTGATCCTCGCTCAGGTATATGCCGCCAAATTTTACGCCGTAATAGGGGAGCAGCCAGTCGCGGATTTGGGGGCGGGCCCGTTCAAGTGAAACGGTAATCCCCATAAGATAATCAAAGGCCCACTGCGGCAGATCGGGATCCCGGTACAGATTTACCTCGACAAACCAGTCAACAAAGGCGGGAAACCGTTCATCATCGTCGTAGTCTTCCGTAACAAACGAAACAAAATTTACCCTTAGACCGCCCCCAAAATAATGATTTGCGTCCTCAAAGGTATTGATAACCCCGGCCCTCAGGCTGGGAACAAAAAAGTCCGTGTGGGGAATCAAATAGCCGGTGTTATTTTCGTCCGCAAAACCCGCAAAGGCCGCCAGGAATAAAACGCCCAAAACCGCCGCGCTCTTTTTCATAGGTTCCTCCTGTTTTTGCCATTGTATCCGCTTATCGCGTTTCCTGCAAGTTTTTAAACGCCGGCGGCCGGCGAACATTCGTCTATAACATCCGCCCAAAACATGCTACACTCGCCCCATGCCCGCAGTGATCATAGACGGAAAAGCCGCCGCCGCCAAAGTCCGCGCAGAAGCGGCCCAAAAGGCGGCGCAGTTAAAAGCAAAGGGAGTTATTCCCTGCCTTGCGGTAGTGCTTGTCGGCGATGATCCTGCCAGCGTTTCGTACGTAACCGCAAAAGAAAAAGCGCTCGAAGAAGCGGGCATGAGGAGCCGCGACATACGGCTTTCCGGCGATACCGGCGAATCCGCGCTTCTTGACATAATCGCCGCCCTTAACGCCGACCGCGCTGTTCACGGCATACTGGTACAACTGCCCCTGCCCTCTCCGCTTGACGAAGACAGGGTGATTGGCGCGGTCTCAGCCGCAAAGGATGTAGACGGCCTTTTGCCGCTTTCCGCGGGAAACCTGGCGCTTGATCTGCCGGGGTTTATTCCCTGTACGCCCCACGGCATATTGGTTTTGCTGCGCGAAATGAACATTCCTACAAACGGCGCCCATGCCGTTATTGTGGGGCGCTCAAAGCTGGTGGGCAGGCCGCTGGCAAATCTCCTTACGCGCCGCGCCGTCAACGCCACCGTTACCGTCTGTCATACCGGCACCCGCGATATGGCGTTTCATACCCGGCAGGCGGATATTTTAATTGCCGCCGCGGGAAGCCCTCATCTTATTACCGCAGATATGGTCAAAGAAGGGGCGGCGGTGATTGATGTAGGGGTAAACCGGGTCGAAAAGCGCCTGCGGGGCGATGTTGACTTTGACGCTGTCGCGGCAAAAGCTTCATATATTACGCCGGTGCCCGGCGGGGTAGGGCCCATGACCATCGCCATGCTCCTCTGCAATGTCGTACAGGCCGCGGAACACGCGAAAGCGAAATCACATGGTTGATATTCAAAGCGCGCCCGACACCAGAAATATTCCGCTTACCAAGGTTGGTGTTAAAGGCCTTGAATATCCCATACAGGTGCTGGATCGCGTCAATAAAATTCAGCAGACATCCTGCAGGGCGGATTTGTCCGCCAATCTTCCCCATCATTTTAAGGGAACCCACATGAGCCGTTTTGTGGAAATTTTTCACCGCCACCGCAAGGATCTTTCCATGCCGCGTTTTCTTGAAATGCTCAAAGAAATCAGTGTTGAACTGAACGCGGAATCGGCGTACGGCGAACTTTCCTTTCCCTATTTTCTGGAAAAAAACGCGCCGGTTTCGGGGCTTGCGGGCATGATGAGCTACCGCTGCCGCTACCAGGGCCGGGTGCGGGGAACAGACCGGCACTTTACGGTGAGCGTTTCGGTTCCGGTCACCACGGTATGCCCCTGTTCGCGGGCAATTTCGGACCGCGGCGCCCACAATCAGCGGGGAGTGGTAACGGTCGAACTTGAACTGGGGCCGTTTTTTTGGATCGAAGACATGATAGACCTGGTCGAAAAATCCGCCTCAAGTCCGGTGTATTCGATTCTTAAGCGCGAGGATGAAAAATTCATTACCGAAACCGCGTACGATAATCCCAAATTTGTCGAAGACGTGGTCCGCGACGTGTATATTAAAATCGACGCGTTAAAATGCTTTCCCCGTTTTTCGGTCGAGGCGGAAAACTTTGAAAGCATTCATAACCACAGCGCCTTTGCCCGCGCGGAAGGCGGATGGGGGAGTAACCTAAAGGCTGATCGATGAACTTTTTCTTTTTTGGCATACCGCCGTGACCTATTTTTTTGAAACCTATGGATGTCAAATGAATTCCGCCGAATCCGCCGCGCTCGAGCTGGTTCTTGCGGAACGAGGCTGGAAAAAATCCCCGGCGGCGGAAAGCGCGGACCTTGTTCTGCTTAACACCTGTTCGGTCCGTGAAACCGCCGAACAGCGTATACGGGGAAGGCTTGCCCACTATGAAGCGCAAAAAAAAACGAGGCCGTTTTTTTTGGTGGTCGCAGGCTGTATGGCAAGCCGCCTGGGCAAAAAACTCAAGGACGATTTTTCGGCGGTAAACGCCGTTATGGGAACAGAAGAGCGGGGTATTTTTCCCCGCATACTGGAAGCGGCGGAACAGAAGACGTTTCTTGACGCGGAGTATAACGGCGAAAAGCCGTATCTTTTTTCCGGATCACATCTGGAAAACGGCGCGTTCCGTAGTTTTGTCCCCATCATGCACGGCTGTAACAATTTTTGTTCCTACTGTATCGTTCCCTATGTACGGGGCAGGGAAGTTTCCCGTTCGCCGGAATCAATCAGGGCCGAGCTGGCGTTATTGTCCAAAAAGGGAGTGCGCGAAATTACCCTGCTGGGGCAAAATGTAAATTCCTATCAGTATGAAGATACGGATTTTCCTTTGCTTCTGCTACAAATCGCCGGGGCGATTGCCGGCACTTCAATTGAATGGGTGCGCTTTCTTTCGTCAAATCCCAAAGATTTATCCGCTAAAACAATCGCCGTCATGGCGGAACACAGCTGTTTTTGCCGGCACCTTCATCTGCCCCTGCAGCACGGCGCAGACCGCCTGCTTGCGGCGATGAACCGGCGCTACACAGCGGCCTCGTATCTGGCGCTGCTCGAAAAACTCCGCGCCGCCATGCCGGACATCAGCATTTCTTCGGATCTGCTGGTGGGCTTTCCCGGCGAAACAGAAAAAGATTTTGAAGAATTATTGTCGATAATGGAAACGATACGCTTTAGTTATGCGTATATGTATTATTATAACCCCCGCGAAGGGACCGCGGCCTATTCGTTTACAAACACCGTTGATGAAGCCGAAAAGCACCGCCGGCTTTCGCAGGTGATTGCCCTTCAAAAGAAAATTACGATACAATCACTGCAGCGCCGTGTAGGACAAACGCAGCGCGTGCTGGTTGAAAGGGTTTCCCGCAAAAGCGCGGACGAACTGCTGGGTAGAACCGAGCATGACGAAATGGCGGTGTTTCCGGGGCCGCGCGGGTTAATCGGCGGCTTTAAGAATATTTCGCTGCGCGCGCTTGACGGGGTTACCTTTCGCGGTGTGTCATGATGTGAAGTGTGATGATGTGATGTCTTTTTACAGGAGGTTGCCATGCCCTGGCGAATGTTGGGACTCATACTTGTTCTGGCCGTACTTTTGGTTTTTATCGGTTCCAATCTGGACAACCGCTGCGATCTGTCCATTGGTTTTGTAAAATTCGAAAGCGTACCGATTTATTTTACCGTGTTTGCTTCGTTTATGCTGGGAATGCTCTGCTCGCTTCCCTTTATTATTTTTAAAAGTTTTAAAAAGGCAAAAAAACCGGCTTTTGAGCCAAACGAAGCGCCGCCCGACATTCCGAAATGAAACGCCTGTTCGTAATCACGGGCCTGTTTTTTATCCTGTCCGCGGCGGACGCCCAGGATACTTCGATCCTGCTGGCGGCGGAAATTCAATCTGTCGAAAAGGCGCTCTCCAATCCTTCGTTAAGCGCGCAGGAGCGAAAAAACGCCCTGATAACAATGGCGCGGCTTTTTGAATTATCCGGCAATATAGAAGGCGCCGCCGGGGCCTGGTTAGAGGCTTCGGCGGGGAATGATCATGCCGCGCTGCTCCGCGCCGCCTATTGCCTTGCGGCGCTGGGCGAATTTGACGAGGCCGATAAAACGGCGCTGGGCGCTCTTAACGGAAAGCTGGAAAAAGACGCCCGCTGTCTCCACGGATACATCGAGGCGTTAAAAAACGGAAACACCGGGCCGCTGCGGCAGCTTTTGACCGACGCCGCGTACCGTGAATTCCATCCGCGTATTTATTACGGACTCTGGCGCATAACAGGCGACGAGGCGGCAAAAACGGCCCTGCTCCGTGATTTTCCCCAAAGCCCCGAGGCGCTTGTCGCCGCCGAAAGCGTAAATCCGGCCCCCACCGCGCTGTGGCTTCTTCAGGGCGGCAGCATGACCATAGAGCCGCCCGCCGCGCCGCAAAGCCCCCCTGCGCCGATTATCGTCGAAAGCGCCCCGGCGGGCGGACCCGTCCTGCTGCAAACGGGGCTTTTTAGCAGCGAAACAAACGCCAGGGCCGCCGCCGAGCGGCTTCGCGGCAGCGGATTTGCCCCGCTTATTACCCGCCGTACGGTCAATGGCCGGGAATACTGGGCGGTCGGCGTTACCCCGGGCCGGGACCCCAACGCCACCCTCCTTGGCCTCAAAGACAGCGGATTTGACGCTTTTCCGGTTTATTAACTTGCACTTGGAATGGAATTAAGGATTTTGCGCGGAATTCCCTGTCGGCAACTTCGACATAAATCCGCCGGATAAAGCGGCTCCCCGCTGCTTCGCCGGTACTGTGTACCACACCCTTCACTTAACCACCATAACCTTGCGGATTTCGTCTATGTCCGGCGCGACGACGCGGATAAAATACATGCCGCGCGCTACGGATCTGCCGCCGTTGTTGGTACCGTCCCAGGAAACCCGGTAATCACCCGCGCCCTGGCTTTCGCGTTTTAGCACTTTGACAAGGTTTCCGTCGAGGGTAAACACCTGTATCGTAACGCGGCCCGATCCTTTGAGCGTATAGTCCAAAAATACATGCTCGCGGCGGTTGGAGTTGATTACATTGTTTAGAATGGTAACGCCGCCCCGCTGGCGGGTAATGTTGTGCATGCCAAAGCTAAACGGCTTGACGCGGTTATACCAGCCGGCCGGAATCGGCTCCCCGGCGGCAATGTCAAGGCGCGCGGCATAAAGATCTGCCGGAGATGTGGAAAGATGGAAAAAGAAATCCATCGTGGCGTTCTCGGCAAGGCTGGGAAATTCATAGTTATAGAGATCGATTCCCGCTGACACCCCACTATTAGAGGTATAACCGGGATTAAAGACAATATGAAGTGTCCCCCCCGGTTAAAAGCCGTGGGTTTACTACTTGTGGTAGAATTACCACATTTAACGCAGGAGGCACTGATGAAAGAGTACTAGTATTGTGTCAACAATGAAATAGTGGATAAAGATGGTGAAGTTTAATTCGCGCGCCGTCTGTCGTAAACCTCCGGTTTATTTTGTTTGCGTTTTCATTGCGTGTAGTATTCCACTC